>JBKPRU010000234.1:0-38095 GCA_046734675.1 Acidobacteriota bacterium
CTTCGCACCAGACGACCACGGGGCGGCCGCGCTCGCCGATCATGCCGAGCGCGATCGCGAACAGGATGCTGAAGACGACGATCTGCAGCACGTCTCCCTTGGCCATGGCGTCGATGACCGACTCGGGCACGACGTGCAGGAGGATCTGATCCCACGTCTGCGGCGCGGCGAGGATCTCCGATCGGGTCGGCGGCAGGTTGACCCCGACACCGGGGCGGATGACGTTGACGGCGACGAGGCCGATGACGAGCGCGACCGTGGTGACGACCTCGAAATAGATAATCGCGCGCAGCCCCATCCGCCCAACGACCTTGACGTGCCCCGCCCCGGCAATCCCCGCCACGAGCGTCGCGAAGATGAGCGGGGCGATGACCATCTTGATCAATCGCAGGAACAGCTGGCTGAAGGGGCGGAAGTAGGGGGCCCAGGTCGGGTGATATTCGCTCACCAGCCAGCCAGCGACGATGCCGAGCGCGAGACCAAGGAAGATTTGCTGAGTGAGCGTGAGGCCGGAGCGCCTAGGCGCGGTCGGAGTGGTCTCGGGCATCCCGGGGGATTCTACCCGAAACCCGACAGCAATCCGGGCCGTCCACCTTGTGCGAATGCGCAGCGGAGCGCTACACTTAGATATATGGGCTCCCATACAAATGGCCACACACGCATCGTGCTCGATTCGGTGCGCCGCATCGTCCAGGCACTGCACGAAACGTCGCGATGGGCGGAACGGAATCTCGGGCTGACCGGCGCGCAACTGTTCGTGCTCCAATCACTGGCCGACTCGCCATGCCTGTCCCTGAACGATCTCGCGGCCCGCACGCACACGCACCAGAGTTCCGTGTCGACGGTGGTCGCGCGCCTCGTCGATCGCGGGCTGGTGGTGCGCGGGACCGGCGCCGACGACGGGCGGCGCGTCGAGTTGCGGCTGTCGCCCGAGGGGCGGCGCCTGCTTCGGCGTGCGCCCAACCTCGCGCAGCACCGGTTGATTCAGGGCATCGATCGGCTCTCGCCGTCACGGCGCCGCACGCTCGCGGCCTCGCTCGATGCGTTGACCAGCGCCATGGCCATCGGAGAGAACGACCCGGTCATGTTCTTCGACGACGGCAAGCGGCGGACGCGGAGGGCTGCGCGCCGTGCGTAAGGCAACTGTCGACCTTTCGGAGCTCGGTGACTTCACTACGACCGGGCGCGTCGTCGCGATCGGCGCGCTTGCCGTCGGCATCGGCATCGTCAGCGCGTATGTTGCGGACCTGCTGCTCAAGCTGATTGGCCTCTTCAGCAACCTGTTCTTCTTTCAACGGTGGAGCACGACGCTCGTCTCGCCGGCCAACCACCATCTCGGACCTTTCGTGATCGTCGTGCCGGTCGTGGGCGCGCTCATCATCGGCCTGATGGCGCGCTTCGGATCCGAACGGATTCGCGGCCACGGCATCCCCGAAGCCATCGAAGCGATTCTGATTAACGGCAGCCGTGTCGAGCCGCGTGTGGCGCTGCTGAAGCCTGTCTCCGCGGCCATTTCGATTGGCTCCGGCGGGCCGTTCGGCGCGGAAGGGCCGATCATCATGACGGGCGGTGCCGTCGGATCGCTCATCGCGCAGTTCTTTCACCTGACGAGCGCCGAGCGTAAGACGCTGCTGGTCGCGGGCGCCGCGGCCGGGATGTCGGCGACCTTCGCGTCTCCGGTCGCGGCGGTGCTGCTTGCGGTGGAGCTGCTGCTGTTCGAATGGAAGCCGCGCAGCATGATTCCCGTCGCGCTCGCGAGCGCCACGGCCGCGGCGGCGCGGCGCTACATCATCGGCCTTGGTCCGCTGTTCCCCGTGCAGGTGCACCCGGCGTTCATCGGTCCGCAGGGGCTGGCCGGCTGCGTGATCGCCGGACTTCTCGCCGGCGGCCTCTCGGCCTTGCTCACGGCGGCGGTGTACGCCGCGGAGGACGCGTTTCAACACCTGCCCATTCACTGGATGTGGTGGCCGGCAATTGGCGGCCTGGTCATCGGGCTCGGGGGATACGTGTTCCCGCAGGCGCTGGGCGTCGGCTATGACACGATCGGCGCGCTGCTCCAGGGTGACGTCACCGAACGCGTGATCCTCGGCATCCTGATCGTGAAGTCGATCATCTGGTCGGTCTCGCTTGGCTCGGGGACGTCAGGCGGCGTGCTCGCGCCGCTGCTGATGATGGGCGGGGCCCTCGGCGGTCTCGAAGCCATGGTGCTGCCCTACGAAGGGGTCGGGTTCTGGCCGCTCGTCAGCATGGGCGCGATCCTCGGCGGCACGATGCGCTCGCCCTTCACCGGCGTCGTGTTCGCGCTGGAGCTGACGCACGACGTCAACATGCTGCTGCCGCTGCTCGTGGCCGTCACACTCGCCCACGCGTGTACGGTCCTGACACTGCGGCGATCGATCCTCACCGAGAAGGTCGCGCGACGAGGGTTCCATCTCAGTCGCGAGTACGCGGTGGATCCGCTCGAGATCCTGTTCGCGCGCGAGGTGATGCAGACGAGTATGATCGCGCTGCCGCCCCAGGCGCCGCTCGACGTGCTGCTGGCGGCCCTTCACGTCGATCCGGCGCGCGGGCCGCAGCGGCTCTACCCGATCGTCGACGACGATCAGCGGCTCCTTGGCGTGGTGACCCGCGTCGATCTGCAGCAGCTCATCGATCGTGGCGCGGGAGCGTCGGCCGGTTTCAACAGCATCGTGCGCGAGCGCCCGGTCGTCGCCTACCCGGATGAGCCGCTGCGGATGATCGTGCATCGCATGGCCGATACGGGCTTGACGCGATTTCCAGTCGTCGAACGCGGCCCGGTGACTCGCGTGATCGGCGTCATCGCACTCGACGATCTGTTGAAAGCCCGTGCGTTGAACCTGGAGGCGGAGCGCCGGCGCGAGCGAGTGCTGCGGCCGCGCTTCGCGTTTCCCTTCGCATTCACCGCAGCGACGACTGGCGCCGCGGTTGGGTCACCACTCGACGGAGACGACGACACGTCGCCGTGATCGTAAGCACGTCCGACAGTACTCGCGTTCGATTCGTCCTTGGCTCGCTTGCCGCAGCGATTCTGCCGCTTGCTGTCCTGACCGCGACGGTCACGCGTCTGCATCGGCATCATCTCGAAACGCTGGCCGCCGAATGGTCCGCGCGGGCGGATCGGGCGGTGCGTGCCGGTCGGGCGACCGAAGGAGTCGACGATTTCCGAAGCGCACTCCTGTACGCGCACGAGGATCGCGCACTGCGGCTGCGCCTCGCGCGGGCGCTAGTCGCAGCGCGACGGCCCGCCGAAGCGCGCGGCTACCTGCTCACGTTGTGGAACGACGAGCCCGGAAATGGGTCCGTCAACCTGGAGCTCGGGCGCATCGCCGCGCAGGACGGCGCGTCGGACGAGGCCATCCGCTACTACCACGGCGCGGTTGAAGGCGCATGGGACACCGACGCCGAGCGCCGGCGTCGCGAGGTGCGGCTGGAACTGATCGATTACCTGATCGCTCACGGACAGGCGGAACGGGCGAGGCCCGATCTCGTCGCTCTCACGTCGGACTTGCCGAATGATGCCGACGGGAGGAAGGGCCTCGCGCGCCGTCTGGCCGACGCGGGCCTGTACGCGCAGGCGGCCACCATCTACGAGCACGTCCTCGAGCAGTCGCCGACGGACGCGGATGCGTTGGCGGGCGCGGGCGAGCTTGCGTTCCGCTCGGCGCAGTATGCGGTTGCCGCACGCTACCTGCAGCGTGCGGTCACAGAGGGCGCCTCTTCCCCCAACGTCCGCCGCGACGCGGAAATCGCCCGCCTCGTGCTCGATCTGGATCCCTTTCAACGCCGTCTGGCTCTCTCGGCTCGTGCCTCTCGCACCACTCGAGCCTTTGCGCTCGCCAGCCGGCGGTTGGCGGATTGCGTGCGGGCACACCCCGACTCGGCGCGGCTTGCGGCATTGACTCCCGAGACTGCTCTGTCCTCCCGCGCGGCTACCCGGTCGCTCGTCCGACATCCCGACGACGTCGACGTCGTCATGGAGGCCGCGTTTGCGATCGAGATCGCGACCGCGGAG
Organism: Acidobacteriota bacterium; assembly: GCA_046734675.1. Lineage (GTDB taxonomy): Bacteria > Acidobacteriota > Vicinamibacteria > Vicinamibacterales > 2-12-FULL-66-21 > QHWT01. The sequence continues at coordinate 4,034 of JBKPRU010000234.1, forward strand.
GTGTGCGGAGAGGCGGACGGTCCAGACCGGGCTCTGTCGCTGATCGCCGCGGCGCGGAAGGCGGAGCGGTGAGGTCCCGGGGAAGTGCGCGTCCGCTCTTCGCGCTGCGGGAGCCGCAGCTCTTTCTCGTGCTGGCGCTCCTGATTGGCGTGTTCTCCGGACTGCTGGTCGTGTGCTTTCGCGTGGCGATCGAGTCCACGCGCCTGTGGCTCCTTGGCTCCGGGCTGAAGCCGCCGACCTCGCGTCTGTTCGTCGTTCTGCCGGCCATGGGACTGGTCGTCGCGCTCCTGGTGCAACGATTCTTTCCTGCCGCGCGCGGCAGCGGCGTGAATCAGACCAAGGCCGCCGTGTACATCTACGACGGCTATATCTCGTTTCGCACGGTCATCGGTAAGTTCGTGACGAGTGCGCTGGCGATCGGCAGCGGTCAATCGCTGGGGCCCGAGGATCCGTCCCTCCAAGTCGGCGCCGGGATCGCATCCGCGATTGGCCGCCGCGTGGGACTGTCGCGCGATCGCCTGCGACTGATCGCGCCGCTTGGCGCCGCTGCCGGCCTGGCCGCGGCCTTCAACTCGCCGATCACCGCCGTGCTGTTCGTCATCGAAGAAGTGATCGGGACGTGGAGCGCCGTCGCCCTCGGCGCGATCGTGCTGGCGGCCGTCTCGAGCGCGCTGGTGCAGCAGTGGTTCCTTGGCGACCAGCCGCTGTTCCGCGTTCCCGTCTATCACTTCACCCACGCAAGCCATCTGATCGTGTATGCGGTTTTGGGGGCGGTTGGCGGCGTCGCCGCGATCGTGTTCGTGAAGCTCGCGCTGTTCGCGCGTGCGGCGCTGCGGCGCCTGCCTCCCTGGACGCGTTACTTGCAGCCGGCCATTGCCGGTGCGGCGATCGCCGTGATCGCGATGCGATACCCGCAGGTCACCGGCGCCGGCTACGAATACGTCGACCTGGCAATGCACGACCGTTATACGTGGGTGACGCTGGCCGTGCTCGCGGCGCTGAAAATCATCGCGACGGTGGTGTCGTTTTCGAGCGGCACGCCGGGCGGGCTCTTCGCGCCGACGCTCTTCATCGGCGCGATGGTTGGCGGCGCGGTCTGCGGCGCCACGCGCGTCCTCGTTCCGTCCTTCGACGCGACAACCGGCGCCTTCGCGCTGATTGGAATGGGGACGCTCTTTGCGGGGATCCTTCGCGCGCCAATCACGTCGGTCTTCATGATCGTCGAGGTCAGCGGGAGCTATTCGATTGCGCTGCCGCTGATGATCTCCAACACGATTGCGTATCTCGTCTCGCGCCGCTACCAGCGCGACGCAATGTTCGACGTGCTCGCCCACCAGGACGGCGTCCATCTGCCGTCGATGGAACAACAGCGGGAGGCCGCGGTGCAGCGTGTCGAGGACGCGATGCGCGGCGTGCCGCCGCTGGTGATGTCCGCCGGCGACACCGTCGAAGATGCATTGACGGCGGCCGACCGGGCCGGCGAAATTCTGATCGCGTCGCGTCCCGGTGGATGGTCGATGATGCGCCGCGTCGATCTCGAGCATCTCGCGAGCGAGGGGCGGCGGACCTCGCGGCTGGAAGGCGTGCTGGCGCTTGCCACGTCTCTCCCGACTGTCTATCCCGATCAGCCGCTGGACGTCGCGCTGCGGTCGATCGGCGACCATCCGTATGTGCCGGTCGTCCACCGCGCCAATGCGGCGCGCCTGGTCGGCGTCATTGGCCTCGAGGAAATTCTCGACGCCTATCGACGCGCCGGCGCGTAGCGCTTACATCTTCGCGATCGTGCGCGCGGTCAGCTCGCGCGGATCGAGGCCCGCGCCCTTCGCGATGCTGCGGAGCAACGGCGGCAGGGTCGCGGGAAAGCGCCAATCGTCATCGCGCGCTCCCTCACGGTGGAGCGCGTCGCGCCACTCGTCCCACCAGGCGCTGGTCAGGCGCGCGATTGGCTCGACGATCAGCAGTGCCGCGCCGGCGCGGACGCGCTGGACGATGCGATCGAGCAGTAACGCGCGTCCGGCGTCCGGCAGCTCGTTTACCGTGTAGGCGAGCAGGATGCCGGTTCGCGCGTCCGCGCGGATCGACGTTCGCGTCACGTCGCCCGTGGACGCGCGGCCGCGAATCGCGAAGTGCCGGTACGTCCAGTTCGCCTCCTGCACCGCCCAGGAGGATCGGTCGATTCCGGTGATCGTCGGCCGCGAGTCGACGGCCGTCGCCCAGGCGGCGCCAGCCGCTCCGGTGCCGCAGCCGAGATCAAGGATCTGCGCAAGCGGCCGCCCGCGCGCGTCTAACTCCCGAACAATCTCCGCGACGGTGAGGAAGTGCAACGGCGCATAGAACAGCGCAAAGGCGGCGCGCTTGCCGGCGCCCTCGAGCGCGGCCCCTTGGGCAAGACGCTCACGGCGTTCGACGTAACAGGAGGACAAGGCGCGCAGCGCGCGCGTCAGCTCGGGGCGGGTGAGGTTCGCGAGGTGTCGCGCTTCGAGCGCGGTCAGCCAGGAGTCGATGTCGGTCACGGAAGCGTGTCGTCCCTATCACGTCGAACGATGGCGATTCGAAGCTGGACGACTGCGATCGCGAACGCCGCACCCGATCCGACTGCCGTCGCAACCAGTGTCAGCACGTCGACCAGCCGCACACGCGGAACCAGCGCGAGCCCGGAGGCAAGCGCCATGACAAGCCCTACGGTCCCGACTACGAGTGGGACGACGGCGGTTCTCATACGTCGAACGCGACCCTGAACACGTCCATCATCGCTTCGCGTCATCGGAGAGATAGAACAACTGCTCCACGGTGGTCTCGAGCGCGAGCGCGAGGCGCAAAGCGAGAATGGTCGACGGCACGAACACGCCGTTCTCGACGGTGTTGATGGTCTTGCGCGAAACGCGCACGAGCGCGGCGAGGTTCGCCTGAGAGAGCCCGCGTCGGGCGCGCTCCTCCTTCAAACGGTTGCCGAGCTCGCTGTGACTCACCGCTGCTGCCGATTCAGGCGCAGCACCGTGGCAACCGTCACAACGACACCAGCCGACAGGGTCACATGCGCCAGCGCTCGGGCGGAGACGGGGGTGAAGGCGGCCGCGACATACGCGGCGAGGCTCACGAGCATCAGGACCCAGAAGCCGTGCTGATACGCAAGCCGGCGATTGGCGCGCGCCCGCTCGTCGTTGACGATCTCGCGCACGTCTCGGCTCTTGAATGCGCCGCCGCCCGTGGCGAGGAGCATCAGCAGGGCCGCGCCCCAGGCAACGAACCCTGTGCTCGCCACCGCATCGACGTTGCGTAACGCGTCGCCTGTCGGTCTGAAGATCAAAAAGTACGCGGCCTGCCAGACAACGAACATGGCTCCGGAAGAGGCCAAGAGCCGTTTCGTTCTGCTCTCGATGCGTGCGGCGTGATCGAACGAGTCCTCGTGACGCATGTAACCCATAGGTTACACGAGCCGACGAGGATGTCAATGATGGACTGCGCGAACAGAGAAGGAGGTTCAGGGGGACTAGGGCAGGCGCGCGCGCAGCCAGCGGATCTGGCCGCGATGATTGATCTCGTCCTCGGCAACGTGGAACCACGCCCAGTGCGCATTCAGAGCCGGCGCAGCTCTGAGCGGCGCGTCGAGCCACGCGTCATCGCGCGTCCGTAGCGCCGCGAGCGTCACCTCGCGCGTCCGCTGAAGCTCGTCGAGATAGAACTGCAGATCCTGGCCGCGGATCGCCTGACGCCCCTGGTTGCCAAGCTTCAACGCCGCGGACCAGGCGTCGTTTTCAGCGGCCGTGGGCTCGCGCTCCTCGAACGTGACGAGCTGATAGCCGCGCTCCACCGCAGCGACGTGTGCGAGGAGGGCGCCAATACTGTTGCTTCGATCGTCGTGCAGGTGATCGAGTTGCTCGCGCGTCAACCCTTTCACCGCGTCGAGGGTCGTCTGGCGGGCGTAAGAAAGCATCCCCACCAGACGACCGATGGTGGGCGTGTAGCCAGGCAGCGGCAGGATGCGATACGAGGGCAAGGGTCTCTCCTGTGCTGCCAGCGACACTACATCGGTTCGGGTCGTCTGGTGAATGCCAGACCTGACGGCGGTTAACCCGCTGAGTATGCGAGAATTGCCCAAGCGGAGAGATGGCCGAGTGGTCGATGGCGGTGGTCTTGAAAACCACTGTACCCGGAAGGGTACCGGGGGTTCGAATCCCTCTCTCTCCGCCAGCCTTCGTCGCCTGCGGCGACTTCGGCTGGACGTAGACTGCGCCGCGCTCCGAAGGCGCCGTGCCTCGTGCTTCTCCTCCGCCGCCCGGATATGGCATAATCGCCGGACCATGTTCCGCGGTCTGGTGATTCGCCTCGTCCTTACCAGCGTCGGCATTAACCTGCCGACGCGCACGGGGTGATGTAGCCAGACGCAACACGATCAGGTTTTCAAGGGCCATCACCCTCACCGGTGATGGCCCTTTTGTTTTTTCAGGGAGGGACGACCATGAACGTCAGCCGATTCGATGCGGACGCGGCCGCGGTACCCGCAGACGGTACGACACGGCCCCAATCAGACGGGGACGTCCGTCACGCGATGCGCGCGGCTCCGGAGTATGGAGACGACGACCAGCAGGCCGAAGAACCGGCGGAGGAGCCCGGCTACGGCCACGGCGTCTAGTCGTCGGACGCAGGCGATCACAATCGCGGCGCGACGCGAACCTGCGCTTCGGCGGACGTGATCACCGTGTGGACCTCGAAGTCCACGAGGTCGGACCAGTTTGCCATCCACTGATCGAGCAGCGCGCGATCCTCTGTCTCCATCAACTGGAAGCAGCGCTCCAGTCGCTCGTCCACCCAGCTGTTCACGTACCGCACGCCCTCGGGGGCGAGACGCCCGCGATCGCGGAACCGGCGATACACGGACGCCGCGTCACCTCCCTTGAACCGCTCGACGATCATGTAAAGCGTCGTCGCCACCCGCCGATTCTACGCAATGCTCATCACAGCGATTTCATGTACTCGATGACGTCGCGTTTCTCCTGATCGGTCAGTCCGAGGTTGAACACTCGGTTGTAGTGGTTCATCACGTCCATGAGCGTGCGGAAGCGGCCGTCGTGAAAGAAGCCGGCCTGCTTCACCGGCGCGAGACCGGCCGCATGGCGCGATTCGTTGACGTGCGTCCACAGGCCGGCCAGTGGCGACGTGCGGTAGCGGTGATCCGGCGCACGGTCCGCCTGGAATGCGTCGACGCCGATTTCTTTCGGCGTGTGCAGGTTCCACCCCGGCTCGGTGAAGAGCGGCTCGACGTGGCACATCGCGCACTTTGCCTTCCCGCTGAAGAGCTCGTCCCCGCGCTCGGCCGCCGCCCGATCGAAGCTGCCCGCCGGCGGCTTGGGGGCGGCGATCGCCAGCTGATAGACGTGCAGCGGCGCCAGCTTGGCCGTGATTCTGTCCGGCTCCACGCGGACGTGCCCGAACCCGTTCGCGGCCGCTATTGGAAACTGCTCGCTGTCGTCGAGACGCGGATCGAAGAAGGTTCCTGTCCCGTGCATTTCGAGGTTGGCTACCAACGCATTCCAGTGCGTCACGGATCCCCACCCGGTCCATGTGTGCAGGTTGACGCCGGCGAGCCCAAACGCCGGTGGAATCAGCGTGGCGGCGGATTTACCGTCGGGTCGGAATGCCTTGCCGTCAAGCGCCAGCTCTGCGTCGAACTTGCCGGGTCCCCAGCTTTTCAGCACCGTTCGCACCGTGCCGCTGCTCACACCGAGGAGATCCTGGAACGGTTGCATCGACGGGGCGAGCGCGACGATCGCGCCGACGTTCAGATCGCGGTTGGCCCATCCGTCCAGTCGGCGGCCAATGCCTGGCGCGAACGAATCGTCGACCGTCGAATGGCACAGCGCGCACTGGATACCGACGGACCGCAGCGTCCCATTGGATCGGAAGAAACCCGTGACACCGAGGACGGCGTTCAGCTTGAGGAGGGCGAGCGTGTTTGCCGGATCGTCCAGATTGACTTTGCCTTGCTGGAGCGCGGTCACGAGTTCCGGGGGAAGGGCGCGGCTGTCGACTTTCAGGCCAAGCGACAGCGCCGCCCGCGGGGACAGTCCCGGACCCTGGCCTCCGAACTTCGATCCCTCGATCGCCTGGTGCAGCTTGAGGGCCCCGCCCCAGAACGCTTCGTCGCCGAACGTATCGAATCGGAAGATCTGGCGTCCCGTGCGGATGGTCGCCGCAGCGTGATTGATTATGGCGTTGGTCGTGCCCGCGTCGGCGAGCGAGGTGGCGGCGATACTCAACTCGCTTTGGGCACTCTGTGTTTCCTGTGCGACTGCAGTCTCTTGCGCGGCGACGCCGCGCGAATCACCAATCGCAGTGGCCAGTGTGGCCGCAAACAACCCTGACAGGCTCAGCGCAACGGCGTTCCTCCATTGCATAGGTCTTTCTCCTTCGCCATCCGCTTTCGATCACCGGAACATCGAGGCGGCGCGCATGGAGCAAAAGGCACACCACGGGCATGCTGCGATTCTTCTAGCCATGTCGTGTTGAGCTGAGCGCGCGAAGAAAATCAGCTATCGGGGATCGGTAACGCGGGGACCTACGATGCGTAGGCTGGTGGCTAGATTAGACTTTCGTCAACTGGCCACGACGCAGGCGGCGATAGAGTTCCAGCGCGTCGCGGATGATCTGCAGTGCTTCGGCCGGACCCTGAAGATCCTCGACGACCACCTGCTTGTGCTCGAGCGTCTTGTAATCCTCGAAGAAGCGCCGCACCTCGCGCAGGACGTGCCCGGGCAGCTGGCTCTGGTCCGTGTAGTCGGCAAACGCGGGATCGTGCACGCTGACCGCGACGATCTTGTCGTCGACGCCCTTCTCGTCGCGCATCCGCATCACCCCAATCGCGCGGGCCTCGACGATGGTCAGCGGATACACGGGTTCCTGACCCAGAACGAGCGCATCGAGCGGATCGCCGTCGTCACAGAACGTGCGCGGGATGAACCCGTAATCCGACGGGTAGTAGACGGCGCTGTACAGCACGCGATCCAGGCGGAGCAACCCGGTTTCCTTGTCCAGTTCGTATTTGTTCTTGCTGCCCTTCGGGATCTCGATGACGACGGGAAACGCGCTTGCGAGCAGCGCGTCGTCGATGTAGCTGTCGTGCCAGGGATGCATGCGCTTCGAAAAAGCGTATCACGAGCGCGGCAGCAACCGGTCATTCGCTCCTGACGGCCAGCATTGGATCGATGCGCGTGGCACGCCGCGCCGGCAGATACGTCGCGAGCACGGCGACCGTGAACAGGAGCAGCGCCGCTCCGGCGATCACGATCGGATCAGCGGGTGTCACCCCATACAATTGCGCGGCAAGGCCGCGCGCCAGCCAGACGGACAGGCCCGTCCCGATCGCAATGCCCGCGATCGCCAGACGGGCGCCGCCGGCGACGAGCAACGCCACGATTCGCGACGGCTCGGCGCCGAGCGCGAGGCGAATTCCGATCTCGCGCGTGCGCTGTGCGACGGTGTACGACACGACGCCGTAAATGCCCACGGCGCCGAGCGCGAGCGCGAGTAATGCCAGCGTCGAAATCAATCGCGCGCGCAGCCGATCGAGATACAGCGAGCGATCGACGTGCTCGGCCATCGTGCGCACGTTGTAAATCGGCATGGCGGGATCGGCGCGGCGGACCGCCTCACGCATCGCCGCGATCGTCACGTCGACGGGCAGGCTGCTTCGCACGACGAGATTGACGCTCGATTCGTGAAACTGCGACAGCGGGAGATACATCGTCATGCGTGGCGCTTCCCGCAGGCTGCGATACTTCGTATCCCGGGCCACACCGACGACGGTGTAGCTCTCGTCGCCGCCGATCTTGAACATCTCACCCACCGGATCGCGAGACGGCCAGAACCGAGACGCCATGCGCTCGTTGATGACGATGACGCGCGGTGCTGTGTCTGAATCAGCGGCGCTGAAGTCGCGCCCGTGCAGCAACGGCAGCGCCGTGGCCCGAAAGAACCCGGGGGAGACCGGGACCATGTCGAACTCGATCGGCGCATCGACCGGCGGAGTCGTACTGCCGGCCCTCAAGTTGGTGCGCATGCCGCCGGCCGTGACGGGCAGCACGAACGCGAGCGCCGCCGACTCGACGCCCGGCTGCGCAGACATCGTGCCGAGGACCGCGCTGTAAAACTGCCGCGCGCGCGCTTCGTCGTAGCCGCGCAAGGTCGTATTCAGCGTCGCCGCGATGGTGCGATCGGTCGCCATGGACGGATCGACGGCGCGGATTTTCGACAGGCTGCGCAGGAACAACCCGGCGCCGACGACGAGGATCAGCGAGACGGCAATCTGCACGATGGTCAACGCGCCGCGCAGGCGGGCGCGGGTCACGACCACGCGTCCCATGTCTCCGCCCGCCTTCAATGCCTCGGTGGCGGTGACGCGGCGCAGTCCCAGCGCAGGCGCGACGCCAATCGCCAGGGCGGTGACGAGGCTGACGAGCGCCGTGAAGGCGACGACCGCCCAGTCCGGGCGAATCGACAGACTCAGCGCCGTGCTGCCGAACGCGCTTCGCACTTCGAACGCGCGCGCGACCCACGTGCCCGCCAGCACTGCGCCGAGTGCGCCGGCCGTGGCGAGGACCAGGGCCTCGACGATCAGCTGTTGGGCGAGGCGCACGCGCGATGCCCCGAGCGATTGCCGCACCGCCATCTCGGCCTGCCGGGCGTACGAACGCGCGAGCAGCAGATTCGCAAGATTGGCCGCCATGATCACGAGGATCAGTGCGACGACCCCCATCAGCAGCTGCAGCGGACGGTCGAGCCCTTCGACCAGAGACGTGTCGCCGCCCGACGCCGGCGTCGCGCGCATGCGCCACTCCGCGTTGTTCTCGGCAGCGGCCCCGCGCAGGGCTGACGTGAGCGCCGCCTCGAGCTGGGATGGCGACGCGCCGTCGCGGAGCCGGCCGACGAGCGACATCCAGCTGGTGTTCCGCCGGTCGAGCATGTCGGGCCGATGGCGCAGCGGGAAAAATTGGTTGAGAGGAACCCACAAATCCGCGCGCTCGCCGCGGACGAAGCCGGTGAATCCCGGCGGTGCGACGCCGACGATCGTGCACGCCTGTCCGTCCACCGAAAGCGTTCGGCCGACGACGTCCTCGGAACTTGCGAAGGCCGAGCGCCATATGCGATCGCTGATGACCGCAACAAGCGCGGCGCCCCGCCGCTCGTCCGCGCCGGTAAACCCCGGCCCCGCCTGCATGCGCACGCCCAGCACATCGAAGTAGTTCGACGTCGTGAACTCCGCGACGACGCGCTCGCGTTGATCCGCGGTGGCGATGCCGACCGCATCCGAGAGGTAGCCGGCAATGCCCGCGAGACCGGAGGCGGCGTCGCGTGCATCCACGTACAGCGGATATGAGAAGTCTGTGTGGGCGCCGCTCTGCGGTGTCCAGCTGGCAATCGCAACCAGGCGATCCGGATCAGGGAGCGGCAGCGACGCCAGCAGCGCCGCCCGCATCATCGAGAACACCGCGACGTTGACGCCGATGCCAAGCGTCAGCGTGAGAATCATCACCGCGGCAAACCCGGGTTGACGCCGGAGCATGCGCACCGCATACCGCACGTCGCGCTGCAGATTCACGAGCATCGCGCCTCCCCTGCTGGATCGAGTGACGGATTGACCCGGCTGCCACGGCGCCGCGCCGGACGGCAGACGCCCGACCGCGGTGGGATCGGCTATCAGCGCCGCATGGTCGGAGAGTGCCGACAACGCGGCCGCGACGGCGTCACGATGCGCGGCCCCCGCGCGCAGCGCGTCGTCGTACAAGTCGCCGAGATGGTCGGCAATTTCGTGGGCCGTCTCGCGCGTCAGCTGCGGCAGCCGCTTCCGTACGAGTTCGTGAAAGTTCGGGCGCACATCGGCCTCACGCGGATTCGAGACCGGCGGCGCGGGTCAGGGCCGCAATCAAGTCGCGCCACTCTGCGCGCTGTGCCGCCAGCGTGCGCCGCCCCTCCGGAGTGAGCCGGTAGTACCGGCGACGCCGGTGTCCGGCTCTTTCAACCCAGCGACCCGTAATCCAGCCGCGGCGCTCGAGGCGATACAGCATCGGATAGAGCGACGCGACGTGAAAGCGGAGGACGCCCGCCGATCGACTGTCGATCTCCCGGGCGATGTCGTAACCGTGCCGGGGCGCGTCTTCGATGGCCGCGAGGACCATCAACTCCGCTCCGCCCTTTTTGAGATCGTCCTTCGGCGCCATATGTGGTCGGGCACTATATGCTGAGGGTAGGCAGCCGCGCAAGTAGGTACGCCGGAACCAGGCGCGCGGCGTCGAGCAGCTTACGTTCGAGGCGGGCGAATGACGTCGACGCCGTTCATGTACGGACGCAGCGTCTCGGGGATCACCACACTGCCATCGCGCTCCTGGTAGTTCTCGAGAACGGCGATGAGCGTACGGCCGACCGCAAGGCCGGACCCGTTCAGCGTGTGGACGAAATCCGCCTTGCCCGTGCCTTGCGGCCGGTAGCGGATGTTGGCGCGCCGCGCCTGGAACGCCTCCGTGTTGCTGCAGGAGGAGATCTCGCGATACGTGTTCTGGCTGGGCAGCCACACTTCGATGTCGTAGGTCTTCGCGGACGCGAAGCCCATGTCGCCCGTGCAGAGCAGCACCGTTCGATACGGAAGACCGAGCCGCTTCAGGATTGTTTCGGCGTTCGCGGTGAGCGATTCCAGCTCGTCGTACGACTGGTCGGGTGTCGTGAACTTCACCAGTTCCACTTTGTCGAACTGGTGCTGGCGGATCAGTCCTCGCACGTCCGCCCCGTACGATCCCGCTTCGCTTCTGAAACAGGGCGTGTACGCGGTATAGCGAAGCGGCAGCTGCCGCCCGTCGAGGATCTCGCCGCGGTGGAGGTTCGTCAGCGGCACTTCCGCGGTCGGAATCAGATACAGATCCCAGTCGCCGCCGATCTTGAAGAGATCCTGCTCGAATTTCGGGAGATTGCCGGTACCGCGCAGCGCGTCCGCGTTGACGAGAAACGGCGGTTCGATTTCGGTGTAGCCGTGCTCGCGCGTGTGCAGGTCGAGCATGAAGTTGATGAGCGCGCGGGCGAGCCGTGCGCCTTCGCGCATCAGCACCGAGAAGCGCGCCCCCGACATCTTCGTCGCGCGCTCGAAGTCCAGAATGCCGAGCGCCGGGCCGAGATCCCAGTGCGGCTTCGGCTCGAAATCGAACCGCCGCGGCTCGCCGTGCCGCCGCACTTCGAGGTTGTCCGCTGCGTCCTTCCCGACCGGAACGGACGCATGCGGCACGTTCGGAATCGTCATCAGCAGCGCCGCGCGGCTCGTCTCGATCTCATCGAGCTTGATTTCGAGCTGCTTGATCTGCTGCCCGCGCGCCTTGTTCTCTTCGAACAGGTGCGAGGCGGCGCGCCCTTCCTTCTTCGCGCGCGCGACCTCCGCGCTTGCGGTGTTCTGATCGCGCTTCAGTCCCTCGACCTGCTGTATCAGTTGGCGCCGCCGCGCATCGAGGTCGCCGAGCGGCGCGACGATCGGCGACGGATCGCTCCCGCGATGCCGGAGCGCCGCCTCCAGCGCGTCGAGGTGATCGCGAACGAACGCGGAATCGAGCATGGGTTAAATCCTATATCGGGAGCCGTGCGCTCTGAGATACCATCCGGCCATGGCGCAGACGGTCCGTAAAGCGGTATTTCCAGCGGCAGGTCTCGGCACAAGGTTTCTTCCTGCGACGAAGGCGCAGCCCAAGGAGATGCTGCCGCTCGTCGACAAGCCGATCATTCAGTACGGCGTCGAAGAAGCGCTCGCGGCCGGCGTCGATAACATCATTCTCGTGACTGGCCGCGGCAAGAACGCGATCGAAGATCACTTCGACGTGTCGGTGGAGCTCGAGACGTTCCTCGAAGCGCGCGGCAAAACCGAGCTGCTCAACGAAATCCGCAAGATCTCGAACCTGATCAACGTCTCGTACGTGCGCCAGGGCGAGCCGCTTGGTCTCGGCCACGCCGTCCTCGTCACCCGCACGCTCGTCGGCCCCGAACCCTTCGCGGTCATCCTGGGCGACGATGTGATCGATGCGAACCCGCCGGCGCTGCGCCAGATGATTGACGTGTTCGAAGAGCTCGACGGGCCGGTCCTCGCCATCGAGGAGGTGCCGAGAGAAGACGTGAGCGCCTACGGCATCATCGACGCGGAGGAAGTCCGCCCCGGCGTCTACCGGATTCGCGATCTCGTCGAGAAGCCGCCCCGCGACGAAGCCCCCTCGAATCTCGCGATCATCGGACGCTACGTGCTGACGCCCGACATCTTTGCCGCGCTGGAAGAAACCGCGAAGGATCGAACCGGGGAGATTCAGCTCACGAACGGCCTGCGGCGGCTCTTGAAGGACCGTCCGATCTACGGGTGCCGCATCGACGGCGTCCGCCACGACACCGGCAACAAGCTCGGATTCCTGCGGGCCGTCGTCTACTTCGCGCTGCGGCGGCCCGACCTGGCGGAGCCCTTCCGCGAGTACCTGCGCGGCATCGATCTCGGACAGACCATCGCCGGGCGGCGCTAGTCCTTCTTCGCGGAGGAGTCTGCGGTCTTGCTACTCGACGTCGACGTGTCGCTCGCGGTCGACGACGTCGATGAAGACGACGTGGTGCTCGAGTCCGACGACTTCCCGCCGTCGCCCGAAGACTTGCGCGCGTAGTCGGTGACGTACCAACCCGATCCCTTGAACTGGATCGCGGGCGACGACAGCAGCTTCCTGACCGGTCCCTTCCCGCAGTGCGGGCACTCCTCGATGGGCGGATCCGAGTACTTCTGGATCTTCTCGAAGCGGCGCTGGCACGACTCACACTGGTATTCGTACAGAGGCATAACTACTCAATCATCGCACCATTGTTCGTGCCGAGCATCAGGTCGCGGTGCAGCCACAGCGGCACGGTGCCGTTCCCGAGCAAGCGGTCGTGAAACTCGCGCAGCGTGAACTTGGCGCCCATCGCCGCCTTGTAGTCCTCGCGCAGCTTGACGACCATCAGCTTGCCGGCCGAGTAGAGGACGTAGGAGGGATCAAAGGTGCCGCGCTCGGCCTCGCGCCGCGCCGCCGCTTCCTCGAGGAACGCCTCGTCGCGGAAAAAGCGCACGCCCTGTTCGACCGAGAGATCTTCACAGTGGAGCCGTAGGCCCACGACGAAGCGGCACAAACGGATCAGCGCTTCGGCGAGCTGGCCGAGCCGGATGGCCGGATCGTTACGACGGAAGCCCGCCTCGACCATCATCTGCTCGCAGTAGTGCGCCCAGCCTTCGACCATCGCGGCAGACGAGAAGAGGATGGACTTGCGCAACGTCGAGGTCACCTGGCGCAGGTGCTGGTAGTGGAGGAAGTGGCCGGGGTAGACCTCGTGAATCGAGATCGCCCACAGCGCGCCGTAATTGAAGTCTCGGAGGTGCTCTTCCTGCCGTTCCGCGGGCCATGCGGGATCGACGTCCGTGATGTAGTAATACGCGCGCAGCGGCCGGCTCTCGAACGGCCCCGGCGTCCACATGCTCGCAAACGTCCAGCGATAGAAGCGTGGCGTCGCCGCAACCTGGACGCGCGCCGCGTCGGGCATCGCGACGAGATCCTGGCGCTGAATGAACGTGGCGAGCTCGTCGAGCTGCTGTTGCGCGGTGGCGACGACCTGGCCGGCCGCCGGATGTTCCGCCTTCGCCCGCGTCCAGGCGCCGAGCGGATCCTTGGAGTCGAGTTTCGACGCGGCGCGCCGGAACTCCTCCTGCGTCGCGCTCAATTCACGCAGCGCAATCGCGAGCAGCCGATCGACGTCGAGCGTGATCCCCTCGTCGAGCGCAAGCTTCTGCTGCAGTCGCTGGCGCCCCAGGCGAAACGATCCCCGCGCTTTCGGCGCCAGCTCGTTCTCCAGATACGCGATGTAGCCGCTGAGCGCCTGTGACGCTTCCGTCGAGGCGTCCGCCAGGTCGCTGAGCAGGTGCAGGTCATCGAGGCTCGAGAGGGCCCGCGGCAGATCGTCTTCGATGAAGCGCTGCGTGCCGCGCAGGCTTTCGAGGCCGACTTTGACGAAAATGCCGGGCGCATCCTTGATATTGTCGCGCGCCGCCTGGATCAATCGCGGCACCTGGTGCAGCTTGGAAACGACGCGGCGGGCGCGCTCGGGGAGCGGCGCGTAATCGAACAGCGCCTGGCCGGCCAGGCTCGTCGCAATCAGGTCGCCGTAGTGCTGCGGGCTGCGCTCCCAGGTCCTGACCTCCTCGAGCTCGAAGAGGCGGGCGCGGATGCTCGCCTCGAGCGCGGGGCGCTCGAGCCGTTCGATCGCGGTGAGCCGGGCCGGGTCGATGGCGGCAAGACGGCGGGAAAAACCGCCCAGCGTGCGGATCTGCCCATCAATGGCCGCGCGGCTCAGGTCCTCCAGCAGATCGTCGTGAAGGTGGACGCCGTCGAACGTTGCATTGGTCGGATGGACCTCGTGGAGCCACGCAAGGTACTCGTCGACGAAGTGAGGTAACGGTTCGGCGGAATACATTCTGGTACAATCTTCGCCCCGCGCATGCCCGGCATCCTGTACGTGGTCGCCACTCCCATCGGCAACCTCGAAGATGTCACCTTGCGGGCCCTCCGGATCCTGCGCGACGTCTCCCTCATCGCTGCCGAGGACACCCGCCGGACCGGCCGGCTTCTTCAACACTACTCGATCTCAACCCGCACGACGAGCCTGCACGAGCACAACGAACGCGAGAAAGGACCGCGGCTCGTGCAGCGCCTGCTCGATGGCGATTCGATCGCGCTCGTGTCCGATGCGGGCACTCCGCTCATCTCGGATCCCGGCGGAGCGCTCGTCGCCGCAGCGCGGGCAGCCGGCGTGCGTATCGAAAGCATTCCGGGAGCGAGCGCGGTCATGACGGCGCTCGCGGCGTCGGGTTTCGACACGTCCGAGTTCACGTTTCTTGGGTTTCCCCCGACTAGGTCGAAAGACCGTAAGGCGTGGCTGGCCGGCGTTGTCTGCGAGCCGCGCCTTGTAGTCTTCTTCGAAGCGCCGCACCGGATCGGCTCCACGTTGGAGGAGTTGCTGCGGGTCGGCGGTGATAGAACGGTAGGCATCGGGCGCGAACTGACCAAAGCTCACGGGGAATTGGTTATTTGCCAGATTTCTGAGGCGCTGCGCCGCTTTTCGGAGCCTCGCGGGGAGTTTACTGTGCTGCTCCCGCCAGCCCCCCCGGTCGCTGCGGACGTAGCCGCAGCTCCCAGCGCGGAGCAACTGTCGGCTGAATTAGGTGAATTGACCTCCACCGGTGTCGGCTCCAAGCGCCAGGCGCTGAAGCTGCTGGCCGATCGACACCGCCTGACCGTCAACGCGCTCTACCGAATCCTGCAGCAAGAAGCGCCTGACTAGGTCGAACAACATAAGGCGCTAGTGCTTTTTCACGATCTTGACCGGTGGCAGGCGATTTGTTACTGTCCCCGGCTGGCCCCACGGGGTGCCCACATGCCGATGGCGAAATCGCGCCGAGCCACCTCCGCTCGGACACCCGCTCGTAAAGCCGCCCGTAAGGGCAGCGACCTCAGGAAGCGCCGCCCGCTCAAGCGCGCCAAGCGGGAGACCCGCTCGACCGCGGGTGCGCGTACCGGTGGAAATCGGGCAATCGCCACCGCCAACGAGACGGCCCCCGCCCCGCCGCCGCCGAAGCCGACCTACCACGACGCCGTGGCCATGTACGAGCGGGGTCTTCAGGCCCTCCAGCGGCGGGACTTCGCCGCGTCGGCCGCTGCGCTTCGCAATGTGATCGAACGCTATCCGGATGAACGCGAGCTGCTCGAGCGGGCGCGCCTCTATCTGAAGGTCTGCGAGCGCGAGATGGAGCCGAAGGAGCCGCCTGCGCCAAAGACCGCGGACGAATGGGTTTACGCCGCCACCGTGTCGCTCAATGCGGATGACGAAGCCGCGGCGGTCGACCATCTCCGGCGCGCGCTGGACACCGATCCGCGCCACGCCAATGCGCATTACATGATGGCGGTCGCCAGCATGCGCCGCAGCGATTCCGCGACCGCGCTCGAGCACCTGCAGCAGGCAATCGCCCTTAATCCGGACAACCGGTCACTCGCCCGGCAGGACCCGGACTTCGATGCGCTGCGCGAGCAGCCCGGTTTCCGCGCCGCGCTGGACGCCGCGGCCGCCGCCGACGCCGAATCCGCCGGCAAGATCGTCGCGATCCGACCGCACAAGCCGCGTCACTGACGCGCCTGGGTCTCCTCTTCTTCCCTGACTGGGCCGTTCCGGCCCGCGCTGTGCAGTCACTCAGACCGACATGTCCGACGTCCACGTCGTGATCCTCGCGGCCGGCAAAGGCACGCGCATGAAATCCTCGCAGCCGAAGGTGCTGCACCGCGCGGCCGGTTTGCCACTTATCGAGCATGTATTGCGCGTCGCTGACACGGTTTCTCCCCACACCACCGTGGTGGTCGTCGGCCACATGGCGGATTTGGTGAAGGATGCGTTGCGGAAACGGCTGGGCCTGCGCTTTGCATTGCAGGCGCCGCAGCTCGGCACGGGGCACGCACTCCTGCAAACGGAGTCGGCGCTCGCTGGCGCGCGCGGCACGGTGGTCATGTTGTCCGGCGACGTGCCGCTTCTACGTCCCGAGACGCTGCGCGCGCTCGTTACCGCGCACGATGAGCGGCGCGCGG
Organism: Acidobacteriota bacterium; assembly: GCA_046734675.1. Taxonomy (GTDB): domain Bacteria; phylum Acidobacteriota; class Vicinamibacteria; order Vicinamibacterales; family 2-12-FULL-66-21; genus QHWT01. The sequence goes on from JBKPRU010000234.1 coordinate 20,689, forward strand.
CAGCGACAGTGCTGACGGCGCGCGTCGATCGCCCGCATGGCTACGGACGCATCGTCCGCAAGGACGGCGCGATCGCCGCCATCGTCGAAGAGAAGGATGCGACGCCGGCAGAGCGCGCGATTGACGAAATCAACAGCGGGATCTACGCGTTCGATCTCGCGCCGCTCTTCGACGCGCTGCGGACGATCGGATCCGCGAACGCGCAGGGCGAGTACTACCTGCCGGATCTCGTGCGCATCTACCGCGCGCGCGGCCTGGCCGTCGAAACCGTCTCCCTCGACGACCCGCGGGAGATTCTCGGTGTGAACAGCCGGAAGGAGCTCGCGGACGTGACCGCCATCCTGAACACCAACCGCACCACCGAACTGATGGCCGCGGGCGTCACGATCGTCGATCCCGCAAGCGCGTGGATCGGCCCCGACGTCGAAGTCGGCCCGGACACGATCCTGCATCCCAACGTTTACCTCGAAGGGCGCACGCGCATCGGCGCGCACTGCGAGATTCACTCCGGCGTGCGCATCGTCGACTCCACCGTCGAAGACGGGGTCGTCATCAACAACTTCTGCGTGATTCTGGAGTCGGCGGTGCGCACGGGCGCGAAGGTCGGTCCGTTCGCGCACATCCGCCCGCAGTCGGAGGTCGGCGAAGAGGCGCACATCGGCAACTTCGTCGAACTGAAGAAGACGAACTTCGGCCGGGGATCGAAGGCGAGCCATCTCTCGTATCTCGGCGACGCCACGATCGGCGAGAAGGTGAACATCGGCGCCGGCACGATCACGTGCAACTACGACGGCACGCATAAGCACCCCACCACGATCGAGGACGGCGCGTTCATCGGCAGCGACTCACAGCTGGTCGCCCCCGTCCGCGTTGGCAAGGGCGCTTACGTGGCGGCCGGATCCTCCATCGTCGAGGACGTGCCCGCCGGCGCCCTTGGGATCGCACGCGGCCGCCAGGTGAACAAAGAGGGCTGGGTCGAGAAGAACAAGAAGAAGGCGTAAGCGGGGGGCGACATGTGCGGCATCATCGGCTACATCGGCGGTAAACAGGTTCTCCCGATCCTCATCGACGGACTGCGCCGCCTCGAGTACCGCGGCTACGACTCCGCCGGCGTCGCGGTCGTTCGCGACGGGACGATCGAGCTGCGGCGCAGCGCCGGCAAGCTCGCCCGCCTCGAGGAAGCGATCGCCGTCAGCCCGCTCGACGGCGAGTACGGCATCGGCCATACCCGCTGGGCGACGCACGGGCGTCCCACAGAGGAGAACGCGCATCCGCACCGCGACTGCAGCGGGCGCGTCGTCGTCGTCCACAACGGCATCATCGAGAACTATCTCGATCTGAAGCACCAGCTCCAGAGCGAAGGCCACGCCTTCATCACCGAGACAGACACCGAGATCGTCGCGCATCTCGTCGAGCGCGAGATGAGAGACGACGGACTCGAGAACGCGGTGCGCCGCGCGCTCCTTTACATGCGCGGGCTGTTCGCGCTGGTGCTGATCTCGGCCGACGATCCAAACAAGATCGTCACCGTCCGCAATGGTCCGCCGATCGTCGTGGGGCTTGGCGAGAGCGAGTTCTTCGTCGCCTCGGACATTCCGGCGATCCTCGCGCACACCCGCGACGTCGTGTTCCTCGGCGACGAGGAGATGGCGGTCATCACGCCGCACGGCGTCGAGTTCACGGACTACTCAGGACGCGCCGTGTCGAAGAAGAGCACCCGGGTGTCGTGGGATCCGGTCATGGCGGAGAAGGCCGGATACAAGCACTTCATGCTCAAGGAGATCTTCGAGCAGCCGATGGCCGTGAAGGAAACGGTCCTCGGGCGCGCGTCGGTCGAGTCCGGGCGTGTCTTCCTGCACGAGATCCAGATTCCGGACGAGACGCTGCGCGCGGTCGAGCGCGTCGTCATCCTCGCCTGCGGCACGTCGTGGCACTCCGGGCTGGTGGCCAAGTTCCTGTTCGAAACGCTCGCGCGCGTGCCGGTCGATGTCGACTACGGATCGGAGTATCGCTACCGCGATCCCATCGTCTCGAAGAACACGCTGACGGTCGTCATCACGCAGTCGGGGGAAACGGCGGACACGCTCGCGGCCCTGCGCGAAGCGAAGAAGAAGGGATCGCACAGCATTGCGATCTGCAACGTCGTCGGCAGCATGGCGACGCGGGAAACCGACGGCACGGTCTACACGCACGCGGGTCCAGAGATAGGCGTCGCCTCCACGAAGGCGTTCACGTCACAGCTCGTCGCGCTCCACCTGCTGGCGATGTATCTCGGACAGATTCGCGGCACGCTCAGCCCCGATCAGGCGCGTCCGCACCTGGAGTCGCTCACGCAGCTGCCCTTCCTTCTCGAGCAGACGCTCAAGTGCGAGCCGCTCACGGAGGAGATCGCGCGCCGGTTCTACCAGCGCAGCGACTTCCTGTATCTCGGCCGCGGGATCAACTATCCGATCGCGCTCGAAGGCGCATTGAAGCTGAAGGAGATCTCGTACATTCACGCCGAAGGCTATCCCGCCGGCGAGATGAAGCACGGCCCGATCGCGCTGATCGACGAGCGCATGCCCGTCGTCACCATCGCGCCGCACGATCACGTGTTCGAGAAGATGGTCGGCAACATCCAGGAAGCCAAGGCTCGCGGCGGGTCTGTCGTCGCATTGACGACTGAGGGGAACGGATCGATTCAGCGGCTGCTCGATCCGTCCCAGGATTTCCTGATCACCGTTCCCGAGTCACATCCGCTGCTGACGCCGGTCCTGATGGTGGTGCCGCTGCAGTTGCTTGCGTATCACATCGCGATTCGCCGCGGCTGCGACGTCGATCAACCGCGCAACCTCGCCAAGAGCGTCACCGTTGAATAGTCCAGCGGCTTCGCCCCGCCGGACCCCTACACGCTCGCTCGCGGGGGCCCTGGCCCCTCTCCGCTCGCGTGGCTCACTCGCTGCGCTCGTTCGCTGTGCGTTAGAACTTCCAGCGCACGCGCCCTTCGACGCGCGCGTGATCGAGCGCGTCGCCGCTCGTGAAGACGTGCTGATAGCGCACGCGGCCGCCGAGCGCAAGGTGTTCGGCCAACGCGTACTCGAATCCGCCTCCGGCGCCGAGCACGAGCGCCGTGTCTGACGACGACACGTTACGCTCGATTTCGGTGAAGGTGATCTCGAAGGGCGCCCCAGTCAGCAGATTCGAAAAGGACGGGAACTCCGGCGTGAGCGTCTTGATGTGCGCATCGCGGTGTACGTCCGCGACGCCGCCGCCGGCTTCCACGATCGCGCTCAGGCGCGAGCCGCGCGCGCCGAGCACACCCACGACATTCGTCTGCAGCGTCAGCAACCGCGACTTCAGGGTGATCTCGGGCGTGGGAAAGACCGTGATGCCGGTGGGACCGGTGATCGACGGGAGGTCCGCGATCTGCAGGTCAGGTGGTTGAAGGACCGCCGGTGACCAGGCAAGCTCGACCTCGAAGCCTAAGCTGCGAGGCGTCATGTAGCCGAAGCCAAGGCTCACCGACGCCGTGGCTTGCTCGCCAAAGAGACCGCCGCCCGCCCCCGCGATGTACGGACCCTCAGATGACGACTGCGCGAAGGCGGAACCGCGGGCGATTACGAGGACGAGGCAACAGAGCAGGACGAGGGTTCGTTTGCGCATCGCGCACCTCTGCACACAGCGTTCGAGCGCCAATGATACCTCTACCGTTCGGACTTGACGTTGTACTATTGTAGTAGTACATTAGGCGTCGTGACGCTGGTGTTGAGCCTGGACTCGGCGGATCGAACGCCCATCCACGCGCAGGTCGAACGCGGCATCCGCGCCGCCATCGCGTCGGGGCGGCTGCCCGTCGGGGATCAGCTGCCAACGGTGCGGCAGCTCGCGGTCGACCTTCGGGTGAACGCGAACACCATCGCCAAGGTCTACGCGCACCTCGAGCGCGAGGGTGTGCTCGAAACGCGGCGCGGCATCGGCACGTTCGTCGCCGCCCGCACGCCGGCCGGGCGCGATCAGGCGCTCCGGCGGACGGAGCTGCACCGCATCGTGGATCGGTTTCTCGCCGAGCTCTCGTCGCACGGCTTCCGCGTCGAAGACGCGCTGCCGGAGATCGAGGCGCGGCGCCAACAAGGAGCGTGAGCCGTGGGCGTTGTGATGCTGCCGTTGAATCGGAAACGCGGGGAGGAAGACGTCTCGGGCGGCGGGCCGCGCGTCAACGTCGTGGCGGCGGTCATGCTGCTGCTGCCCCTCGTCCTTGGCATCGCCGCGTCGGTGGCGGTGGGAAATCCCCTGCCGGCGATTGCCGGCGTCGCGATCGGGCTCGTGCTGATGCAAGCGCCGCGGGTGGCGAAGCAGTGGGAACGCGGCATCGTGCTGCGGCTCGGACGCTACGTCGGACTGCGCGGCCCGGGACTCTTCTGGGTCGTACCGCTCGTCGACTCGGTCGCGCGCTGGATTGATCAACGCGTCATCACGACGAGCTTCGCCGCGGAGCAGACGCTGACGTCGGACACGGTGCCAGTGAACGTCGACGCCGTCCTGTTCTGGCTCGTGTACGATCCGGAGAAAGCCGCGCTCGAAGTGCAGGAGTACCAGCAGGCGGTGAGCTGGGCCGCGCAGACGGCGCTCCGCGACATCATCGGCCGCACGTCACTCGTCGATCTGCTCAAGGGGCGCGAGCGGATTGAAGAGGAGCTCCAGCGGCTGATCGATCAGCGATCGAACCCGTGGGGCGTCACCGTGCAGTCGGTCGAGATGCGCGACGTGGTCATCCCCGAGTCGCTGCAGGACGCGATGTCACGCGAGGCGCAGGCGGCGCGCGAAAAGCAGGCGCGCATCATCCTCGGGCAGGCGGAAGTCGAGATCGCGCACTTGTTCGACAAGGCCGCCCAGTCGTACCGCGACAACCCGACCGCGCTGCACCTGCGCGCGATGAACATGCTCTACGAAGGACTGAAGGAGAAAGGCGCGTTGATGCTCGTCCCGAGCACCGCGGTCGAATCGATGGGGATGGGAGGACTGCTCGGCGCGGCGGCAATGCGCCAGCAAGCACTCGCGGACTCGTCCACGCAGCCGGGGCAGCCGAAGGGCTGACGCCGGTTACCGTTCGATCCGCGACACGATCGCGCGTGCGAGCGCGCTGCAGGACGCGGGGCCACCCAGGTCCCGCGTCAACTCTCCGCCGGCGGTCACCTCCGCGACCGCCGATTCAATCAGCGACGCCTCCTGTTCCAGCTTCAACGCATGCCGCAGCAGCATCGCGGCTGAAAGCACCGCGCCGATCGGATTGGCGATATCGCGTCCTGCGATGTCGGGAGCGGAACCATGCACTGGCTCGAACAAGCCTGGTCCGTCGCCGAGACTCGCCGAGGGCAGCAGCCCCAGCGATCCAACGACCGCGCCCGCTTCGTCCGACAGGATGTCGCCGAACATGTTTTCGGTCACGATGACATCGAACGACGCGGGGGCAAGCGTGATGCGCATCGCGCACGAATCGACGAGCATGTGTTCGAGCTTGACGTCCGGAAACTCCGACGCGACTTCACCAACCACGGTGCGCCACAGGCGTGACGTCTCGAGCACGTTCATCTTGTCGACGGAGGTTACGCGTTTGTGACGCCCGCGCGCAGCGGTAAACGCGACGCGCGTGATGCGTGCGATCTCTTCGCGCGAGTAGCGCATCGTGTTCCACGCGGACGCGCCGTCCGGCGCGATGCCCCGCGGTTCGCCGTAGTACAAGCCGCCGGTCAGCTCACGGACGACCAGCATGTCGGTGCGCCCGAGCACTTCCGGTTTCAGCGGACCGGCGCCTTCGAGGCCCGGCCACACCCGCGCCGGACGCAGGTTCGCATAGAGCCCTAGCTGCTGCCGCAGTTGCAGCAGCGCGGATTCAGGCCGTTGTCCGGGAGGACGGTTGTCGAACTCCGGGGCGCCGACGGCGCCAAGCAGGATTGCGTCCGCGGCCTTGCACGCGGCCAGCGTCTGGGGAGGAAGCGGCGGCAGGTCCTGGCGGATCGCCGCGCCGCCAATCGCGAACGTCTCGAAATCGAAATGGTGATCGAAGCGGTGGGCGGCCGCAGCGAGCGCGGCCTGCGCTGCCGCGGTGACTTCAGGCCCGATGCCGTCACCTGGCAGCAGAACGATACGACTGTGCACCGGTGATCAGTCTACTTACACGCCGTGCCCGTAGCCAAATTCCGCCGGCGTCGTCCCGAGTTCCTGAATCGCCGCTCCTGCGTTCTGCGACGGCGCCGGCGCGGTGGCGGGCGGCGCGGTCCCGAGCGTCTGCGACACGATGTAGGCGAGGTCGCGATCGCTCACGACTTTCTCGCGGTCCGCGTGCTCGATCACGGCGCGATACACGCGATCGAGATCCCGGCGTTCGAGCGTCAACCCGATCTGCTCGCAGCGGCTCTGCACGGCGTGACGTCCGGAATGCTTGCCGAGCACGAGCGTCGCCTGCGGCACGCCGACTTCCTCCGGTCGCATGATCTCGTAGGTGCGGCGATCCTTCAGCATGCCGTCCTGGTGAATGCCTGCTTCGTGCGCGAACGCATTGCGGCCGACGATGGCCTTGTTCGCCTGCACGCCTTCGCCGGTGAGCGCGGTGAGCAGCTGGCTCGAGGCGTAAATCTCGCGCGGGTTGATGTTGGTCGTGAACGGCAGGCGATCCGCGCGCACGCGCGTCGCCATCACGAGCTCTTCGAGCGAGGCGTTCCCCGCACGCTCGCCGATGCCATTGATCGTGCACTCCACCTGGCGCACGCCGGCGCAGACCGCCGAGAGCGAGTTCGCCACCGCGAGGCCGAGGTCATCGTGGCAGTGCGTGCTGAACGTCACCTGGTCGGAGCTCGGGACGCGATTGATCATTCCGTGGAAGAAGTCTTTGATTTCATCCGGCGTCGAGTAGCCGACGGTATCGGGAAGGTTGATCGTCTTCGCGCCCGACTGAATCACCGCCTCGATCACGCGCCAGAGGAAATCCGGATCGCTGCGCGTCGCATCCTCTGCCGAGAACTGCACGTCGTCTGTGTACTGACGGGCCAGGCGAACCGCGTCCATGGCCGTACGGAGACACTCTTCACGGGTCATCCGCAGCTTGCGCTCGAGATGCAGGTCGGAGGTGGCGAGGAACACGTGAATGCGACGGCGCGGCGCGGGCGTCAGCGCCCAGGCGGCACGCTCGATGTCCTTGGCGTGGCAGCGCGCGAGCGCGGCAATCACCGGTCCGCGGATGTGCGTCGCCACCATGCGGACGGCCTCGGCGTCCGCGTCGGACGCGATCGGGAAGCCGGCCTCGATGATATCCACCCCCAGGGCCGTCAGCTGATGGGCGAGCTTCAACTTCTCGTCGATGCGCAACGAAAAGCCCGGCGCCTGCTCGCCGTCGCGCAAAGTCGTGTCGAATATCGTCAACCGGTCAGCGGACATGGACCCTCCTGGATCGGTTGTACCCGCCGGCCACCCCCTAAGTCCAATTTATATTTATTTGGATTAAATTAGATGCGTTTATGCAGCTCCCGGATCTTGCTGCTTTTCTGGCCGTCGCCTCCGAACGGAGCTTTTCAGCCGCCGCCCGGCGGCTGCACCGCACCCAGCCCGCGATCAGCCAGGCGGTCCGCCGCATCGAGGAAGAGCTCGGCGAACGCCTCTTCGACCGATCGTCTCGAGATGGAACACTGACGGAAGCCGGGCGCTTGCTGCAGGACTACGCGCAGCGGCTGCTCGGGCTCGCCGCAGAAGCCCAGGTCGCCGTCCGCGAGCTCCAGGAAGTCCGCAAAGGGCGCGTCATCATCGGCGCCAACGAAGCGGCGGTCCACACCCTGCTGCCGCACATCGAGAAGTTCTCGAGCTCACACCCCGGGGTCGCCATCGATGTGCGGCGCATCTCGTCGCGCCAGATGTCCGCGGCGGTGCTCGATCGCTCCATCGACTTCGGCGTCATGACCTTTCAGCCGTCCGACCGCGGCATCCAGGCGCTGTCGCTCGGCACGGACGAAATCGTCCTCCTCACCGCGCCGATGCATGGGCTCGCAAGCCGCAAGCGCGCAACGCTCGAAGAAGTCGGACGGGAGGCCGTCATCGCGCATAACGATCCGTCGCCGACGCGCGACCGGGTCCTGCGCGCCTATGAACGAAAGCGGACCGCCATCAACATCCAGATTTCGCTGCCCAGCCTCGACGGCATCAAGCGCGCGGTGGAGATGGGGATCGGCGTCGCGCTGCTGCCGCGGCGTTGCGCGCTGACCGAGATTGCGCGCGGCAGCCTGGTTGCGGTGAAGGTGCCGGAGCTCGGCGCCACGCGCCAGGTGCGGCTCGTCTACCGAAAGACCGGCGAGCGCAGCCGCGCTGCGGAGGCCTTTCTCGAAGTGATCAGAGGATAGTCGACGCGATCACCACGTGTTGGTGACGTAGGGCAGCCGCTTCGCGACGCCGCGCACCTCGTCGAAATTCTCGAGCAGGAGACCGGTCGCGTCCCAGCTGCCATCGAGAAAAGACTCGCGCGTTGCCGACGGAAGCGCAATCTCGTACTCCTTCCCCGCCGCCTTGACGCGCATCGACCGGAAATCGATCGTCACCTCAGTCGAGGGGTTCGCTTCCACCGCATCCATCAACGCATCGAGCGTGGCGCGCGACGCGGTCGGGCACGGCATGCCGAGGGCGACGGAGTTGCCGAAGAAGATCTCCGAGAAGGACTGCCCGAGGACGGCGCGGATGCCGCGCCGGCGAATGGCCTGGGGCGCGTGCTCGCGCGACGATCCGCACCCGAAATTCGAGTGCACGAGCATGATTGACGCGCCCGCGTACTTCGGGTTCGAGACCGGATGCGGCATGCCGCCGCGCGCGTCCGCTTCATGCCGGTCGTCCTCGAAGAGATGATCCTCGAGTCCTTCGAAGGAAACCGACTTCAGGAAGCGGGCCGGGATGATGCGATCGGTGTCGATGTCGTCGCCGCGCATCGGCAGCGCGGTGCCGCGGATGTCGGTGAGGCGCTCAACGGCCAATGGTGGCCTCCGCTGCCGCGAACTCCCGCACGTCCACGACCTCTCCCGCTACGGCCGCGGCCGCGACCATTGCGGGACTCATGAGCAGCGTGCGCCCGGTCGGACTTCCCTGGCGTCCCTTGAAGTTGCGGTTCGACGATGACGCGCAGACCTCGCGTCCTTCGAGACGATCCGGATTCATCGCGAGGCACATCGAACAGCCGGCGCCGCGCCACTCGAACCCGGCTTCGGTGAACACGCGATCGAGGCCCTCGCGCTCGGCCGCAGCCCGCACGCTCTGCGATCCGGGGACGACGAGCGCCTTTACGTGCGGCGCGACGTGGTGGCCGCGCAGGATCCGCGCGGCCTCGCGCAAATCCGACAGGCGTCCGTTCGTGCACGAGCCCACGAACGCGACGTCGATCTTCGTGCCTTTCAACGGCTGCCCGGGACGGAAGCCCATGAACTCGAGGGCCTCCTGATCGCCGGTCGACGGGATCCGCTCGTCCACCGCGAGGGACTGCCCGGGATTGATCCCCCACGTCACCGTCGGCTGAATCGCCGCCGCATCCAGCGTCATTTCGTCGTCGTACGACGCGTTCGCGTCCGACGCCATCGACGACCACCACCGGCACGCGCGCTCGAAGTCGTCGCCGACGGGTGCGAACGGGCGTCCGCGCAGATAGGTGAACGTCGTCTCGTCGGGATTGACGTAGCCGACTCGCGCGCCGCCTTCGATGGACATGTTGCAGATCGTCATCCGCTCGTCCATCGACATGCGTTGGATGGTGTCGCCGGCGTATTCGTAGGCGTAGCCGACGCCTCCCTTCACGCCGAGGCGGCGAATGATCTCGAGGATGACGTCCTTCGCGTAGACGCCGGGCTGCAGCCGTCCCTTCACGGTGATGCGCCGCACCTTCAGCGGATCCATCGCCAGGCACTGCGACGCGAGCACGTCGCGCACCTGTGAGGTGCCGATGCCGAACGCAATCGCGCCGAACGCCCCGTGCGTCGACGTGTGGCTGTCGCCGCACGCGATCGTCATGGCCGGCTGCGTCAACCCGAGCTCGGGGCCAATCACGTGCACGATGCCCTGCTGCCCGCTCGAGAGATCGAGCAGCCGGATCCGATGCTCGTGCGTGTTGCGCTCGAGCGACGAGAGCATTTCCTCGGCCATGAGGTCGATGAAGGGCCGCCGCTGATCGCGCGTCGGCACGATGTGGTCGACCGTCGCGATGGTGCGCTCGGGGAAGGCCACCGCCGCGCCGCGCGCGCGCAACATGTCGAACGCCTGCGGGCTGGTCACTTCATGAATGAGATGGAGGCCGATGAAGAGCTGCGTCTGCCCGTTCGGCAGGCGGCGGACGGTATGCGCGTCCCAGACCTTGCGGAGAAGCGTCGTGCCCATGGTGAAGCGCCGATCGTAGCACGAGGGGGCGAGAGGCGATGGGCGAGGTGCGGGGCGCGGGGAGCGACGGCGCGAGGGCGACGGCGACGGCGACCGGTCGGACGGCTTCGACGTCCCCGCTAACTCGCCGCCGCACACGTCCCGACCTCGGCCGGCAATTTGCCTTCATTGCGCCTCGCATCCGTGCACCGCGGTTTTTCCCAGAAAAAAACGGCTGGTGGCAAGAACCTCGTACTCAGGAGGATTTCATGAGTGCAATTACCAGACTTTCGCGATCTTCAAGCGTGGCAGGTCGGCATGGAGGTCGTCGAGCTCACTTACCGGCTGACGGCTGACTTTTCATCGCGCGAATTGAAAACGCAGCTCGAGATCGCGCTGCGACTGCGATTCATACGTCCGGCAGCACCCGATGCGCACGGCGCAAGCCGTACAGAAGCTTCTGCGGACGATCGAGTCCGCTGCGGAGATCGCGTGCGAATGCGATTAGGGCTTTCGCTGTCGGGATGGGTGCTCAGTCCGGCGTTTCTGCTTCGCCTGCTCGCGTAGCTGATGCTCTTTCATCGCCGCGCGTTCTTTGTTCTGCTCGTGCAGTGTCCCGTCGCCAGGATGCTCGCGGCCCGCGACTTTGTATTGTCCAGGGTTGACGTTGATGTGTTTGCTCATGATGAAACGGTACTCAAATCGATTGCCACGTCGGACGCGCGCCGACATGGCTCTCAGCCGCTCTCTCGCTTTTCGCTCTTCGCTTTTCGCTCTTCGCCCGTCGCCCGTCGCCCGTCGCCCCTCGCGTCTCCCACGTCGGCGCGCACACACCGCTGCTATAATTTGAGGGTCCCTCCATGCACTTCCTCGAGAAACTGAATCCCGAGCAGCGTGAAGCTGTACTGCAGATCGATGGGCCGCTTCTCATTCTCGCGGGAGCGGGATCGGGTAAGACGCGCGTCATCACCTACCGCATCGCATACCTCATCGGCGACGCTCATGCTGAGCCCGGTGAAGTGCTGGCGGTGACCTTCACGAACAAGGCTGCGGGTGAGATGCGGGAGCGCGTCACGTCCGTGCTCGGCGAGGACTGCAACGGCGTCTGGCTGTCCACATTCCACGCACTCTGCGCGCGGCTGTTGAGGCGTGAGGCCCCGGCGATCGGACTCACGCGCGACTTCGTGATTTACGACTCGTCCGATCAGGTCGCGGTGGTGAAGCAGGCGCAGCGCGAGCTTGGCATCGACGACAAGCTCGTGCCGCCGCGCGCGGCGCTCTCGCGCATCAGCCATTGCAAGAACCGCATGGAAGGACCCGATGCGCTGCGCGGCGCGTGGAACCTGCGCGACGAGCAGATCGCGAAAATCTACGAGCGGTATCTGCGGGCGCTCGCCGACAGCAACGCGCTCGACTTCGACGACCTGCTGCTGAAGACCGTCGAGCTGTTCGAGACGCAGCCGCACGTCCGCGAGAAGTACGGCCGCAAGTTCAAATACGTCATGGTCGACGAGTACCAGGACACGAACCGGCCGCAGTACATGCTGATCAAGCGGCTCTCGGAGATCCACCGCAACCTGGCGGTGGTCGGCGACCCCGACCAGTCGATCTACAAGTGGCGCGGCGCTGACCTCCGGAACATCCTCGACTTCGAAAACGACTTCTCCGATGCGAAGATCGTCCGCCTCGAGCAGAACTACCGCTCGACGCAGGTGATCCTCGACGGGGCGACGGCCGTCATTCAGCAGAACCGCAATCGCAAGGACAAGCGGCTGTGGACCGACCGCAAGGGCGGACGCAAGATCGTCTACTTCCGCGGCGGTGACGAGCTCGAAGAGGCGGACTTCATCACGCGCACCATCAAGCAGGCGCGCGCCGAGAACGTCGACACGATGATGGCGGTTCTCTATCGCGTCAACTCGCAGTCGCGCGCGATTGAAGACTCGTTGATGCGCGAGAGCATCCCCTACAAGATCATCGGCGGCGTGCGCTTCTACGAGCGCAAGGAAATCAAGGACGCGCTCGCCTACCTGAAACTGATCATCAACCCGCATGACGACGTGAGCCTGCGCCGCGTGATCAACGTCCCGGCGCGCGGCATCGGCAAAGGCGTCATGGATGCGCTGCATGCCATCGACCCCGAGGCGGTCGTTGCCGACGCGCCGCCGCTGCTTGCCGCGGGACTCGCCGACGTCAGCTCGGCGCGATCGCTCTGGGCAAAGCTGGTCTACGCCGTCGACGAGAGCAAGCTCCCGAACCGCGCGGTCACGTCGCTTCGCGCCTTCCGCGATCTCATCGTCGGCCTCGCCGAGGCCGCGCGGACCGAGTCGGTCTACACCACCATCGGCAAGATGCTCGATCGCAGCGGCTATTTGAACGACCTGCGCGACGAGAACAGCGAAGAGGCGAACGAGCGGATCGAGAACTTGATGGAGCTCGCGTCGGCCGCGAAGGAATACGAGTCGCGCGAAGCGGAGGCCTCGCTCGGCGGATTCGTCGATCGCCTGTCGCTGCTCTCTGAAGCCGACGAGGAGTCGGGCACGCGCGAAGCCCGGGTCTGGCTGATGACGATGCACGCGGCGAAAGGGCTGGAGTTCCCAATCGTGGTCATCGCCGGCATGGAGGATGGCCTGTTCCCGCACTCGCGGTCGAACGAAGACCAGGAGGAGCTCGAGGAAGAGCGCCGCCTCTGCTACGTCGGCATGACGCGCGCGGAGTCGCGCTTGATTCTCACCGGCGCAGCGCGGCGCCGCGTCTTCGGCGAGTATCAGTCGACCACGCCGTCGCGCTTCCTCGACGAGATTCCCGGCGAGCTGATCGAGCGCGTGATGCCGGCCTACTCGTCAGCGCCGCAGGGCAGCTTCCAGCACGCGCACTACGAGTTCAGGACGAATCCGTACGGGCGCAAGGGAAAGGGCGCGCGGTTTCAGGAGGACTCGCCGGCTTATTCGTACGAGGACGAAGACCAGACCCCCGGCGGCGGTCTCCGCCCCGGGATGCGCGTGCGCCACGCGCAGTTCGGGGTAGGCACGGTGCTGTCGGTCGAGGAGCACACGGACGATCTGAAGATCACCGTGCGCTTCAATTCGGTCGGACCGAAGAAGTTGCTCGCGAAGTTCGCGAAGCTCACGCCGGCATAACCGCCCGACCTGAAGGTCGGGCCTACTCGGGGATCTCCGCCGAGGAGTCGGGTTCTCCGTTCTCCTCGTCCTTCTCGGCCAGTTTCGCCACGGACACCACCGCATCGCCGTCTTCCATCTCAATCAGGCGCACGCCCTGCGTGGCGCGGCCGATCGTCCGGATGTCCCCCGCCTTCATGCGCAGAATCATCCCCTGCTGGCTGATGAGCAACACCTCGTCGTCATCGTGCACGTAAGCGATGCCGATGACCTTGCCGTTGCGGTCGGTCGTCTGGATGTTGATGATGCCGACGCCGCCGCGTGACTGCAGGCGATATTCCTCGAGCTCGGTCCGCTTGCCGTAGCCGTTCTGTGCGACGGAGAGCAGCGTGCCCCCTTCGCGCACGACCTCCATTGCAACCACTTCATCGTCGTCGCGCAGGGTGATGCCGCGCACGCCGTAGGCGCTCCGGCCCATCGGCCGCACGTCGGTTTCGTCGAAGCGGATGGCCATTCCGTCGCGCGTGCCAAGGAAGATCTGCTCTTTGCCGTCCGACACTTCGACGGCAATCACCGCATCCCCCTCCTCGATACCCATCGCGATGATGCCGCTCGGACGCGGGTTGCTGAAGGCGGTCAGGTCCGTCTTCTTGATCGTGCCCTTGCGCGTGCCCATCACGACGTACTGCTGGTCGTCCTGCTCGGGGAACTCCTTCACCGCCAGCAGCGCCGCGATCTTCTCGGCCTCCTGGAACTGCACCAGGTTCGCGATCGCCTTGCCCTTGCCGCCGGGCCCGACGTCGGGGATTTCGTGGACGCGCAGCCAGTAGGCGCGGCCGCGGTCCGTGAAGATCATGATGTAGGCGTGCGTCGACGCGATGAAGAGATGGCTGACGTAATCCTCTTCGCGCGTCCGCATGCCGATGCGCCCCTTGCCGCCGCGGCGCTGCGCGCGATACGTCGAGATCGGCGTCCGCTTGATGTACCCCGTGTTCGTGACCGTGATCGCCATGTCCTCGTCGGCAATCAGGTCCTCGATGCGGAACTCCCCGCTCTCGTCGATGATCTCGGTCCGGCGATCGTCACCGAACCGTTCGCGCACGTCCTTCAGCTCGTTGAGCACGACCTGCGTCAGCAGCTGATCGCTCGAGAGGATCGCGCGCAGACGCTCGATGGTCTTCATCAGCTCGACGAGCTCGTCGAGGATCTTCTGGCGCTCCAGCCCGGTGAGCCGCTGCAGCTGCATGTCGAGGATGGCCTGTGCCTGGATCTGCGTCAGGCTGAACTGCGTGATCAACCCGTCGCGCGCTTCGGCCGGGCTCTTCGAGCCGCGAATCAGCTTGATCACTTCGTCGAGGTGATCGAGCGCGATCTTCAGGCCTTCGAGGATGTGGGCGCGTGCTTCCGCCTTGCGCAGCTCGAACTCGGTCCGGCGCCGCACCACCTCCCGGCGGAACTCGATGAAGTTCTCGATGACGTCGACGAGCGGCAGCACGCGCGGCCGCCCGCCGGCAATCGCCAGCATGATGATCCCGAACGTCGTCTGCAGCTGGGTGTGCTTGTAGAGGTTGTTGAGGACGACCTCCGGCACTTCGCCGCGCTTCAATTCGATGACGATCCGCATGCCGTCGCGATCCGATTCGTCGCGCAGGTCGGCAATGCCTTCGATCGTCTTCTCGCGATAGAGCTCCGCGATGTTCTCGATCAGCCGCTTCTTGTTGACCTGGTAGGGAATCTCGGTGACGACGAGCGACGTCTTGTCACCCTTCTTCGATTCCTCCGTGGTCACGCGCGCGCGGACGGTGATCGCGCCGCGGCCGGTCGTGTATGCCTGGAAAATGCCGGCGCGTCCGACGATGAAGCCGCCGGTTGGAAAGTCGGGGCCGGGAATCGCACGCAGTACCGCCTTCAATCGCGTCTCGCGCGATTGCCCGCGCTGCTCGATGCCGGCGATCACGCCGTCGATCACCTCGCGCATGTTGTGCGGCGGGATGTTCGTGGCCATGCCGACGGCGATGCCTGCCGAACCGTTCACCAACAGGTTCGGGAACGTCGTCGGAAGAACGGTCGGTTCTTCGGTGGTCTCGTCGTAGTTGGGGACGAAGTCGACGGTCTCCTTGTCGAGATCCGCCATCATCGCTTCGGCGAGCGCCTCCGGACGGGACTCCGTGTAGCGCATGGCCGCCGGGGGGTCGCCGTCGATCGAGCCGAAGTTCCCCTGGCCGTCGACCAAGGGATAGCGCATGTTGAATTCCTGCGCGAGGCGGACGAGCGTGTCGTAGATCGACGCGTCGCCATGAGGATGGAAGTTCCCCATGACCTCGCCGACGATCTTCGCGCACTTGCGATAGGCGCGGTTGGACGCGAGCCCCATCGTCCGCATGCCGTAGAGGACGCGGCGATGGGCGGGCTTCAATCCGTCTCTGACGTCAGGCAGCGCTCGCCCGATGATTACGCTCATCGCGTAATCCATGTACGAGCGCTTCATCTCGTCTTCGATGTTTACAGGGACTTTGTTGGCGGCGATCTCGGTCATGCGAAGGTCCTGTAGGCCCGACCTTCAGGTCGGGCGTGCTCGAATCAGCTCGAGGGTGGTTAGCAACACGCCCGACCTGAAAGGTCGGGCCTACTGGTAGATAGGGTCAGATGTCCAGGTTCTTCACGTCGAGCGCGTTGTCTTCGATGAACTTGCGGCGCGGTTCGACCTGGTCGCCCATCAGGGTCGTGAACATCAGGTCCGCTTCGGTGTGGTCTTCGGCCTTCACCTGCAGCAGCGTCCGCTTCGCCGGATCCATCGTGGTTTCCCACAAGGTGTCCGGGTTCATCTCGCCAAGGCCCTTGTAGCGGTTGATCGCGACGCCCTTCTTGCCGGCGGCGGTGAAGAACTCGACGAGATCATCGAGAGACTCCACACGCACTTCGGATTCCTTGCCTTTCGCCGCGGCCTTGATGGCAGCGGGAAGCGAGCTAGCGTCCGGGACCTTCGGTTCCGCGGCAAGCTTCGTCGCGGCGTCGAGGGGCGCGCCGCCGATCGCCGTGTCGTTCGCCGTTGCCTGCGCCGTCTCGTCGGAGGACGCGTCCTCCGGTTCCGTCGAGCCGACCGTCTTCACGATCATCGGACCGCGCACGTCCTTGACTTCGTGGTAGCTCTGCGAGAGCGTGCGGAACTCGCTGGTCGACACGAAATCCGTATCGATTCGATGGTGCCGCGGGTAGCCGCTGCTCCGGTCTTCGATGACGATGCTGAAGGCCTGGTGCTCTTCGTCGGGATGGATGCTGGCCGACCGCGTCGGGCCGTTCAACATATCCGCGAATGCCTGGAGCTGCTCGCGATCGGTGAAGAAGCTCTTGTCGACGCGCGGCACGCCGCGATCGAGCAGTGCCGTAATGACGTCGCGGGTCGGGCCGCGGCGCTCGACGACCTGCAGGTACTTGTGGAACTGACCGAGCCGCTCGAGCGTGCGTTCCAGCTCGGCGCCCGAGATCTCGCGTCCGTCCGGCAGAACCACCACTCGTGATTCGACGGCGCGACGAATCAGCCAGCTCTCCATCTCGCGCTCGTCGCGGATGAAGTGCTCGCTCCGTCCCCTCTTGGCGCGGAAGAGCGGCGGCTGCGCGATGTAGACGTAGCCGGAGTCGACGAGCGCTCGCATCTGCCGATAGAAGAACGTCAGCAGCAGCGTGCGGATGTGCGAACCGTCGACGTCCGCGTCGGTCATGATGATGATGCGGTGGTAGCGGAGCTTCCCGGGATCGAAGTCCTCGATGCCGATGCCGGTGCCGAGCGCTGCGATCATGGTCTTGATCTCGTCGCTGCTGAGCATCTTGTCGAAACGCGCCTTCTCGACGTTGAGGATCTTGCCTTTGATTGGCAGAATCGCCTGGAAGCGCCGGTCGCGGCCCTGCTTGGCCGAGCCGCCGGCGGACTCTCCCTCGAC
>JBKPRU010000235.1:0-10957 GCA_046734675.1 Acidobacteriota bacterium
CCGCGCAACAAGCCGTCCGCAAGCCTGCATGAATCACTGGGCCTCGCCACGGTCGATACGCCCGGCGGCATCGCCCTCAAGGTCGACGAGCGCCGCGAAACCAGCATGCCCGGCATTTACGCCGCGGGCGACCTCGCCAACTCCCTCATGCCGTCGGTCACTTTGGCATCATCGCACGGCGCGACAGCGGGTATCTCCGCCCAGCAGTCGATGCTCGTTTAGATCTCGATGACCGACGAGCTTCCGATTCGAGCAGGCCACTGGAATTTCATCGAGCTCGTGCGAGCGCTGTTCGGAAGCGGCGGATACTCTTCTGAAGTTCTTTGCTTCGGTAATGGACCACTTGAGTAGCTTGAGGAGTGACCGATGGCCAGCCCTGACCAGAACAAGGCCAACGTCAACACCTTTTACGATCTCGCCTTCAACCAACGACAGCCCGAGGAAGCCGTAAAGCAGTACGTCGGGTCGTCGTATCGCCAACACAACCCCATGGCCGGTGACGGGCCCGAGCCGTTCATTGGCTTAGTGAAATCGATCACCGGCGAGAACCCAGATCTGCGCGTGGAGTTCAAGCGATTCAGCGCTGAGAGCGATCTTGTGGCGGTTCACAGCCACATGATTCCGGCAAAGGGCACACGCGGCACGGCGGTGATCGACATTTTCCGGGTGGAGAATGGAAAGATCGTCGAGCATTGGGACGTGTTGCAGGAGGTTCGGGAAAAGGCGGCGAATCAAAACACGATGTTCTGACCTGCGTCGTCAGTTAGGCGGCTTTTCGCGGGTGCAGTTCGGCAAGGTCGCCGTGGGAGTTGGCATCCGTGCCGACAACCTGCTGCATACCGATCGGACGAAGCTCCGATTGCGGTTCCCCATCATCAATCTGACGAACAAGGATGCGCTCTATGAATTCCTCCCAACGTTCAGTGGGACGCACTTCGTCACACCGCGGGCGTTTCAGCTGCAGGTAGGTGTGATCTTCTAGTCGCGACACCGACTCAACCCAATCGTCGTAAGTGATCACGCGAGATTAGAGCGTCTGACACAATTTCGGTGCAGGTCGCGCGGCGTGTGTCAGCAAACGATTGGAATCACGGGACATGCCGAATCGGATATGCGTGAAGGAGGGTTTTGCGCTACACTGTTGCAGGCCGCTCGTAAATCATTGATTCTAAACGGAGAGATGTCCGAGTGGTTGAAGGAGCACGCTTGGAAAGCGTGTGTAGGGGAAACTCTACCGTGGGTTCGAATCCCACTCTCTCCGCCATCCGTAAATACCTGATTCTAAATTGGTTATACAATCGCGGGGCTTCTACCGAGAGTCCTTTTTCCACTCTCGCGTCGCCAAGTCTCTGCGAGCCAAGAAGTTAGCAGACAGACGCATTGCACCGGCACGCAAGGGTGCTTCAAGCTATTGATAATAGTAACTTAAGCCACAGGGCTTGAGTTTGCGTCTCACCGGTGATACACCTATGCCATGAGTGAGATTACGGTCCGGGAGCTGCGGAATCGCGGCGGTGACGTACTTGAGCGCGTAGCACGAGGCGAGGCGCTTACCGTGACTCGCGATGGCCAGGCGATCGCAGAGCTTCGCCCGCTAAGGCGCCGTCCCATTCCAGCCGCTGTACTCGTGAACCGCTGGCGTGGACTGCCGTACGTGGATCCGACGAAGCTGAGAGCAGAGATTGACGACGTATTGGACCGGTCTCTATGACGGAACCTGTTGTCCGGCGAAAGCGCGGGGTCCTCGACACCAACACGGTGATCATGCTGCCGCACATGACGGACCCGACTGTCCTGCCGGCCGAGCCGCTCATTACGGCAGTCACACTCGCGGAGCTGTCGGTGGGACCACTCGTCGCGTCAACCGACGCAGAGCGTGCCGCGCGTCAGGCCCATCTTCAGCAGGCCGAGGCCGACTTCGACCCGCTGCCGTTCGATGCGCCAGCCGCACGAGTCTTCGGTCGCGTGGCCGCATCGCTGCGTCGAGCGGGTCGCAAGATCAACGCTCGCGCCTATGACGCCATGATTGCTGCGACGGCCCTCGCCAACGGTCTTCCGGTCTACACCTGCAACCCGAATGACTTTGGCGGGATCGACGGCCTCGAAGTCGTGCCTGTGACGCTCCCCAACGTTGTCACTCCGGACGAAGCAGCGGACGCGAAGGCCGACGATACTGACCGACCCTAACGCGCGATGTCGAGCGCCATGAGATACCGCTGGCCGGTGCCGGCGGCATTCCGAACCGGCGTCAACGCGACCAGGCCACCTGGCCTCCCTCCTTGTTGCTGAGCGCCGCCCCGGTACCGAGATCGATCATGACGCCGCCCTGCCACACAAACGCGTGCGAGGAGCCGGTGGACGAGAGCTCTGTTTCTCCCACGACCTGCAGATCCCTGTTCACCGAGATCGGGTTGATCGGACCGAAATCCGGAAGCATGCCCAGGTCCGTCACGGCTCCTGCCTGCCACAGTACGGCGTGCTGGAAGCCAGAAGCGCTGTCGCTCCTCCCGACGATCTGACCGTGGTCAGTGATTCTGATGGGGGCACCCTGCACTGCGCCCGGGAGCAGCGGCAGCTCCGTCATGGTCCCGGCATCCCACAGGAACGGCCGGTACTCCCCCGACGCATTGTTGCTGACGCCGACGACTTGGCCGCGGTTGTTGATGTCGAGAGCCGCACTGTAGTTTCCGCCGAGCAGGGTGCCAAGATCGACGATAGACACCTACGCAGGCGCGAGCGCAGAAAAGCTGCCCTGCTGCGCGAGACATCGGCAAGGCCGGATGCCCAAGGCAGCATCAACCTGCCCTTCCGTTCGGTGGAGAACCGCTCCGGTCGCGCTACCAATCCGGCTCTGGAACTGTTCAGCACGCGTTTGTGAACGGGCCCGGCCATCAGTCATGAGGATTGCCGTTTTCGGATACCCGAGCGCCGCGACGACACGTATCGTAACGTCTTAAGGACTCCCGCTCCGGTTTCAACTCGCAAGCGTCTGACTATGACCCCCTCGCCCCGTTCGAAGGGCCGTCGCGTCCGATTCGCCGTCCCAGGCATCGCCCTCCTCGCGTGCGCCGCCTGCGCCTCACTTCCGAAGACGCACACGTGCAGCCCTTCGTCGGCGCTCGCCGATACCGCCGACTCTACGTGGCTCGGGCGAGTGGCGGCCCGCAGGATGAGCGAGTTGAACGGGCCGTCGGGCATCAACCTGATTCCACGCGGTCCCGACGCCTTCCTTGCGCGCCTCACGCTCGTCGACCTCGCCGAGCGCAGCCTCGACCTGCAGTACTACATCTGGCACGACGACACGGTCGGCAAGCTGCTGCTTGGGGCCGTGATGCGCGCGGCTGATCGTGGTGTCCGCGTGCGACTGCTCATCGACGACGTGGGCGCGTCGCCGGACGATCGGACGCTGCTGCTGCTCGACGCGCACCCCAACATCGAGGTGCGACTCTTCAATCCCATTTCCACGCGGTCGGTCAAGGCGCTCTGGATGATCTCGGACTTTTCGCGCGTCAACCGCCGCATGCACAACAAGTCGATCACGGCCGACAACCAGATGACGATCGTCGGTGGCCGGAACATCGGCGACGAGTACTTCGAGGCCAGCACGGTAATGAACTACGCCGACCTCGACGCGCTGGCGATCGGCGCTGCCGTCGCTGCGGTCTCAGCTAGGTTCGATCGGTACTGGAACAGCCCGATCGTCTACGGGATCACCGAGCTGCGTGACGAGTCGCCTGCGTCCGGCGACCTCGAACGCGCGGCGGCCGCGCTGCGTGCGTTCGAACAGCAGCACCGAGAGGCGCGTTACGTTCAGGCGATGCGCGACAGCTCGCTCTCGCAGGAGCTGCACGACGGCCGCGTCTCGTTCAGCCCCGCACGCATCGACGTCACGTCGGACGATCCCGTCAAGGTGGAGCAACCGGGAAAAGACCGTTCCCAGAACCTGATGCCGCAGCTCAGGCCGCAGTTCGACGGCGCCCGCGAGTCGGTGATGCTCGTGTCGCCGTATTTCGTGCCCCGGAAGGGCGGCGTCGACTTCCTGCGGTCGCTGCGTGCGCGAGGGGTCCGCGTGAGGGTGCTCACCAACGGCCTCGCATCGACCGACGTAGTGCCCGTTTTCGGCAAGTACAAGAAGTACCGCCGTCAGCTGCTCGAAGCGGGTGTCGAGCTCTACGAGATCGATCCCGCCCAGGGCCACGACAGAACGGGCGGCCCGCTGCAGGCGTCCGACGGCGCGAACGCGACCGACGCGAGAGCGCCGCGCGGGGCGCTGCACGGCAAGGTCTTATCGTTCGACTGTCTCCAGTTCTTCGTGGGGTCGATGAACCTCGATCCGCGGTCGGCATTCACGAACACCGAAATCGGGTTCCTCGTCGATGCGCCCGACGTCGCGGGACGCCTGTGCGAAGGCCTGGAGGAGACGCTCGCACGCGCTGCCTTCCGCCTCGAGCTGGCGCCGACATCGAACGGTGCCAGGCACGTGGAATGGGTGGACACCGACGAGGGACGCGAGCAGCGCTTCACGAGCGAGCCGCGCGCGAGCCGCTGGCGGCGCTTCAAGGCGTGGATATACGGGATCCTGCCGATCGAATCGCTGATGTGAGGGGAGAGTCGGCGCGGGGCGACGTGCACCCGGCCGCCGCCCCTCCACCATACCTCGCGCCGCCGGCCAGCATCAAAATGCCCTGCGCGCGGGTGACATGGTCATCCGGTCTCGTCGGGATCGTGCGAGCCGCTCAAGCGCAACGTGTTCGCCGGGGTCAGCACAAGCTCGGTTGGTGGCATAGACCGACGTACCATTTACAAATAATCAGTACACGCCACCAGTGCTGACCAACTTGTCCTATTCGTGTCTCACTGGGACAGATCAGCAGCTTTAGGCAGTTCGTCGAAACCCGCGGGTGCACGGAAGCCCACCACGAAAGTCTTTGCCTCGAACTCGAGTTCGCCTGCCGCAACCAGCGCGCCCGCGCGGTACGCAGCCCATGTCTTTCGATCAGCGCCGACGCCACCGCCAAATCCGGTGCCGGCAGCGAATTCGAGTGCTCGAAAGAGTCGCCCCAGTGGCACCGATCTCGATATAGCCCAATCCATTTCCGGCAGGGAGGGCGTACAGGTATCCGCCCGAGAACGCTTCAAAGCCCTCGCTGTTCGCGCAACTCGGCTGAAAAGGGACGCATGCGAGGTTTGGCAACCCGCCGCGCGCAAAACTGATTCCCCCTTCCACGTACCGGTTGCTGAACAGTTTCGCTTCTTCCTCAAAATCGGCGCGCGCGTGTACCTGCACTACCGCTGTGCCGCTACCGATCGAGACGGTGACGGGGTCTGCCGAGGCGATAGCCGCGCTACTCAAAAGAATCAAAATGCTGTGCGATTCAAAACGGCTTCGACGCCTTCTTCACGACCGCAGCCACACCGATCGACGATCTCTCGGGCGCATTTCGTAACGGCGAGCTCGCGAAGGCACTGCCGACCTACACGGATCCCGCCGTCCTCGTCGTCGACGAGGTGGGCTATCTCACGTACGGCACCGACGCGGCCAACATGCTGTTTCACGTCGTCAACGAGCGTCATCGGCGCCATCGCCCGATGATCTTCACGACCAACAAATCCTTGAAAGCGTGGGGCCGCGTGCTCCACGACGACGACCTGGCACAGGCGATCATCGACCGCCTCCTCGAGCGCGGTCGATTGCTGCGCCTCGACGACCCTCGGTCCGCACGCCGCACGTTAATCTTGACGAGGCGATGAAAGAGGACTCAGATCAGGAGGCCGACATGGCCAGAATTTCCGGAAAAAAGTGGCCAGAATTTCCGGAACCCACAACCGTACGTCCACACAAAGCTGCGAGCGGCATCATGAGCGTCGTCATTGTGTGCATCCTGTGCCTTCCAACCGGATCACGAGAGGTTCGGTCGCCGGATGCCAAGACGATGTCTGTGCCGCGTCTGCTGCTGCGTCGCGCCAACGACCGGAAGCATCACGTCGAACGGGCGGGATTGACACCGCACGCCATTTCGACGTCACTGTTGATCGAGCGCACAGATACGGTTCGTAACATTGCCCGGCCGCGAGGCGCGGGAACAACACCAAAAACGAAGACGAGTGCGAACCGGGATCTCTTGCGCATAGGGCGACAAGCCATTTCGTGAAAATGTGACTCTGTGGCAGGCCGGCTTCAAAAGCCCGTATCTACTTTGCGCGCCGCCGGGGCAGCTTGAAGACGTGAATTGACTGGTCCGTCTTCCGGTGCCGCTTTTTTACCCCATGCTTCGCGAGGTCCGAGACGCACACGAACGACCGGTCCGTTAGCCAGCACAGGCCCTCGAGCGACGCGTACTTGATCTTGCCGTTCTTCGTTCGCGGAAACGCGTACGTTTTTCCCTCACCGGCAATCGTCCAGTGGCCGAAGCGAAGCGTACCAATCCAGATCCGCGACGATTGCTGGGAGAGGACCGCGATGCGGCGCCCTCGCAGGGAGACCGCCGAGTAATCTTCGAACGCGGCGGTTCGCGGCAGCTTGAAGCGAGCGACAGGTTTCCAGAGCGTGCCTGCGCGCTGAAGCAAGTGGAGGCGTCCGCCACCGGGCTTTCGTCCCGCCCGGCCGGCGCGGCACCGGTTCCCCTCGCAGAGCGCGAGCAGAAAGTCCTTCCCGCGCCACCGCACGGCGCACAGCCCCTCGAAACCGGTGTTTCGCTTCTCGAACGCAAAGTCGACCCACCGCCGCCGCTTGTACTGCGCGGACTCGTCGCACTCGTCGATGAGGGCCTTGTAGGTGCCGTCTGGATGTTTCTCCCCCTCGATGAGCAGATAGAAGCGGCGCGTGTGCCGGCTGAAGGCGATATCTTCGTATCCTTCACCGTCCCGCTTCGGCCCGAACCACGAATGTCGCTTTGATCCGGGCTCGAGACTGCGATGGATCCTCGCGATCCGTCTGACGTTGTCGAAGATAACGTAGTAGTCCGCGCCTTTGGCGATCACTCCGCTTGCCTCGAGTACTCCGGCGGGAATGGGTGGGGTGATGAAATCTGCCAGCTTGCGCTCAGCAACGAGGACCATTACCCGCTGCGCGTCGTGCGCCATGTCGGGGATCTACTGGCTATGCGCCGATCAATCGGCAGTGCTCAGTACTAACAACGGCACCAGTCGCGTCGGACGGCTCATATAGCGCCGGTAAGATCGCCGATGACGGAAACGAGCGCACATTGATCGGCAGACAGGATCGCTTCACGGCTCAATCGACCGCCGTGCGGCTCACCGCCTTGGCTGGGTTTGCCGCTGTGCGATTTTCGCCATCGCGACTGTCAATGCCAACCCGCCCAGTGTCTTTATCAGTGCTGGCTGATCGGCGTAGAACTTGCTGATACGCTCGACAACGGATGAGTCCTTTTTCTCGGCTTCAGCCGCCACCGCCTCAATCGTGTTGGGCGGGATCTGTTCAGCGATTTCAGGCGAAATGATTTTGTTGTTTTGCAGCTCCTGCGCCGCGCGATTGGCACCATGTTGGGTCAGGAGCTGAGAGACCAGTGCGGGGCCGAGCGTCGCAATCAACGTATTCACGACGTTTGTCTTCTGCATCGTCGGAGACCGACCGAACAGTTGCGACAGCATACTGGCGAACGGCGGTGTTTGCTGGGATCGAAATGCCTCCGCAAGGCCATCGGACATGGCTGCCGACGGAGCATGCCTCGCGAATCGGTCGAAATCGGCATCCACCGACGTCGGAGCATTGCGGCTGTTCTCGGATCCGTACTTGTCCAGGATGTCAGTCACTTGATTGAGCCAGTCCATATGTGCCTCCTTCGGATTCGCGTTTTGCGGCGGCGTTGAAACGCCGCGAGAAATGGCGCGACCCGAGAAAGAAGTACTAGGGGAAGTGGGCCGCCAAGCCCCCGCAGTCCTCCAGTCGTTGTTCGTTCTCCGGCCGCTTCAGCAACTTTCGCCAGCGCTGCGAATGTCAAACGCGGCCGAATAAGAAACGTATAGTTGCAACCAGGTTGCCAGCCGCGGCTCATGAATTATGTCGATGCATTGTCACGACGTGTGCCTTCACCTACGCGCCGATGTGGACAACACAGTCGGTGCGGGTATGAAGCGGTCGTCAAGGAATCGGGGGCACGGATTCGTAATGCTCAGCGACGATCCGGCTGACTTCGAGCAAAGAGTCCTAGACGACGTTCTACGACGCGACCCTTGAGAAGAGCGCCTGCACGACTCGCACGAACGTCCGGCGCCGTAGCTATCGCGTTGTGATCAAGCAACTTCGCATCACGGCCAGACGCCGCCGACGCTGATGAGTGCCCGCCGACGACGACCACACACTTGAGCGTCTCGATCGGCACCGAGGAGCAGATATCGCGCTTCGTCACTGCGTCAAAGACAAACCGCCCTCACAAATCGAACACCCGGTTGCAGTAGCAAGAAGTCAGAAGTTCGACGTCAGAAGTCAAAGCGTGCGGGGCCGAAGCTGGGCGCCGCACGGCGTTTTGTTCAGCCCGTCCGCGTGCGGGTGCACATCACACTCGTGCTCGACGACGAGTTGCCGGGCTGCAAAGGCATACATTGTGAAGGTATCGAACGGGAGGTGATTTATGGGGATTTTTGACAACATTCTGGGGAAGAAGGACGAGAAAGCGCCGGAGGCGAAACCGGATTTCAGCAACGTCACATCGGGCGGCTCGTCCACCGCGCGGGAGGCGCCTCGTGCGCCTCAGCCGACGGGCACCAGCGGGCCCTCTTCGAGCAAGACGTACGTCGTGGTCAACGGCGACAGTCTTTCGAAGATCGCGAAGCGTGAGTACGGCGACGCGCAGCAGTGGCACCGGATCTACGAGGCCAACCGCGACATCATCAAGGATCCGGATCTCATCTACCCAGGGCAGCAACTCAAGGTTCCGGGCGCGTAACGCCGCCATTTCGAGGAAAAGACAATGCACAAGAACGGACGCATCGGAACGGCGATTCTCGCGATCACGCTCTCGGCTGTTCTCGGCACGGCATGTAAAAACACACCTGACAACTCCGGAACGACTGGCACAACCGGAACCAGCGCGGGCGTTCGTGTGTCGCAGGTCGACTTGGGCCGCGAACTGACAGCCGACAAGAAGATCGGCAACAGAACCGATAAGTTCAAGCCGAACGACACCATCTACGCATCAGTTGCCACCGACGGCGCGGCGCCTTCGACGACGATCCAGGCGCGCTGGACTTACCAGGACGGACAAGTCGTCAACGAGTCGACGCAGACGATTGCGCCCACCGGCGACACCAGGACCGAGTTCCACGTGTCCAAACCCGATGGATGGCCGGCAGGCAAGTACAAGATTGAAGTGCTCGTGAACGGCGCCACGGCCGCTACCAAGGAATTCGAGGTTACTCCATAGAATCAGGGGACGAGCGAACGCGCGTGCGCGTGGTATCCAACCCGGTCGACCGGCACTTCGATCAGGCCGGTACCGCGCGCGTCCTGTTTGAACCGCCGCGCACGATTCGTCGAGGGCGGCGATGCCGCGGCCCCACGCGGCGTGCGCCATAGCGACATCGACTAATCCATAGCGCACACAGTAATCCGCATAGCCGCCGACCTGTTTCGCCGCGAGGCCTCCGTCATGCTCTCGGCGGGTTCGCGCTTTTCGCCGTCGGAACCCGCGATGCGACGCCGTCCACGAGCATCGTCATAGTGATCACATCTTTCCGTACGGCTCGCAGAATTCGCGCTATGTCTGTCCGTCCATGACGCAGTAAGCCGCTTCGCGTCCCGCCGACTTCAGGGCACGGCCTGCTCCACCTTCCTGAACACGCGTGGTCGAACATGAACTCTGAAGGCCGTCCGAGTTCGTCGCGAATAACGCCGTATTGTTTACATTGAGGACGGCTCCTCGTCTCAGTCGGCTGCTGTCATTTCTCTACCGTGAGTCCTTGATCATCCACTCTCACTACGGCAGCGTTCGATGGAGTTCGCAGAGCACCGTTGAGCAGGCGGCCCTGTCCATCCGTCGCCCAGGGAGCCGGTTGACGGGGCTGGTCGATGACTCGCGTCGTATACCGGTGTGGGCTTCCGATCGGCGGACGGCATAGGATCGCCAACCGTGGCTGGCGTCGGTTCCAGGTAGACCGAGTTTCCACTCGTGACCACCGAACGACGCGACATAATCGCGCCGGGACCCGCCACCGCGGCGAGTCAATTGCACCGACACCGTGTCGCAGTACGTCGAACCTGTTCAAGGACCAGTACTCTCCACAAGCTGCGAGACGCGTCGCGGCGTCTGCCTGCCTGAGGCGCACGAACTCCACTCCCGACAGTGGGTGACGATAAGAGTTTTCGCGGCGCCGGCTGGGCGCAGCCTCTGGATCTCGTCGGTGCCCGTGCGTGGCGATCCGCGCCATCTGCGCAGCCGTCAACGTCGGAAACAGCTGCTCGGTGGCGGTGGGCGCGCGATGCAGCGGGAGATGAGTGTCAGGCATCGCAGATCACACCCCTCCGCGCTGCTGGTGGAATACGGCGAATGTTTTCAGCGCGCCAGCCATGCTGCCAAAACGAGGGTGGAACGACAGCCGCCATGTTCGTGTGCATGCCGATCAGTCCCGGCGGAGCCTGTGCCGCCATCTGCTCCGTGATGATCGCGCCCCAGTCACC
Source organism: Acidobacteriota bacterium (assembly GCA_046734675.1). Lineage (GTDB taxonomy): Bacteria > Acidobacteriota > Vicinamibacteria > Vicinamibacterales > 2-12-FULL-66-21 > QHWT01. Next base: position 10,637 of record JBKPRU010000235.1, read on the forward strand.
GCCTTGCGCAACGTACCGCGTGTAGCCGAGACGATTCATCAACACCGCCCAGGCTCGTGCGATGCGATCAGGGCCCCAGCCAGTCGCGGTCGGTTTTCCCGAATATCCGTAGCCCGGGATCGACGGCATCACGACATGGAACGCGTCGGATGCGGTGCCCCCATGTGCCGTCGGATTGGTCAGTGGCTCGATGATCTTGAGCAGTGCGAGGACAGAGTAGGGCCAGCCGTGCGTGACGATGATCGGCAGGGCGTTCTCGTGTTTCGAGCGAGCATGAATGAAGTGGATATCTACGCCGTCGATCTCGGTGATGAAATTCGG
>JBKPRU010000236.1:0-14101 GCA_046734675.1 Acidobacteriota bacterium
GACCTCGATCCGGCACGTGTTCCTGACCCACCTGCATTCGGATCACGCGGCGGACTACGGGACGCTGCTGCTGCTTGCGTGGGGCGACGCGTTGACGTCGCGCGTCGATACCTGGGGCCCGCCGCCGCTGCAGAAGATGACGTCGTTGTTCTTCGAGATGCAGCGTCCCGATCTCGCGATCCGCGAGAAGGACGAAGGACGGCCGCCGCTCGCGCCGCTCGTGCATCCGCACGAGATCACGCGCGGCGGCCTCGTGCTGCAGGACGATCGCGTGACGGTGCGGTGCTGCCTCGTCGATCACCCGCTCGTCCCGATCGCGTTCGCGTATCGCTTCGACGCGCCGGACCGATCGATCGTCATCTCCGGCGATACGCGGCGATCCGCGAACCTGATCGCGCTCGCAAAGAATGCAGACGTGCTCGTGCACGAGGCGCTCTATGTGCCTCGTGCGCCCGGCACACCCGGGTCCGCGTTGCGACACCACATCCTGGCGAGTCATACGGCGGTCGAAGAGGTCGGACGCATCGCGACCGAAGCGGGCGTGAAGATGCTCGTGCTGTCGCACCTCGTCCCCGCCGAAACGCCGCCGGTCAGTGACGATGAGTGGCTCGCCGCTGCGCGGACGCATTACGCAGGGAAGATCGTTGTCGGGAGGGATCTGCTCGAGATCTGAGTTGTGGCGACATTCACTGTCACGGCCTACGGCTCGTCACGAAGATCACCAAGGCCACGAAGGTCACGAAGAAAACCCGTTTGTATTTTTGATTGGTTTTTGTTTTCTGGATGTCTTCCTTCGTGGTCTTCGTTTCTTCGTGAACTTCGTGCGGAAAGGCCGTGGCCCGTCGCAGCGTGACAAAGAAGAGTGTGGAGTACACTCGCATCAGGAGGGTTGCATGCAGGGCGTCCACGGTCTTCACCACATCACCGCCATCGCGGGGCCCGCGCAGGAAAACCTCGACTTTTACGCCGGCGTCCTCGGTATGCGGCTCGTGAAGCGCAGCATCAACCAGGACGATCCGGGCACCTACCATCTCTTCTACGCCGACGCCGAAGGACATCCGGGCACCGACCTCACGTTCTTCCCGTGGGCGCAGATGGCGCCGCCACGCATGGGTCACGGCCTCGCCCTCGAAGTCGCGCTCGAAGTGCCGCGCGGAAGCCTGTCGTGGTGGGCCGCGCGGCTCGAGAAATACGGCACGACGGTCGAGCCGATCGCGTCGCGTTTCGGCGACGCCGTGCTGCCGCTCGTCGATCCGCACGGGATGCGGCTGGCACTCGTCGAGCGCGCGCGATCGCTCTCGCGTCCGTTCGAGCCGTGGAGCGGCGGTCCCGTTTCGGCCGACCGTCAGATCCGCGGACTCTACGGCGCGCAAGTCTGGGAGCGCGAAGCGGCGCCAACCGAAGCGTTCCTCACGTCCGCGCTCGGATTCACGCGCATCGCCGCCGAGAACGGGTGGACGCGCTGGGGCTTTCCCGACGCACCCGGTGTCGTCGACATCCGTGAAACGCCCGACGCACGCCGCGGGGCGTGGGGCGTTGGCAGCGTGCACCACCTCGCGTGGAGTGTCTCCGACGATCAGCACCAGCTCACCGTCCGTGCGCAGGTCGAAGCGTCCGGCGGACGCGCCACGCCCGTGATCGATCGGTTCTGGTTCAAGTCGGTCTACTTCAAGGAGCCGGGCGGCGTGCTGTTCGAGATTGCGACCGAGGGGCCGGGCTTCGCCGTCGACGAGGATCCGCAGCATCTCGGCGAGACGCTGGTGCTGCCGCCGTGGTACGAGCCCGCGCGCGCAGAGATCGAACGCGTGCTGCCACCACTGACGTTACCCACGGCCGCGGCGCACCACGGATAGATCCACCACGGATACGACGGATACACACGGATTCTTCAGCCGCGGATCACGCATGAGCGGACGAACGGGCATCACCCATCAGGGCATTCGCGACTGGGTCGACGAGGTCGCGACGATGACCACGCCCGATCGCATCGTCTACTGTGACGGATCGGAGGCCGAGAGAGACACGCTCGTCAAGGAGTGCCTCGCCACCGGCGAGTTGATCGAGCTCAATCAGCAGAAGCTGCCGGGCTGTTATCTGCACCGCAGCGCTCCGCACGACGTCGCCCGCACGGAACACCTCACGTTCGTCTGCACCACGCACAAAGAAGACGCCGGCCCGAACAACAACTGGGAGGCGCCGGAGGCGGCGAAGGCGCGGCTGCGGCCGCTCTTCACGGGCGCCATGAAGGGGCGGACGATGTACGCGGTCCCGTTCCTGATGGGGCCGCCGGGATCGCGCTTCTCCAAGGTCGGCGTCGAGATCACCGACAGCAAGTACGTCGTGCTCAGCATGCGGATCATGACGCGCGTCGGACGCCTTGCGCTCGATCATCTCGGCGCCAGCGACGACTTCACGCGCTGCCTGCATTCGCTCGGCGACCTCAGTCCGGATCGCCGCTTCATCATGCACTTCCCCGAGGAGAACGCGGTCTGGTCGATCGGCTCCGGATACGGCGGCAATGCGCTGCTCGGCAAGAAGTGCATGGCGCTGCGCCTCGCCAGCTTCCTGGCGCGAAAGGAAGGCTGGCTCGCGGAACACATGCTCATTCTCGGCCTTCGCGATCCGCAGGGTGTGCAGCGTTATGTGGCCGGGGCGTTTCCGTCGGCGTGCGGCAAGACCAATCTCGCGATGCTGATGCCGCCCCCTTCGATGCCAGGATGGACGGCAACCACGGTCGGCGACGACATCGCGTGGCTTCGGCCCGGCACCGACGGGCGGCTGTGGGCGGTGAATCCGGAAGCCGGGTTCTTCGGAGTCGTGCCCGGAACCAGCCGCAAAACGAACGCGACCGCGTTCGAGATGATCCAGCGCAACACGATCTACACGAACGTCGCGCTTCGGCCCGATGGGACGCCGTGGTGGGAAGGCCATGAAGATCCGGCGCCGCCCGAGGCGCTCGACTGGCAGGGGCGCGCGTGGAATCCCTCGTCGCTCGAGAAGGCGGCGCACCCGAACAGCCGCTTCACGGTGCCCGCGACGCAGTGCGCGACGCTCTCGCCGGAGTTCGACAATCCCGACGGCGTGCCGATCGACGCGATCCTCTTCGGCGCGCGGCGGCAGCGCCGCGTGCCGCTCGTCTATCAGTCGAACGATTGGACGCACGGCACGTTCCTCGGCGCGACGCTCTCGTCGGAGACGACGGCGGCCGCGACCGGCAAAGTCGGCGTGCTGCGCCGCGACCCGATGGCGATGCTGCCCTTCTGCGGCTACAACATGGGGGACTACTTCGCGCACTGGCTCGAAGTCGGGGCCGCCCTGTCGACGCCGCCGCGCCTCTTCCGCGTCAACTGGTTCCGCACCGGCGAGGACGGCAGGTTCCTGTGGCCGGGATTCGGCGACAATCTGCGCGTGCTGAAGTGGGTCCTCGAGCGCGCCGACGGCCGCGGCAAGGCGCTGCAAACGGCGATTGGCGGGGTGCCGACCGTCGACGCGCTCGATCGCACCGGTCTTCAGATTTCAGACGATGCGTTGACGGCGCTGCTGAAAGTCGATCCCGCCGAATGGGTCGAAGCGCTGGCCGGCCAGGAGGATTTCTTCCGCACGTTCGGCGAGCACATGCCAGCGGCGCTGTGGGACGAGCAGAAAGGGCTCGCGCATCGTATCGAAGAGGCGATCACGCCGCAGGACCTCCACGGCCGCGATCTCGGCACATAGCCGCGCGACGACCTCCTCGCGCTGACTCGCCAGCGCCTGCTCGCGAACTTCACGAACAAACCACCGGTGCCGTCGCCGGCCGCCGGATCAGCGCCGAGGCTCGCGCCGCCGGTCCGGGATCTTGGCCGTCGGGCCGCGCGACGCGCCGTCGACGTCGTCGGTGTTCCATGCCCGGCGGCGGAAGGCGGTGGGCGTCAGCCCGTGCTGGCACTCGAACGCGCGCTCGAACGCGACGACGTCGTCGATGCCGACGGTCGCCATGACCTGCTGGACCGTGAGCGTGGTGCGTTCGAGCAGCACCCGGGCGCGGGCCAGCCGGATGCGCCGCAGATACTCTTCGGGAAAGATGCCGATCGCGTCGGCGAAGCGCTCGGCAAAACCGTCGGGCGAGAGGGCGCGGGCGTCGGCCATCCGCTCGATCAGGGCCGGCTCGTCAAGGCGCCGCTCCAACTCATCGCAGACCTCCATGGTCCAGGGATCCATACTCCGCCGGGCGTAATCAAAAGCCTTGCCGACTTTTCGTGATCGCTCAAGCATGGTTAGCATGATCGGTCAAGCATACACCGTGTCATACTTTTTCGCATGGCACGTGCGCGCTCCAACCGCGGTCTGATCCTCACCGTCCGTCGCCGTTGTCTGGTCTGCGACGCGGAAAGCGAAGCGCTCGAACCCGAGACGACCGACCAAATCGGTCCGCTGTGCCCGCAGTGTCACGCCCCCACCGAACGCGTCGCGGTGCTCGCGAAACGCGCCCTGGCAGAGCCGCCCAATCCACACGCCGCCGCGCTCGGCCGTCTCGGCGGCCTCAAAGGGGGACCGGCCCGCGCCGCCGCTCTGTCGGCGCGCCGCCGGCGGGAAATCGCGCAGGCCGCCGCGCGCGCGCGATGGAAAAAGTGAGAGGCGCGCTGCTCTTCCAGGCCTGGATTGTGGTCGCGGGTTACCGTCTCGCGCTCTGGGTCCTGCCGTGGCGCGTCGTGTCGCGGACGCCCCGTCTATCGAAGCGGCGGACAACGCCCACGATCGAGGAGACCAGCGGCGCGGTGCAGACCGCCGCCCGGTTCGTCCCGGGCGCGACCTGCCTGACGCAGGCGCTCGCCCTGCGTGCGCTGCTGGCGCGCCGCGGACGTGCATCAACGCTGACGCTCGGTGTCCGCAATCCGGTCGGGGCTCTGGAAGCGCACGCCTGGCTCGAAGCTGGCGGCCGGATTGTGCTGGGCGATCCCGGTCCGCTCCCGTTCGAGCGCCTCCGTCCGCCGTCCCATTAGGGCCGGCGCCGGCGGCGCTCCCAATGCAGCTTCGATTGGGCCGCGCGGCACACCGACAGCATCATCCAGTGCGAGTGGGGCCCCACCCCTCCGCGCGACGGCTCGACTCGCTGCGATCGCTCGCCGCAGCCGCAGGCGCGCAACCGCCAACCGCCAACCGACAACCGACGATATGATGGGCCTTCCATGCCGTCGCCATTTACGCTGGGCGTCGAGGAAGAATTCCAGATCGTCGACCCCGAGACCTGGGAGCTGCGATCGCACGTCTCCGAGCTGCTGGCGTCGAGCGCGCCCTCGCTCGGCGACCAGATCAAGCGCGAGCTCCATCAATCCATCGTCGAAGTCGGCACCAAGATCTGCGGCGACGTCCACGAGCTCGAGGACGAAGTGTGCCGCATCCGCCGCGATCTCGCCGAAAGTGCGGAGCGCGTCGGCCTTCGCATCGCGGCCGCGGGCACGCACCCGTTCTCGCGCTGGATCGATCAGGTGATCTCGCCCGGCGAACGCTACGAGACGATCGTCGAAGAGATGCAGCAGCTCGCGCGATCGCTCCTCATCTTCGGCCTGCATATCCACGTCGCCGTCCCCGATCGCACGCACATCATCGACCTGCTGAACGAGGCGCGCTACTTCCTGCCGCACCTGCTCGCGCTCTCCACGAGCTCGCCGTTCTGGCAGGGACGCGACACCGGGCTGAAGTCGTATCGGACCACCGTGTTCCGCCGCTTCCCGCGCAGCGGCATCCCCGAGCACTTCAACTCGTGGACCGAGTACGAGGAGTACCTGAACCTGCTCGTCGACCTGCACTGCATCGACGACGGGAAGAAGGTGTGGTGGGATTTGCGGCCGCACCCGATCTTCGGCACGCTCGAGTTCCGCATCTGCGACGTGCCGACGTCGCCGCGCGTCACCGTGGCGCTTGCCGCGCTCGCGCAGGCCGTCGTGGTGAAGCTCTATCGCCTCCGCAAGAGCAATCTCGGGTTCCGCGTCTACGCGCGCGCCCTGGTCGAGGAAAACAAGTGGCGCGCCGCCCGCTGGGGCCTCGACGGCCGCTTGATCGACTTCGGCCGCCGCAAGGAAGTCCCGATGCGCGACCTCGCGCTCGAGTTGCTCGAGTTTGTCGACGACGTACTCGACGACCTGGGGAGCCGCGGGGCAGCCGACTACGTGCGGACGATCCTGGCCGAGGGGACGAGCGCCGATCAGCAGCTGCAAGTGTATCGACAGACCGGCGACCTGCGCGGCGTCGTCCGGTGGATCGTGGATGAGACGCGCGCGTGGGAGCGGCTATGAGCGCCTGCGGCCCGCGCGAGGCGACGAGTGAAGCGCGCCGCAGGCGCGCCGCCGAGCGCGAGCGCGTGGGGGTGGGGCCCCACGCGCATGGAGTAAGGACGGCCGGTATGAGAGTCGGACTGTTGTGTGGACGTGAGTACGCGTTTCCGCCGGCCTTCATCGAGCGCGTGAACGAGCGCGGCCGCGTCGACGGCGTCACCGCGGAATTCGTGACGCTGACCGGCACGAAGATGGGCGAGCCGTCCGGCTACCGCGTGATCGTCGATCGCATCTCTCACGAGGTCGAGTACTACCGCGCCTTCCTCAAGCACGCGGTGCTCGAGGGCACCTACGTGATCAACAATCCGTTCTGGTGGACGGCCGACGACAAGTTTTTCAACTACGCCGTCGCCGCGAAGCTCGGGGTTGCGATCCCGCGGACGGTGGTGCTGCCGCAGAAGGCTTATCCCGCCGACGTTGACCTGACGGCCGAGTCGCTGCGCAATCTGGGCTATCCGATCGACTGGGACGCGCTGCTCGACTACGTCGGCCGCCCCGCGATCCTGAAGCCGTACTCCGGCGGCGGCTGGAAACACGTCTACAAGGTCCACAACAAGGAAGAACTGCTCGCCGCCTATGACGGCACTGCGCCGTATTGCATGACGCTCCAGCAGTTCATCGACTTCACCCAGTACGTCCGCTGCTTCACGTTCGGCAAGACCGACATCATGCCGGTCGCCTACGATCCGCGCGAGCGCCGCTACCTGGTCGACCACGCGTATCTCTCGTCGGAGCTGGGCGCGCGGATCGTCCGCGACGCGCAGACGCTGAACACCGCGCTCGGCTACGAGATGAACACGATCGAGTTCGCGGTCCAGGACGGCGTGCCCTACGCGATCGATTTCCTGAATCCCGCGCCGGATTTCGAGCGCGATCGCATCACCCCGCATTACTTCGAGGTGGTCGTCGACAAGATGGCGGACCTGGTGATCGATCGCGCGCTGCACGGGCAGCCGTATCAATCCTGGCCGCGCTGGGCGGAAATGGCCGGCCTCACGCCGGCTGCGATCAGCCCGGTCTAAGCGGTCACGCGCCCCATGGATCCCATCGAACACTGGAGTGCGCTCGTCCGCGGATCGGCGAACGCGACGCTCTGCGCGGCGCTCGCCTCACGCATGCACGAACGCCGCTTGACGTTCGGCGGGCGACTGCTCTGCCCCTTCCTGCGCCCGTTTTTTCTCAGTCCGGCCGACGAAGCGCGCGTCGCGACCGCGTGCGAGACGCTCTGGCGCCTCGGCGAGCGAGTGGCGGCGCTTGCGCTCGAACGGCCGACGCTGATGAACGACGTCGGCCTGACGGACGCGGAACGCGCGCTCGTCGCGATCGATCCCGGCTATCCGACGGCCAGCACCTCGGCGCGCGCCGACGCGTTCATCCTGCCCGACTCGCTGCAATTTGCCGAATACAACGCCGAGTCCCCGGCCGGTGCCGGCTATGCCCAGCGCCTCTCGGAGTTGTTCGACGACGAGCCCGTGATGCGGGAGTTCCGGCGCACGTTCGAGGTGCGGCACTACACGCCAATCGCGCGGCTGCTGGCCGCGCTCCTGGCCAGCTACGCGGAGTGGGGCGGCACCGCGCGCCCGCCGCGCCTCGCCATCGTCGACTGGAAGGAGGTGCCGACCTGGAGCGAATTCGAGCTGCTGCGCGACGCGTTTGCCGCGCTCGACATCCCGACCGTCATCTCGGATCCCCGTGACCTCTCGATCCAGGGCGGACGCCTGATCGCGGGCGGCGCGCCCGTGGATCTCGTCTATCGCCGCGTGCTGATCAACGACATCATCGCGCGCGGCGAGGACTGCCGCACGCTCATCGACGCCTACCAGAAGCGTCTGGTGTGCGTCGCCAACACGCTACGCTGCAAGATCCCGCACAAGAAGGCGTTCTTCGCGGTGCTGACGGACGAACGTCATGCGGATCTGTTCAGCGCCGAGGAACATGCGGTCATCCGCGCGCACGTGCCCTGGACGCGGGTCGTGCGCGACGCGAGCGTCACGCGCGGTGGATCGAACGTCGATCTGCTGTCGCATCTGCGCGCGCGGCGCGACCATCTCGTATTGAAGCCGAACGACGAATACGGCGGCACCGGCGTGACGCTCGGATGGGAGACCAACGAGCATGACTGGGATGCCGCGCTCGACCGCGCCGTCCGCGACGGCGGCTGGGTCGTGCAGGAGCGGATCGCCATTCGCCGCGAGCCCTTCCCTGTCTGCGAGGGAGACGCGATCGTCGAGCGTCATATGCTCGTCGACCTAGCGCCCTACGTCTTCCGCGGTCGCCTCAGCGGCTTCCTCACACGGCTGAGCGCCACCGGGCTCGCCAACGTGACCTCTGGCGGAGGCCAGGTCCCGTCCTTCGTGGCCGCACCACGGATGAACGCACACCAGGGATGAAGACGGATACACACGGATTAGGCAAAATACGTTGATGTCTTGCTTTGGATCCTTCCGCGAAGCGCTCGTGCCGGGCGCGGCGAATGCGGTGAACGTCTGTCTCGCGATTCGGCGTGACGAGCGGGTGGCGCTGATCGCGGACGACCCGAGCAAGGAGGTCGCGGCGAGCATCGAGGCGGCGCTGCACGAGGCGGGCGCGACGCCCGACTGCGTTTTCATCGAGCGCGTCGCGCGGCGGCCGCTGACGGCGGCGCCCGCCGAGGTTCTGGCGGCGCTCGAGCGGGCCGACGCCGGCATCCTCTGTGTGCAGCCGCAGCAGGGGGAGCTCGGATCGCGCATGACGATCGTCGCGGCCGTCGAGCGGCGCCAGATTCGTTACGCGCACATGGTGGGCGTCACGTCCGAGATCATGATGCAGGGCATGCGTGCCGACTATCGCCTCGTCGATCGACTGAGCACGCGCCTCTGCGAGCGTATGCGCGACGCGCAGTCTCTGCGCGTCGAGACCACTGCCGGCACGTCGCTGCAGGCCTCGTTCGATCCGGCGCTGTCGTGGATCAAGACCAGCGGCCTGATCAGCACGCGCTACTGGTCGAACCTGCCGGCCGGCGAGGTCTTCACCACTCCGGCAAGCGTCGACGGCCGCTTCGTCTGCAACGGCACCGCCGGCGACTACTTTGGTCCGAAGTACGGCGATCTCTCCGCCACGCCACTGACGCTCGAGATCCGCAAGGGACGATTGACATCCGCCCAGTGCGCGCGGGCCGACCTCGAACAGGAGTTCTGGGAGTACTGCCACACCGACGAAAACAGCGACCGCGTGGGCGAGCTGGCCTTCGGCACCAACCTCGCGCTCCAGGACATGATCGGCATCCTGCTGCAGGACGAGAAGATTCCCGGCGTCCACCTCGCGTTCGGCGACCCTTACGGCAGCCAAACCGGCGCCGACTGGAAGTCACGCACGCATGTCGACGTGCTGACGCGAGACTGCGACGTGTGGATCGACGACGATCAGGTCATCCGCAAAGGGGAATACCTGCTCGATCGCCTCGGCCTGTAAAAGGGGGCTGTCCCCTTTTTTTGCGAAAAATGGGGGCTGTCCCCTTTTTTGGTGGCGGCTCACACGCGCCACATGTATTCGCGCATCTGGTGCTGCCAGTACGGCCAGTCGTGCCCGCCGAGCGGACCCCAGTCGTCCAGCGAATGACGGACGCCCCGTGACCCGAGGATGCGCGACAGCCGGTAGGCTTCGTCGCTCCGCTCCCACGGGCCCGATCCGGTGACGATGTGAATGTCGCAGCTGGCCAGGTGGCCCAGCACCCACGGATCCGAAAGGTTCGCGAGATAGTCGACGGGGTTGTTGAAATAAAAATTGTCGTCGTAGTCGCCGTCCATGAAGCGCTTCATGTCATAGACGCCCGACAGCGCGTAGCAACGCTTGACGATATCGGGATGCTTGAAGAGCGTGTTCGCCGCGTGATACCCGCCGAGCGACGCGCCCATCGTCCACACGCCGAGGCCGGAATCGCGGCAGTCGTAGCGGACAAACGGGATCACTTCCTGGGTGATGTACTCGTCGTACTGCCGCTGCATCCAGCTGCGATGGCGAGGATGCGCGCCGCCGTTGGCGAATGAATCGCGGTGGTTGGTGTTGACCGCGTACACCTTGACGCGGCCGCCGTTGATCGCGTCGGCAATCGCGCCGATGAGCCCCTGCCGCTCGTACTCCCACTCGTCGCCGCCGCTGGTTGGAAACGCAATCATCGGCGGTCCCCAGTGACCGTAGACGACGAGGCCCATGTCGCGGCCGAGCCGCGGCGAATACCAATACTTGTGCTCACGACGCATGACGACCATTCTAGTCAGGGATGACGAAACACTCGCTTGATGTCTGGTCGCCGCAGCTCCGCACGCACCGGCGTGTCGATATTTACCTGCCGTCCTCGTACGAAGCATCCGCGCGGCGGCGCTTTCCGGTGGTCTACATGCACGACGGGCAGAACCTGTCCGACCCGGCCACCGCGTTCGGCGGCGCGACGTGGGATTTGGAGGGCGCGCTCGGACGGCTCGCGTCGCGCGGAATCGAGCCGATCGTCGTCGGCATCCACCATGGCGGCGAGCAGCGGCTCACGGAGCTGAGCCCGTTTCCCGATACGAAGCACGGCGGCGGACGCGGGGATCGCTACACGCGCTTCGTCGCCGACACGCTCAAGCCAGCGATCGACCGGCGATTTCGGACGCGCACCGATCGCGAGAGCACGGCGACGGCGGGGTCGTCGATGGGTGGATTAATCAGCCTCTACGCGTTCTTCCGCGAGCGCTCGCCGTTCGGCCGGGCCGCCGTCATGAGCCCCTCGATCTGGTTTGGCGCCCGCCGCATTCTCGAGTTCGTCGAGCAGGCGCCAACCGCACACGGCCGGTTGTACGTGGATGTGGGAACCGAGGAAGGCGCGGGAACGCTGCGCGACGCGCGGGCGCTCGCGCGTGTGCTGCGCAACAAGGGGTACCGCGGGCGCCAGACGCTTCGTTACGTCGAGGCAGACGGGCATCGACACCAGGAACACCACTGGGCCGAGCGCCTGCCCGGCGCACTCGCGTTTCTGTTGAAAGACGCGGCGTAACCGCTGAGGCGAATCAGCCTTCGACGTCGCGACCTCGCGGCGGACGCTCCGCCGCGCGAGGTTCCGAGTCGAGCAGCGTCCACATTCCGACGCGCCACAAACGCTCGCAGTCAGGGCACCACGTCAGATACCACGCGTCCATCATCCCGCGCAGCTCGGTACCGGACTGACATTTCGGACAAATCAACGTCACTGCCATAATGTTTTGTAGGGAAACCCGACGCGATTCGACCGCTGCGAGCTTCGGCAGCCCTGCGTCGCATCCTTCGTGCCGTCCTATTCTGAGCCATGGTACGTTCCTCGCATCCGGGGGATGGCAGTTCCCGAAATCTGTCCGATGCCGAGACGCACACACGCTTCTCCCGACCGTGGAATGCCCGTCGAGGACGGACGCCAGTCGCTCGCGTTGCTCGCGCGGCCCGACCAGACGATCAACGTGGTGCTGGTGGCGCTTACAGACGGGGTCGAAGTCGAAGTCTACGGAGACGGAAGTCTCCGGCGGCGGCTGCGGTTCTTCCGCGACACGGAAGCGCGCAAATACGCGGACCGTCTGGTGACGCGATTGGGGCGCCGGGGATTTCACGCGGCGGAGATTTCATGACCCGTCAGCGGCCACTTGTGCTCATCGCCGAGGATTTCGAGGACGCGCGCGAGTTGTATCGCGATTATCTCGAGTTCTCAGGGTTCGGCGTCGAGACCGCCGCCAACGGCCGTGAGGCCGTCGAACTGGCGGCGCGGCTCCAGCCCGATGTCATCCTGATGGACGCGAGCATGCCGGTCCTCGACGGCTGGCAGGCGACCCGCGAGCTCAAAGCCGCGCCCGCGACGAGCCACATTCCGGTCATCGCCCTGACCGCGCACGCCTTCGACGATGCGCGGCAGCAGGCACGAGCGGCCGGCTGCGACGGCTTCATCACCAAACCCTGCCTCCCCGACGATCTCGTCGAGAAAGTGCGATCGACGCTCGAGGGCACTAGCAAGCGCAAGAGCCGCGCGCGTTAGGGACGACTCCTCGTCTGTTGTAAGCTGTCTCCTGCCTGCTGCCCTGGCGGGTCCGGCGCCGCCGGACCGGGAGACTCAATGAATCCAATTACCGGCCTGTTGATGGCCCTTGGTGCGCTGACGGCGCTCTTCATCGGCGGCTGGACCGCCGCGGTCCGCGCCGTGCGCGGCGATCATCCGAAAGCCCCCTCGCCCGCCACCGACGCGCGCCTCCCGAGCGCGACACAGATCGGCGTCGGCGCAGTCACCAACTTCTTCGACACGCTCGGCATCGGATCGTTTGCGACCACGACGGCGCTCTTCCGGTGGCTTCGCCTCGTGCCCGATCGCATCATCCCCGGCACGCTGAACGCCGGGCATACGCTCCCGACGGTTGCGCAGGCATTCATCTACACGAAGCTAATCCCGGTCGACGTCGTGACGCTCTTCTCCATGATTGCCGCCGCCGTGCTCGGCGCCTGGCTCGGCGCCGGCGTGGTCGCCAAGTGGCCGAAACAGAAAGTGCAGATCGGTATGGGCCTGGCGCTGCTCGTCGCAGCGGCCCTGATGCTGATGACCCAGCTGCAACTGTTTCCCGGCGGCGGCGTCGACACGGGTGTCCGCGGCGTGAAGCTGGTGATCGCAATCGGCGGCAACTTCATGCTCGGCGCGCTGATGACGCTCGGGATCGGCCTCTACGCGCCGTGCATGATCCTCATCAGCCTCTTGGGAATGAACCCGACAACGGCGTTCCCGGTGATGATGGGGTCGTGCGCGTTCCTCATGCCGGTCGGCAGCCTGCGGTTCATCCGGGAGCGGTGCTACAGCCTGCGCGCCGCGCTCGGCCTCGCCATCGGCGGCGTACCCGGCGTCCTGCTCGCCGCCTACATCGTCAAGTCGCTGAACCTGGTGACTGTGCGCTGGCTCGTGATCGTGGTTGTCGTCTACACCGCGGTGACGATGCTGCTGTCGGCGTTTTCCGGCGAGCGCTCGCGCGCCGGCGCGACGATTGAGGCCGAGGCGTAACCCACCACGGATGCACACGGATGGACACGGATGGATATGCGCAGCTGCGTGCTCGCCGTGTCGTTGGCGCTCGTGCAAGTCGCCAGCGTAACGTGGACCGAGCGCCAGAGCGGCGTGACCGCGCGGCTGCGCGGCGTGAGCGCGGTCAACGATCGCGTGGCGTGGGCGAGCGGCGCTGAAGGAACGATCCTTCGCACCGCCGACGGCGGCACGACCTGGCAGCGACTGACGATTCCGGACACCGCGTCGCTCGACTTCCGCGACATCGACGCCGTGAGCGAGTCGACCGCGTACGTGCTCAGCATCGGTCCCGGCGACGCCTCGCGCATCTACAAGACCGCTGACGCGGGCGCGCACTGGACGCTCCAGTTCACCAACGCCGATCCGAAAGCGTTCTTCGACGCGATGGCATTCTGGGATCCCGACCGTGGCGTCGCGGTCAGCGACTCCGTCGACGGACGATTCGTGATCATCACGACGCGCGACGGCGGGAAGACGTGGACCCGAGTGCCCACCGACGCACTCCCGCCTGCGCTCCCCGACGAAGCGGCCTTCGCCGCGAGCGGCACGAACGTCGCGGTGTTGCCGCCGTCGAACGTCTGGATCGGCACGGGTGGCGCGGCGAAGGCGCGCGTGCTGCGCTCGAGCGACGGCGGCCGGACGTGGAAGGTCGCGGACACGCCGCTGCCCTCGTCCGCCTCCGCCGGCATCTTCTCGATTGCCTTTCGCGATCCGCTGCACGGCGTGGTCGTGGGCGGCGACTACAAGAAGG
>JBKPRU010000237.1:0-10310 GCA_046734675.1 Acidobacteriota bacterium
TCCCGCGCGCGTGCCTGGGCAGCGCGGTTCTGCTCACCGTGGGGGTTGTGGCGCAGGCGCGTCGCACGCCGCGGTCGTGAGCACGCGACGCGACGCCCTACTGCTTCTCGATGTGTACCAGGTAGGCCTCGACCATCAGGAGGTTCTTCTCGCCCGACTGCCTGATGACCGAGAGCAGCCGATCCATCTTCACGACTTCCTCGAGCTGCTCGTCGATGAACCACTGCAGGAAGCTCTGCGACATGTAGTCGTTGTCTTTGACGGCAATCTCCATCAGGCCGGTAATCTGGCGCGTCACCTCCTGCTCCCACGTGAGCGCCGCCTGCACGGCCTCCTCCGCGCTCGCGAACACCGGCTTGGGCGCCACGATGGCGGGGATCTGCAGCTCCGCCTTCGTGTCGAGCACGTAGTTGATGAACTTCATCGCGTGGTCTTTCTCTTCGTCCGCCTGCGCGAAGAACAGCTTTGCAAGCAGCGTGAGCTGCTTCTGGCGGAAATGCGCCGCGATGCTCAGATACTGCATGTGCGCGCCGAATTCGTTGCCTATCTGCTGGTTGATTGCTTTGGCCAGATCACGGCTGATTAACAAGGTCGTCGTCCTCCGCCCGTCATTCTATCGCTTGCAATCCGCTCGTGCGGCCAGTTATGGTGCTGCACGGACGGCCGAGCAAGCACGCACCCGGGGAGACGCTCGATGGCACAAGCCACGTGGCCATTGGTTCAGCGGAAGTTCGGCGAGACAACACGACGCGACGCCTGGTGGATCCAGCCGCTGCTGGTGTTCGTCGCGCTCACGACGTTCGTCGTCTACGCGACGTGGGCGGCGTTTCAGGGAGATCATTTCGAGTACGGCCCGTACCTGTCGCCCTTCTACTCGCCGCTGCTCTTTGGCGACAGCGCGCACGCGTGGTTCGGACCGAAACCGGGATGGTGGCCGGGCGCGCTGCCGTTCTCCGCCGCGCTGCTCATCCTGTGGGCGCCCGGCGGCTTCCGCCTCACCTGCTATTACTATCGCGGCGCCTACTACAAGGCCTTCTGGGCCGACCCTCCCGGCTGCACCGTCGGCGAACCGCGGACACGCTATCTCGGCGAGCGCTCGTTTCCGCTCGTCTTGCAGAACGTGCACCGCTATTTTCTGTATCTCGGCATCATCTTCATCGCAATCCTGCTCGTCGATGCGGTGCGCGCGTTCCGATTCACCGATGCGTCGGGGGCGGGCCACTTCGGCATCGGCCTGGGCAGCCTGATCCTGACGGCGAACACGATCCTGCTCGCGAGCTACACGTTCGGCTGCCACTCGCTGCGGCACTTGATCGGCGGCCGGCACGATGAAATCGCTGGCACGCCGGTGCGGAGCGCGTGCTACTCGTGCGTGTCGTCGTTCAATAGCCGTCACCAGATGTTCGCGTGGCTCAGCCTGTGCTCTGTCGCATTCGCCGATCTCTACGTGCGCCTCTGCTCCATGGGCGTCTGGACGGACCTTCGACTGTTCTAGTGCATGGACTTCGAGACGCTCCAGTACGACGTCCTCGTGATCGGCGCCGGCGGCGCAGGTCTGCGCGCGGCAATCGAAGCGGCGGCGGCCGGCGTCAAAGTCGGCCTGATCTGCAAGTCGCTGCTCGGCAAGGCGCACACCGTCATGGCCGAAGGAGGCGTTGCGGCAGCGCTCGCCAACGTCGACGACCGCGACAGCTGGAAGGTCCACTTCGCCGACACGATGCGCGGCGGGCAGTACGTGAACAACTGGCGCATGGCGGAGCTGCACGCGAAGGAGGCGCCGGATCGCGTGCGCGAGCTCGAGGCGTGGGGGGCCGTGTTCGATCGCACGGACGATGGCCGCATCCTGCAGCGCAACTTCGGCGGACATCGCTACCCGCGGCTCGCGCACGTCGGCGATCGCACCGGCCTCGAGATGATTCGCACCCTCCAGGATCAGTGCGTTCATCGCGGCATCGAGGTCCATATGGAATTCACCGTCGTCTCCCTGCTCACGAGCGGCGGGCGCGCGTCAGGCGTGGTGGGCTACGAACGGGAGCGCGGCCGCTTCAAGGTCTTTGGCGCGTCCGCCATCGTGCTCGCGACCGGCGGCACCGGCCGCGCGTACAAGATCACCAGCAACAGCTGGGAAGGGACCGGCGACGGACACTCGCTCGCCTACCACGCGGGCGCCGAGCTGATGGACATGGAATTCGTGCAGTTCCATCCGACCGGGATGATCTGGCCGCCCAGCGTGCAGGGCATTCTCGTCACCGAAGGCGTCCGCGGTGAAGGCGGCATCCTCCTGAACAAGGAAGGCCGCCGGTTCATGTTCGACGACATCCCGGAGGCGTATCGCAAGCAGACCGCCGACAACGAGGAAGAAGGCTGGCTCTACACGCAGGGCGACAAGAACGCGCGGCGTCCGCCGGAGCTGCTGACCCGGGATCACGTCGCACGCTGCATCATGCGCGAGGTGAAAGCCGGACGGGGCAGCCCGCATGGCGGCGTCTTCCTCGACATCGCGTGGATCAAGAAGCGGCTGCCCGACGCCGACGCGCACATCCGCCGCAAGCTGCCGAGCATGTATCACCAGTTCAAGCAGCTGGCCGACATCGACATCACGAAGGAACCGATGGAGGTCGGCCCGACGACGCACTACATCATGGGGGGCGTGCGCGTCGACGGCGATACGCAGATGTCGACGGTGCCCGGGCTGTTCGCGGCCGGCGAATGCGCCGCAGGGATCAACGGCGCCAACCGGCTCGGTGGCAACTCGCTCTCCGACCTGCTCGTCTTCGGCAAGCGCGCCGGGGAACACGCGGCAACCTTCGCAAAGGCGAACGGACGTGCGGCCCCCGATATGACTGCCGCCAGAACCGCCACGGATCGGGTGCTGGAGCCGTTCGAGAAGTCGGCCGCGGACGGGGAGAATCCCTATGCCATTCAGGGCGCGCTGCAGGAGATGATGCAGGCGCTGGTCGGGATCGTGCGCACGGAAGACGAGATGCAGCGCGCGCTTGGCGAGTTGAACACCTTCAAGGCGCGGGCCGACCGCGTGAACGTCATCGGGCACCGCGAATACAACCCGGGATGGCACACGGCAATCGATCTCGCTCACCTGCTGACCGTGTCGGAAGCGATCACGCGGTCCGCGCTCGAGCGCAAGGAGAGCCGCGGCGGCCACTTCCGCGAAGATTTTCCCGACAAGGATCCCGCATACGCGACGTTCAACATCGTCACGAGGAAGGGGCGCGACGGGGCCATGCAGGTGAGCCGCGTGCCGATCCCGCCGATGCCGGCGGAATTGAAGCAGATTATCGAGGATCAAAAATAGGCCGGGTCCTCAGACCCGGCGTCCAGGACGACCATGGCCAACGCGACCTTCAGAATCTGGCGGAGCGGCGACACGGGCGGATCGTTCAAGGACTACGCGGTCACGGTGGTGCCCGGCATGGTCGTCCTCGACGCGGTGCACCAGATTCAGGCGATGCAGGCGCCGGACCTCGCGGTCCGGTGGAACTGCAAGGCGGGGAAATGCGGATCCTGCTCGGCCGAGATCAACGGCAGCCCGCGGCTGATGTGCATGACGCGCCTGAACAGCCTGCCGCTCGACGAGCCGGTCATCGTTGAACCGATGCGGGCGTTTCCGCCGATCAAGGATTTGGTCACCGACGTCTCGTGGAACTTCCGCGTGAAGAAGGCGATCACGCCGTTCAAGGCGCGCAAGCCCGACGCAGCGGACGGCACCTGGCGCATGCGTCAGGCGGACATCGATCGCGTGCAGGAGTTCCGCAAGTGCATCGAGTGCTTCCTCTGCCAGGACGTGTGCCACATCCTGCGCGACCACAAGCTGCACGACTCGTTCATCGGCCCGCGGTTCCTCACCTATGCCGCCGCCCTGGAAATGAATCCCATCGACGGCGGCGATCGCGTCGACGAGCTGAAGAACCGCCACGGCATCGGCTACTGCAACATCACGCGGTGCTGCACGAAGGTCTGCCCCGAGCACATCACGATCACCGAAAATGCGATCATTCCGTTGAAGGAACGCGTCGTCGATCGGTTCTACGATCCGGTGACGAGGCTGCTGCGCGTGTTTCGCTCCTGAGGTGCCTTATGTTGACGTTGAAGCCGCTCTCGAAGGACGCGATCCCGTCGGCGCTGGCAAAAGCCGAGCGCTACCGTCTGCTGAACGAGCCGGGCGAGGCCGAGAGCATCTGCCTCGACGTGCTGCAGGTGGATCGCGAGAACCAGCACGCGCAGATCACGCTGCTGCTGGCGCTCACCGATCAATTTCCCGAGCAGTCGTCTTCGAAGCTGGTGGGGCGCGCCACCGAGCTGGCGTCGCGCCTCAAGTTCGACTACGACCGCGCCTACTACTCGGGCATCGTCCGCGAGCGGCGCGCCAAGGCGGTGCTGCACCACGAGCGCTACGGCGCGGCGGCTGCGGCGGTCGAATGGCTGCACGAAGCCATGGCGTTCTACGAGCGGGCCGAATCCGTGAGCCCTGCGCACAACGACGATGCGGTGCTGCGGTGGAATGCGTGCGCGCGGCTGATGATGACGCTCCCCGAAATGGCGCCGCCGCTGCCCGAACCCGAGCCGCTCCAGCTCGAATAGTCGAAGAGTCGAAGGACGGCGAAGGGTCGAAGGCGCTTAGAGGGCCGTGACCGACGGCCCCGGGCGGGCGACGAAGGCGCGCGGAGTCCAGCGCGAGGCGAACGCTTCGGCGTCGGCGGCTTCGACGATCGCCCACACGCTTCCGCCGAACCCGGCGCCGAAGCTGCACGCACCGATCGCGCCCAGCTCGCGCGCGCGCTGGGCGAGGGCGGAGGTCGCCGGGATTTGATTCTCGAGCAAGGTCTCGGCGTCCGCCTGTGAGCCGGACGCGAGATCGGCAATCCGCGCCGCGTCGGCCGAGTCGAACGCGGCCAGCGCCGCGGGGATGCGCGCGTCTTCCCTCACGAAGTGATCCAGCCGGCGCGCGAGCGCCTCCGGCGTCCAGCCGGGCACCGACGATCGCTGCACGATTTCATGCAGACGCCTTAGCGCGTTCGGATCCGACGCCAGCGCCGCGCCGAGTGACAGCGCGCCGGATCCATCCGTGTCGCGCGATCCATCGGTGTACCCTGATCGATCGGTGTGTATCCGTGTGTATCCGTGGTGGCTGTTCCAGCACTCCAGCAGCACGCTGGTTCCAAGCGACAGCCGGTTGTATTTCTCCTTCGCGGATCCGGTCTTCTCGGACGGCACGCCGCACGGCGCAAGCACGAATCGCCAGTCGCGCGGCACGCCGCACTCGCCGAACGGCCGCATCGGCACGAACTCGAACGCGGAGAGCCGCGACGGTTGGCCTGTGAGGATAGCGGCGTGGTCCTCGCTGCCGCCGTGGGTGCCGACGCCGGCATCCCCGTCCAGCGTGCCGAAGGTGCGGCCGTTCTCGATGCACGCGTAATAGCCGGCGGCGTCGAGCGGCGACTGAATGTTCGCGCGCCATTCGTCACGTTCGTCGAGCCGCGCCAGATGGACGAGCGCGGTGGCCATGCTGATCATCAGCGCGCTGGAGCTGCTCATGCCGGAGGCGCGCGGCAGATCGCTCGCGAAGACGATGTCGGCGCCAATCGGCGGTCCCGGGAAGTTGCGTGCGAGGCGCGCGGCGACGACCCGCACGTAATGCCGCCAGCCGACGAACGACTCGCCGCGATCCGGCGACAACTCCATTCGCTCGTCGTTGAGCGCGTCGATAACCTGCAGGATCCCATCCCGGCGCGCGCTCGCGGCCACCGCGAACCCGCGCGGCACGGCCGACACGAGGGTGCGTCCGCCGGCATAGTCGGTGTGCTTGCCAAACACCTCGAGCCGCCCCGGTACCCACCACGCGCGTCCCTCGGACGCGCGTGGTGCGAGGACGCGCCAGCGCTCGAGCACGAGATCGAAGAGCTGCTCCTTCAATTCGCGCTCGGCCGGATCGAGGCCGTGCGTGATGAGTGCGTCGGCGAGGGAGGCGCCGGTCATGGACGAGGCGAGATCGTGTCCAGCCGCCGGGCGACGTCGGCCATGTCGGCGCGGCGCGACAGATCCAGCACGGGCCCGCACGCCGGCAGCGCCTTGAAGCGCACGCCGCGCGCGGCCGCGAGCATCACCGCCTGCGGCAGCTCGAATTCGCCGCGCGGCGATCGCGGGACGTCGCGGCACGCGTCGAAGATCCGGGCGTCGAACCGCCAGCAGTTCATGCTGATCTGGAGGTTCTTCCGCCTGAAGGCGGACGCTACGGGTTCCTCGCTTCCGGTCCTGTAGCTTCCACCTTCAGGTGGAAGCTCCCGATCCCGTGGAAGCTCCTTCGGCTTCTCGATCACGCGCGTGAGATATCCCTCATCATCCGTCTCCACGATCGCAAACGCCTTCACGCGATCCGCGGGAATGTTGCTGGTGCGGACGAGATCGTCGGCATCGAACGCGAGCAGGGCCGGCTCGTCGAGCGCCGCGAGGTCGCGGAGCGCCGGCGTCGGATAAAGATTATCCGCATTCATCGTCAGAAACGGATCGCGCCCGGTCCAGGCCTCGGCGGCGAGCACGGCGTTCGCGGTCCCCAGTGCGTCATGCTGCACGACGAAGGCCACGCGCAGGCGCCGGGGCGCGTGCTCGTCGAAGTAGCGGCGGATGACGTCGTGAACCGGGGCGACGACGAGCGCGACATCGGTGAGACCGGCATCGGCAATCGCGCCCAGCACGTAGTCGATGAAGGGCCGACCGTTGATCGGGATCATCGGCTTCAGGCCGGCATCGGCGGATCGCTGCTGCTCGGGCGTCAAGGCGACGGCGGGGTCGGTCTCGCGCATGCGGGTGCCGAGACCGCGCGCGAGCACGACCGCGCGCATGGTGTGGGTCACGCTCACGACGCGCTACATGTGCACGATGGGCAGCGGCGGCGTGTGCTGCCATCGGCCGCGCGTGAAGTCCGGGAAATCGGCCGGCGCGGATCGCTTGCCCACCGACTGCGCGCTCAGGTGCACGACGGCGCTCAGCCCGGCGGCGTCGTAGACATTCATGTCGGTCGGCTGTCCCTCGCGCAGGCACTTGATCAGGCGATAGTCCTCGATGAAGTCCATGCCGCCGTGGCCGGCCCCCTTCGCCATCGCGTTCATTTCTTTCCACAGTGGATGGTCGAATTCGCCGAGCAGCGCCGACATGTCCTGCCACTCGTCTGCCTTGCCGCGTCCTTCGATGTAGACGCGGTCGGGATATCCCTGGAACAAACCCTTCGTGCCCTGCACCAGGTGGATACGGCTGTAGGGACGCGGCAGGTTCGTGGAGTTCTCGACGAGAATCGTGCGGCCGCGGACCGTCTTGATCAGGCTGGCGTTCACGTCGCCGAGCACGTACTGCTCCTTACGCTTCGGCGAGTCCGCAGCCGTGTGCTCCGCCGCCCACGCCTGCAGCCCGCGCGACGGGCTGCTCATCGAGACGAGATAGTCGAAGCGATCGCCGCGATTGATGTCGAGGCAGTTGGCCACGGGGCCGAGCCCGTGCGTGGGATAGAGGTTGCCGTTGACCTTCTTCGCCCACTCGCGCCGCCACAGCCCTTCGCCCTCGTCGGCGAACTTGATCGCGCGGAGATCGTGCAGATAGCCCCCCTCGGCGTGCAGCAGCTCGCCGAATACGCCCTGCCGGACCATGTTGTAGACCATCATCTCCGGACGGTCGTAATTGCAGTTCTCCATCATCACGCAGTGCTTGCGGTACTTCTCCGCCGCGTCGACGAGCGCCCAGCAGTCGTCGAGCGTCATGGCCGCCGGCACTTCCGTCGCGGTGTGCTTCCCGTTCTTCATCGCCGCGAGCATGATCGGGACGTGCCATTCCCACGGCGTCGCGTTGTAGACGAGATCGAGATCCTCGGTCTCGCACAAGCGCTCGAAGTCGCGCGGCCCGCGGTTGTAGACGGCCGGCGCCG
Source organism: Acidobacteriota bacterium (assembly GCA_046734675.1). Lineage (GTDB taxonomy): Bacteria > Acidobacteriota > Vicinamibacteria > Vicinamibacterales > 2-12-FULL-66-21 > QHWT01. The sequence continues at coordinate 7,931 of JBKPRU010000237.1, forward strand.
GGTCGCCCTTCTCCGTGATCGCCTTGGTCGCCCAGTCGGTGCGCTCGGATCGGATGTCGCAGACGGCGGTGATGCGGCAGCCCGAAATCCGCAGCAGGTTCTGCACGTGGCTCGATCCCTGCCCGCCGATCCCGACGTAGGCGATGCGGACGTTCGGAATCGGCGGCGCGGCGAACGGCGCGCCGTCGGTTTGCGGCTGCGCCTGCGCCGGGCTCTGCGACGTCAGCGCGCCCGCCGCGATCGCGGTCCCGCCGAGTTTGAGGAAGTCGCGTCTGTCCATGCGCGTATGTTACTGCGGTTGTCGGTTGCCGGTTGCCGGTTGCCGGTTGCCCGTTGGCGGTTGCCGGTTGTCGGTTGCCGGTTGGCGGTTGGCGGTTGCCGGTTGTCGGTTGTCGGTTGTCGGTTGGCGGTTGCCGGTTGTCGGTTGTCGGTTGTCGGAAGATCGCACGGGTCGCGTGGACCGCCGCGCAGCGGCGGCAAGCCCGAAGGGCGTCGCGCGAAGCGCGTAAAGCGCGTGGGGGTGGGGCCCCACGCGCATTGATTGAAGATGACGGAGTCGCCGCTCATCACGCCTCCGATGTGACAGCCGGTGCTCCCACATTTCGCGCTGCCACATTTCCGAGATACTCTCGGCGGATCATGCTCACGAGCACCGGCGAATCGCGCGGCCTCTGGTCGACGCTGCGCGAGGCGGTTCGCGGCGCGCGCGTCGACTACACGACCGCCCCCGTCGGGCAAGCCGTCGTCCTGCTGGCGGTGCCGATGGTCCTCGAGATGGCGATGGAATCGATCTTCGCCGTCGCCGACGTGTTCTGGGTCGCGCACCTTGGCGCCGACGCGGTCGCGACGGTTGGTCTGACCGAATCGCTGCTCACGGTCATCTACACGACCGCGATGGGATTGTCGATTGGTGCGACCGCGATGGTCTCGCGGCGCATCGGCGAGCACGACACCGAGGGCGCGGCACATGCCGCCGGGCAGTCGATCCTGCTCGGCGTCATCGCCGCCGCGGCGATCGCGGCAACCGCGGCGCCAAACGCGCACGCGCTGCTACGAACCATGGGCGCGTCGGACACTGTGGTGAGGACAGGCGGCGGGTTCACGACCGTCATGCTCGCGGGGAACGCGACCGTCTTGTTGCTCTTCCTTCAGAACGCTGTCTTCCGCGGTGCCGGCGACGCGGCGATCGCGATGCGCGTACTGATGTTTGGAAATGCCCTGAACATCGTGCTCGGCCCGTGCTTCATCTTCGGCGTGGGGCCGTTTCCGGAGCTGGGCGTGACCGGCGCTGCCGTCGCCACCAACATCGGCCGCGGCACCGCCGTGGTCTATCAGTTCGTGATGCTGCTCCGCGGCAATGCGCGTGTGCAACTGCGGCCGCGGCACCTGCGCCTCGACGTGCGGACGATGCGGACGGTGCTGCGGCTGTCGGGCTCGGGAACCTTTCAGATCCTGATCGGCACCGCAAGCTACATCGGGCTCGTCCGGATTCTGTCGACCTTCGGCAGCGCGCCGCTCGCGGGCTACACGATCGGGATTCGCGTCATCCTGTTCGCGCTGCTGCCCGCGTTCGGCATCAGCAACGCGGCCGCCACGATGGTCGGTCAGAATCTCGGCGCGGGCCGTCCTGATCGCGCCGAGCAGGCGGTCTGGACGGCCACGATCTACAACGTGATCTTTCTGGGCACGATCGGTGTGGTGTTTCTCGCCGGCGCGCCGCTCATCGCGCGCGCCTTTACGACGGACCCGGAGGTGCTCCCCTTTTCCGTCGCGTGCCTCCGCATCGTCAGCCTCGGGTTCGTCTTCTACGCCTGCGGCATGGTGCTGACGCAGGCGTTCAACGGCGCCGGGGACACCTGGACGCCGACGATCCTGAACCTGTTCGTCTTCTGGTTCTGGGAGATCCCGCTGGCGTGGTGGCTGGCAGTGCACGCCGGCCTCGGTCCGCGCGGCGTGTTCGTCGCGCTCACCGTGTCCTACTCCATGCTCGCCCTCGTCAGCGCGCTGCTGTTCCGTCGAGGGCGCTGGAAGACGAAGCGGGTTTGACGCCGAGACCCAGCGCGACCGGTTCCTGACGGCGCGTCCATCACGCCACCGCCTCGTCGGGGACGCGCGCCACTTGCCGCACCGTGACCCGATCGGTGCGCGCCTTCTCCCATTCCTGCAGCGTCAGGCCGCTGTCCTCGAACAGCGCGCGGATATTGGCCGACGGCCAGCGCAGCACCTGCTCGAGAATCGGGACCATCACCGAGCACGCGTTGTCGCTCAGCACCGTGCTGCGCGCGATGCGCGCGAGCTGGCTGTTCTCCGAAACCGCGATCGTGAACCCATCCCCGTTGTTCACGTGAAGCATCACGTGCACGTCGGAGCTCCCGTCGCC
>JBKPRU010000238.1:0-10604 GCA_046734675.1 Acidobacteriota bacterium
CGATCGATGTGTCGTCACCCTGGACGATGACGCGGTGGCCGCGATGCGGAGCGGCACGGTGATGCGCAATGAGGTCCGGCGCAAGCGTCGGAACCTTCTGCTCGGTAGTCGCGGTCGTCCAGGCGGCAAAGACGCCGCCGATGGCGAGAAGGGCTGGAGCAACAATTCTTTTGATCACAGGTCTCCGTCCTGGAAGCTGGGCGGGGAACCCTCTCGCAAAGAGCAGTCCAGCTCAGGTTGGATGGTGCGCGACCGCTTAACGCGTTGATTACGCGCGGCTTGTATGCGACCCGGCGAGCGCGCGGCGAAGTGCTGCTCCGCGCACACATCTGGCGCATTTCGGCACACGCGGATCACGCGCTCGTCGTCTGATCACACTCAAGTTGCTGACTCGAATCACGTTGCGACGCGGTGCTCCACTCCGGAACACCGATTCGCGTCTCTGAACACTGATACGCTGTCGAAATGCTGCGTGAGTTGCGCCTGGCGTTTCGGGCGCTCGTCAAACAACCGGGGTTCACGACCATTGCCGTCCTGACGATGGCGCTCGGCGTCGGTGCGAACTCGGCAATCTTCAGCGTGGTCGACGCCGTGATGCTGCGGCCGCTGCCCTTCCGCGAGGCGGATCGCGTCGTGATGATCAATGAGCACACGCCGCAGTTCCCGCTGCTGTCGCTTTCCGCCGAGAACTACCGCGACGTCTGCGCCGAGGCGCGGTCGTTCCAGGCGTGCGGCGCCTTTCGCAACACCACGCTCAACATGAGCGGCGGCGACGAGCCGCAGCGCGTCATCGCGAAGATGATCAGCGCGAACATGCTGCCGCTGCTCGGCGTCGTGCCGGAGATCGGCCGCGGCTTCACGGCTGACGAAGACGCACGCGGCGGCGAGCCGGTGGTGATCCTCAGCCACGGCGCGTGGCAGACGCGCTTCGGCGGCCGCGCCAACGTGCTCGGCGAGCGCGTGCTGCTCGACGGCGGTCCCGCGACCATCGTCGGCGTCGTGCCGGCGACGTTCCGGCTGTTTCAGAACGCGGACGTGTTCGTCCCGATCGGCCCGTTCATCGCGGTGCAGCCGGAGGATCGCGGCTGGCATCCCGGCATCCAGGTGCTCGCGCGCCTGAAGGACGGCGTGACGATCGACCAGGCGCGCACCGAGCTTGCCGGGATCGCATCGCGACTCGAGCAGGCCTATCCGCAGACGAACAACAAGACGACGATGTTCGTGACCGGCGCGCAGGACGTCATGATCCAGGGCGTGCGCACGGCGCTGCTGGTACTGCTTGCCGCGGTTGCGGGTGTGCTGCTCATCGCCTGCATCAATGTCGCGGGGCTGCTGCTGGCGCGAGGATTGAGCCGCCGGCGCGACGTTGCGATGCGGATTGCGCTCGGCGCGAGCCGGCGGCGCGTCGTCATGCACCTGCTCGCCGAGGCGGTGCTCCTCTCCGTCGCCGGCGGCGCGGTCGGCTTGTTATTCGCGGCGTTTTCAGTGCCCGTGCTCGTGCAGCTGGTCGGGCCGACGCTCCCACGCGCGGACGCGGTCGTCGTCGACGCGCGCGTCGTCCTGTTCACGTTCGCGCTCGCGCTCGGCACTGGCGTGATCTTCGGGCTCGTCCCCGCCTTTCAGACGGTGCGCATCGACGTGCGGGAGGCGCTGAACGAGGCGGGACGTTCGGGGATGTCGGGTGGCGTGTGGCAGCGGCGGGCGCGCGCCATGCTCGTCATCGCCGAGATCGCCGTCACCGTGGTCTTGACGATTGGCGCGGCGCTGCTGATTCGCAGCTTCGCCCGGCTGCAACAGGTCTCGCCCGGATTCGACGCCACCCGCGCGCTTGCCGTAGAAGTGCCGCTCTCGGGCGCGAAGTACAACGACGACGCGCTGCGGACGTCGGTGGTCGATCGATTGCTGGAACGTTTAGCGGGGCTGCCCGCAGTGCACGGCGCGGCGGTCACGACCATCCTCCCGCTGAGCGGCGCGGGCGCGACGATCCACTTCAACATCAAGGGACGGCCGCCGTCAGGGCCCGATCAGTACCGCTTGGCGGGCTACCGTGCGGTCAGCGGCCACTACTTCCAGACGCTCGGCATTGCACTGAAGCGCGGTCGCTTCATCGACGTGCGCGATCGTCAGGGATCGCCCCACGTTATCGTCATCAACGACACAATGGCCCGGCAGCACTTCCCACACGAGGAGCCGCTCGGGCAGCGCATTCAGCTCGGAACCGAGCCGGATCCCGATCCGAACTTCCCGTACATGGAGGTGGTCGGCGTCGTCGGCGACGTGCTGCAGCAGCCCGATGCGGAAGCCAAGTCGGAGATGTACGTCCCGTATGCGCAGTATCCGGACGCGATTCTCCGTCGCATGTACTCGAACGTCACGCTGGTGGTGCGCACGGCCGGCCCGCCGTCGCAGGCCGCGCCCGCGGTACGGCAGATCGTGCGGGAGATCGATCCCGATCAACCGGTCGCGAACGTGCGCACGCTCGACGACGTGATGGCGGCGTCGGTGTCGCAGCCTCGCTTCAGGACGCTGCTGCTCGGGCTGTTCGCAGGGATCGCGCTGACGCTCGCGGGCATTGGCGTCTACGGGCTGCTCGCGCACGGCGTGGCGCAGCGGCTCAACGAGTTCGGCGTCCGGATGGCGCTCGGCGCGTCGGCCGCGGACGTCGTGCACCTGGTGTTGCGCCAAGGCATTACGTTGGCGGTGGTCGGACTCGGCATCGGTCTTGTGAGCGCGATTGCCGTCGTCCGCGCGCTGCACACGGTACTCTACGAGATCAGCCCGTGGGACCCGCTCGCGTGGAGCGTGTCGGCGGCCACGCTGCTCGGTGTGTCGCTGCTTGCCAGCTGGTTGCCGGCGAAGCGCGCGCTGCGGGTCGACCCGGTGATTGCGCTGCGCGCTTGAGGCGCGCCTTCGATTCTTCGTTTTCCTTCGACCCTTCCTAGTCGATCTCGAGCGTCGTCTTGATCCCGCTGTGGCGTCCCGTGAACCACGTCTTGTGGTTCTGCCATGGAATGCGGTCCGTCAGCAGGCTTTCCAACACGCCGGGCCACTTCCGGTTGATCGCCACGAAGTCCTTCACGCCCATCGCGAAGTGACGCGGGTTCGCGTTCACGCTGCCGAAGACCACCTGATTGCCGAGGACGAGCCGCTGATTGATGAGATCGATCGGCTCGGGATTGAGCTGCTGGCCGCCGGTCACGCTCAACAGGCAGAGCACGCCATTGGCGGCGAGCATTTCCATCGCGTCGAATACGACCTTCGCGCTGCCGGTCGCTTCGATGACCAGATCGGGGTAGCCAATTTCTTTGGGCAGGTCGGGCAGCGCCATGTTTGCGACGCACAGATATTCGGCGCCGAGCCGGGTGACGATCTGCGCGCGCGGGTCGGACGCGGCTTCACGTCCGGCGACGACGGTGCGCAGCCCGCGGGCGCGCAGCAAGGCGGCGCCAAGCAGCCCGACCGGACCCGCGCCGAGCACCAGGCCGAACGTCGGCTTCCACACCAGGCGGCGCTGCAGCAGGAACGCGTGATCGACCGCCTTCTCAACCACCGACATCGGCTCGAGGAGCACCGCGATATCCCGTATCGCCTTCGGGATCTTGTTGAGAAATTGCGCTGACTCCACGTAGTACTGCGCCATGAACCCATGGCGCCGCATGATGCCGCGCTCCGTGTACTCGCCGCTGCTGCACATGTCGTTCTCGCCCGCCTTGCACTGCGGACATTTGCCACAGGGCCGGCGAACGGTCGACACCACGAGATCGCCGGCCTTCCAGCCTTTCACCTTCTTGCCGACGTCCTCGACGACGCCAAGATTCTCGTGACCGAGAATGAGGAACTCCTCGCCGTCGGGCGCCTTGCCGTACAGCCCGTCGTTGATTTCCGCGTCCGTGCCGCACAGGCCGACCCGCAGCATCCGCACCGCGATCTGGTCCGCCCTCATCTTTGGATCCGGCATGTCGCGCATGTGGATCGAGTCGCGGGTCCCAGGCTTTACGACAATGGCTTTCATCGGTCTCCGCTCCGTCTGCTCAGGCCTGCTCGACGAGGAACACGTGGGCGGCACCGGGCGCGAGGCGCACGTAGAGTCCGTCCTTCAGCTCGTCGCGCACCCAGCGATATCGTTGGTCCGAGAGTTGATCGTTGAAGGAGAATGCCGCGACGTGCGGCAACGCACCGAGCTGCACGAGCCCCTGCGCTTCCTGGTTCGACACGTTTGCAGCGATGACGGCGAGCTCGTTTCCCTTGCGCCACGCGAAGGCGACGAGATCGTCGTAGGTCGTGTCCCCCGCGCCGTAGACGCCAAGCAGCTCCCACGTGCCTTCGTGGAACAGCGGACGGTTCGTCACACGCAGGATGCGATCGTAGAGATCGCGGACGTCGCGCCGGACGTCCTCCTCGGCCCATCGTCCGAGCTGCACCGGCGATTTCACCTGCGCGCCTTCGAGCTGCCCGTCGTAGTAGAAGCGCAAGCCGGGCGCGGTCAGCGCCACGGCGGCGGCCGCCGACAGCTTCGCGCCGAAGGTTGCCGAGGCGCGCGCCTCGTCATGGTTTTCGAGGAAGCGCGCGAGCTTCGCGGTGAACGACGGATCCGCCTGCAAATGACCGCGCACGCCGCTCGCGGTCCCCTGGTGCAGGCGATCCAGCAACCGCTTGTCGTAGGTGTAGTTGAACCCCTGCTGCTGCAGCTGCCACTCGCGATCCCAGTAGACCTCCGCGAGATACGTGAGCTCTGGCACGCGGCGCGTCGCCTCGGGCCAGAACTCCTGCGCCGGCGCGCGCCACAACAGATCAACGGTCGATCCCCACGTCTGGGCGAAGACCTCGTTGACCACCAGCATGGCCATGTCGCAGCGGACGCCGTCGGCGTGCTCCGCGATGGTCTGCAGGACGCCGATCATCGCCTCGCGCGTGGCCGGATTGAAGTAGTTCAGCTGCGCGACGTCGCGCCACGGGGGAAAGAACGGATCGCGACCGCACGCAATGAAGTGGACGACGTCGCCGGCATCGATCGGGTGGAAGTTGGCGGGCGCGCGGCGGTAATCGTCGAGCGTCCCCTCGACATAGAGATCCGGCCGCGACGCGACCCACGCGTGGTCGAACCCGGTGTGGTTCGGAACGAAGTCCACGAACAGCGAGAGGCCGCGCCGGCCGAGCGCCTCGCGCGTCCGATCGAGTCCGGCCCACCCGCCCATGCGCGCATCCGGCTCGTACGCCTGAATGCAGTACGGCGAACCCGGCACGTCGCGCATCGACCAGCCGGGCAGCACGCGGTCGTACTCCTGGAGCAGTGCCGTGTCGGTCCGCGCCATCAGCCGGCCGCTCGCGCTCCGCTGCCACACGCCCATCAGGTAGACGATGTCGAAGCCGTCCTGCGCGATGCGGTCCCACTCGGCGTCCGGCACGTCGCCGAGCGTGAGGTTGCGGTCGCCCTGCCGCGAGAGGCGATCGAGCCAGGGCCACGCGCTGATTTCGTAAAGGTGAGGATGTCGGCGCATCAAAGTCCCGAGAAAGACGGAAGACGGAAGGCGCCCGTCACGCGTGTCCGCAATATCTGTACACCAACTGAGCGGTTCCTGTAGGCATAAACACTGCATTTTTCGCGGTGAGGAGGCAGCATGGCAGAGAACCCGCAGCGCGACCGCGAGACGTCACGACAGGACACACCGGAAAGAGATCGCGGCGACCTCACGCCGCCGCACGGCGATGAATTGACCGGATCGGGGCAGGAACCGCGCGCCGGCGACGAGCTCAGGCGCGAAGAGACGTTCGGCCGCACCGACCGCTACGCGACCCAGGACGATCCGGACGCGGAGCCGCCCGCGCTCGAGGAAGTGACGCTCGTGTCGGATGAAGAGGCTCGCGGCGACGCACGCGACCGCCGCATGGAGAGCATCGACGCCGCCGCCGCCGACGACGCGCGCATGGCGGTACGAAAACGCGAACACAGCGCTGACTAATCCACCACGGATAGACACGGATGGACACGGATAAAGCGGAAGCCTAATCCGTCAGACGCTGCTCGGCTCGGGGTGCGTCCACGGCGATCGGTAGGGACGGCGCAGCAGCTTGTTGGCTTCGTCGTCTCCGACCACGAGCCCCTTCGCGTGGTCCCACTGCAGCGAGCGCCCGAGCTGCATCGAGAGATTCGCGAGGATGCAGGCGGTGGCGGACATGTAGCCCTGTTCGATGTCGGCAACCGGCGTGCCGCGCGACTCGACGCACTCGAGGAAGTTCTTCATGTGCGCGCGGATCGCCGGCGCGACGTGCCGTTCGAGATCCTTTTCGGTCTTGTCCTCGGGATACTGCTCCAGCTCGTAGACGACGTCTTCGTGGATCGGCGTGCCGTCTTTGCCTGACGGCGTGAAGTCGTAGCCCATCACGCTCGCCTTGAGGGTGCCCTTGTCGCCGTAAAACGTGGCCCCCCACGGGTACTTCGGATCCGGCGCGTCGCCGTAGGTGCGATGCGTCCAGACCACTTTCAGGTTCGGGAAGTCGAACGTCGCCGTCTGTGTGTCGGTGATGTTGGCCTTGCTCTTCTTGTCGACGAGGATGCCGCCGCTCGAACTGACGCGCGTCGGCATCCCGAGGTCCAGCATCCAACGCACCATGTCCAGCATGTGCACGCACATGTCGCCCATGATGCCGTTGCCGTACTCCATGAACGCCCGCCAGCTCCGCGGATGCACGAGCGCGTTGTACGGCCGCATCGGCGCCGGCCCGGTCCACATCTCGTAATCGAGGTAGTCGGGCGGCGGCGTGTCAGGCGGATTCGTCGACGCGCGCATGTGGTAGTAGCAATAGACCTCGACGAGGCCGACCGTCCCGAGCTTCCCTTCGCGGATGACGCGATCGCGCGCGGTCACGAGGTGCGGCGTGCTGCGGCGCTGCATGCCGACCTGCACGACCCGTTTGTACTTGCGCGCGGCGGCAAGCATCGCCTGCCCTTCCACCACGTCGACGCTGATCGGCTTCTGGACCCACACGTCGAGCCCCGCCCGGACCGCGTCGATCATCGGCAGCGCGTGCCAGTGATCGGGCGTGACGATCAGCACGAGGTCGAGGTCGCCAGCCTTGAGCATCTCGCGATAGTCGCCGTAGGTCCGCGGCGTCTTCTTCGACTGCTGCCGCGTCGCGACCTGCGCGGCCGCGTCCGCGAGCATGTTCTTGTCGACGTCGCACAGCGAGACGACTTCGACCGGCGCCACCTGGATCAGCCGGAACAGGTCGGTCTTCCCGTACCAGCCGCAGCCAATCAGCCCGACGCGCCTGCGCGCGCCGCCGCCCTGAAATGCAAACGCCGGCATACGCGAGACCGCCAGCGCGGCCGCCGACTTCGTTAGGAATTCGCGTCGATGCATGCCGTCCTCCGCGCTATCCGCCGAACATGTTCTTCAACACGAACGTGACGTTCGCCGGCCGCTCGGCGAGCCGGCGCATGTACCACGGAAACCAGTATTCGCCGTAGCTGATGAGCACCCGGATGCGCCGTCCCGCCGATGCGAGCCGCCGCTGCTGCGCGACGCCGATGCCGTACAGCATCGCAAACTCGTAGGCGCTCGTCGGGATCTGCCGCTCGTCGATGAAGCGCGCCAGGCGATCCGCGAGCGGGACGTCGTGGGTCGCGATGTGTAGCAGCGCTCCATTCTTCAACGCGTCATCCGCGAGCAGCCGCGTGCACAGCGTGTAGAAGTTCGCGTCGACGTCCGCCTTCTGCGGATAGGCGACGGCCGGGGGCTCGAGATACGCGCCTTTGACGATGCGGACGGCGGGACCGAGTGGGATGAGGTCCTCGAGGTCCTTCGCGGTGCGATAGAGATACGCCTGCAAGGCGAGACCGACGCCGCGGTACTTCGCGCGGGCGGCGCGAAACAGCTTCAACGTCGGGTCGACGTAGGGCGAGCTCTCCATGTCGATCCAGACCGGCACGTTGTGCACCTGCTCGGCCTTCTCGATGATCCGGTGCAGGTTGCGCTCGCAGACGACCGGGTCGAGATCGAGGCCGAGTTGCGTCGGCTTCACCGAGATCTGCGCGTCGAGTCCGGCGCGCTGCACGCGATCGAGCACGTCGAGGTAATGCTGCGTCACCTCCTCCGCCTCGTCGAGCGACGTGAGGTTCTCGCCGAGCCGCGTGAGGATCGTCGTGATGCCCTGCGGCTTGAGCGTCGCGGCCGCGGCGACCGCATCGTCGATCTTCTCGCCGGGCATGAACCTCGAAACCGACTTGCGGACGAAGGCCCGCTTCGTCGCCTGCTCGCGCAGCCACGGCGAAGTCGACCCGGCGAGCAGCACCTTGCGCATCAGTGACATGAGCGGGCCTACAGAATCGAACGCATTGCCCCACCATCGACCTGTACGGTGGCACCCGTCATGTAGCTCGCCGCATCGGAGAGGATGAACGCCGCGACGCGGCCGTACTCGGGCGTCTCGCCGTAGCGCCCGAACGGGATCGACGCGATTGACTTCGCCTTCGCCTGGTCCTCGCTGATGCCCTGCTTGTCGGCCGCGAGCTTGTCGAGATGGCGGACCCGGTCGGTGTCGATACGACCGGGGATGATCTGGTTCACGCGGATGCGGTCAGCCGCGAGTTCGAGCGAGAGCGTCTTCGCCAGCGCCGACACGCCCGCGCGCACGACCGTCGAGAGCGCCAGGTTGGGAATCGGCTCCTTGACCGATGACGAGGTCGTCACGAGGATCGATCCGCCACCGCGCCCTTTCATCGAGGGCACGACCGCACGAATCATGCGGATCGTGCTGAACAGCAGCAGGTCCACCGCGTTCTGCCACGCCGCATCATCGAAGGAGAGCGTGGTGCCGGCCGGCGGACCGCCCGCATTCGCGAACAGCAGATCGACGCCGCCAAAGCGCTCGATCGTCTGGCTCGCCCAGGACGCGATCTGGTCGCCCTTGCGAACGTCGACCGGCGTGCCGATCACGGTGGCGCCGGCTGACGAGAGACGCTTCGCGGCCGCGTCGATCGCGTCCTTGCTGCTCGACGAGATCGCCACCGTCGCGCCTTCACGCGCCAGCGCCTCCGCTACTCCGAATCCGAGCCCGCGGCTCGCGCCCGCGACCATCGCGACTTTGCCTTTCAGACCGAGATCCATTCCAGTCCTTTCTGCGACGTCACCCACGCGAGCACGCGCTCGAGCGCCTGCGCCGTCGCGGCATCCATCGCTCCGGCGGGCGCTCGCGTCGCCGCGCTGGCGAGGGTGCCGCGCCGGTGCAGCACGGCCTTGCGGATGGCCATGCCGATGCTTTCCTGAAACTCGAAGCGCATCAACGGCACGGTCCGATAGAAAAGATCCGCGGCCTCGTCAACGCGTCCCGCGCGGAAAGACGAGACGATGCGCACGAGGATCTCCGGGAAGGCAAACCCGGTCATGGCGCCGGTCGCGCCCGACATGAGCTCTTCGAGCAGGAACACGCCGCCGAGGCCGCCGAAGATCTGCACGGTCGTGCCGCGGGCCTGCTCGAGGATGCGCGCCGTCTTGAACGGGGTCGGCGGATCCTCGAGCTTGATGGTTCGCGCCGAGGGCACGTCCGACGCGATCCGCGCAAGCAGCGCGGGCTCCATCGCGAACCCCGAGATCGGCGGATAGTCCTGGACGACGATGGGAATGTCGACGGCGTCCGCGAGCGCCTTGTAGTGACGGACGACCGCGTCGGAGTTGAGCTTCGGCATCCGCGGCGGGCTGACCATCACGGCCGATGCGCCGATCGCCTTGGCCTGACGGCTGTAGGCGATGCAGGTCCGCGTCCCCTCGGCGCTGGTGCCGGCAACGATTGGCACGCGGCCGTTCGTGTGCGTCACGACCACTTCGAGCACCCGCGCGCGCTCGCGGTCCTCGAGCCGCGCCACCTCGCCGGTCACGCCGAGCGCGGTCAGCCCGTTGACGCCCTTGCTGATGAAGAGGTCGACGACCTGTGTCAGGCTGGTCTCGTCGAGGTCGCCGGAGTCCGAAAATGCCGTGGGAAGGACGGAGTAGACACCTTCGAAGGCCATGAACTCGCCATCATATATGACACTTGCGGATGACGGAGGAGCGCCTGCGGCCCGCGCGAGGCGACGGAGTGAACCGGCGCGCAGCGCCGGAGAGCGCGAGCGCGTGGGTGGGGCCCCACGCGCACTGAAGAATGAGAAGCGCCTGCGGCCGCGGCGAGCGAGCGAAGCGAGACGAGCCGCAGCGCGTGGGGGTGGGGCCGTCTCGCGAAGCATCCCACTGCAGAAGTGTGCAGCTGGTGCCGATAGACGTGATCACCCTGGTTCGTCTGGAGGCACTATGCGCACCCCCTTTTCTCTCGCGACTGCGCTCGTACTCACTGCCGCGCTCAGCGCCGGTTGCAATTTATTCAACAAGGACAAGAAGGATGACTCCGGCGGATCGCCGACATCCCCCTCGCCTTCCGTCAGCATGGACGTGTTCGCCGGCTCCTGGTCATCAGTGACGCCGTCAACCCCGGCCACCGGATGCGGCAACGTCAAGTACACCGTCATCCCTTTGACCACATCCACCGCCAACGTGACGTTTTCCGGAACCTGCGGCGGCAGCATCAACGTGACTGGATCGGGCACGGGAACGCTGTCCGGCTCGACGCTGAAC
>JBKPRU010000239.1:0-9713 GCA_046734675.1 Acidobacteriota bacterium
GGGCGCGCGTCTCCGGCTGAAGGCCACGAAAGATCTGTCCGCGTATTCCGCTCCCGTGCAGCGCATCTTCCGCGCGATGCAGCGTTACGGGTTGATCGTTGCCGACAACGGTTCGGACATGTACGTCAGCGGATCGATGGATCCGCGGTGGGACAACGACGTCCTGAATCCCGCGTTTCACAGCCTGACGGCCGATGATTTCGAGGTGATTCAATTGGGATGGCGCGGCAACGCGCCAGCCGCGCCAGTGAACCTGCGAGTCGTCCGTTAACTCACCACTTGTCGCCGGGTCTAAAAGACCCGGCCTACACCTGTTTTGGTGTCACCGTCAGCGTGAGACCTACGACCAAAGATCAATCCAGTCGGAACGCGCCACGCAGCGGCCCGGGGCCTGGATCTCCCGCGTACACCACGCTCTCGAGAAACAACCCCGACGCGGGCGCGGTCAGCGTCGCCGGGATCCCCGAACGTTCGTCGAGAAAGCCTGCCGCACGCTCGACGGTGAGATCGCCGCGCCCGACCGCAGCCAGCACGCCGACGATGCGGCGGACCATGCGCCAGAGGAAATGCGATCCCTGGACGCGGACGAGCAGCAACGATCCCTCGTCGGCGATCTCCAGCCGCTCGATCAGCACGCGCGTCGACTTCTCGCCGGGTTCATCGGCCGTGAACGACTCGAAGTTCTTCATGCCGACGAATGCCGCCGCCGCGTCCCGCACCCGTGTGACGTCAATCGACTCCTTGATCCACCACACATACGGCTTGAAGAACGCGGTCTTGCGGCGGGCGATCTGATAGAGGTAGCTGCGCGACACGGCGTCGTGCCGCGCGTGAAACCGGTGCGCCACCTTGTCGATCTGCCGGATGTGGATGTCGGCGGGAAGCGCCTCGTTGATGCGCATCCGCAGCGCTGCGGGCGGTAGATCCGTATATAACTCGAGGTGCGCGACCTGCGCGAGCGCGTGGACGCCGGCGTCGGTGCGGCCCGCACCATACAGCTCGAATTCCCGGCGGCGGGTCACCTCGCGAATCGCCTTGTCGATCTCCCCCTGGACCGTTCGCGCGTTCGTCTGAATCTGCCAGCCGCTGTAGCGCGTGCCGGCGTACTCGATGATCAGCTTGAAGCGCGGCACTAGGCGAGCAGTTCCAGCGCACGGCTGGCGATGGCGGTGTCCTGGAAGCCGACGCCGGTGAGATCCGCGATCGTGATCTGGTCGGCGCTCGAACGCCCGGGCTTCTTGCCAGCGACGATCTGTCCGAGCTCCGCGTGGACGTCATGCCGCGTGAGCAGCCCGGCGTCGAGCGCATGCTTCAACTCGCCGAACCCGGCGCACTGCGCGAAGCGGTCGACGACCACGAGATCGGCGGCGTCGAGGCACTCGGCCGAGAGCTCCTGCTTGCCGGGCGAATCGGAACCAATGGCGGTGATGTGCTGACCCGGGCGCAGCCACGCCGCGTTGACGAGCGGACGGCGCGAAGGCGTCGCGGTGATGAGGACGTCCGCGGCACGGCACACCGACTCCGCGTCCTTCTGAGCGGCGACGTCGAATCCCGCCTCGCGCATCTCGTCGCAATACGCCTGCACGTGCGCCGTGTCGGGACTCCAGGCGACGACACGAGTGAACGGCCGGACGATGCGGAGGCAATGCACCTGATGGCGCGCCTGCAGTCCGCTGCCGATCACGCCAACCGTCTGAACGCGCTCGGGCGCGAGCACGTCGGCGGCGATCGCTCCCGCGGCGCCTGTCCGAATGTCGGTGAGAAAGCCGTTGTCGAAGAGCATTGCGACCGGCATGCCGGTCGAGGCGTCGAACACCGCCATCAGTCCCGATCCGCTGGGAAGCCCCTTTGCGGGATTGTCGTAGAAGCCGCTGGCGATCTTGACCGCGACGTGGGGCACCCCTTCAATGAGCGCGGTCTTGACGTGAAACTCACCGCGCGCGGCGGGGACTTCGAGGTTGATGACGGCGGGGACGCGCGTACGTCCCTCGCCGTCGGCGCGGAACGCCTCGCGGATCGCGTCGACCGCGGCCTGCGCGGTCATGACACGTCGCAGCGCGGCTTCGTCGAAGGCGCGCATCATCGCGTCGCCACCGCCCGTCGCGTCATGCCGCAGGTTTCCGGCCGCGCGCGAGAAAGATGCTGATCGCGACGGTCGTGCCCGACGCCGACGTCGGGCAGCACGTCTCGTGCGTGTCGCCGACGGTCACGTCCTCGAGACCCGCGTCGAGGAACCACGACGCCACGTCGGCGCGCGCGAACCCGAGCCAGCGGTCGTGTTGTTCGATGCGCAGCCAGTCGTGAGGGTGCGCGTCCGCGTCGGTGAGAACGAGCGTGCCGCCCGGCTTGATCGCGCGCGTCATCTCACGGATGGCCGCGCCGGGATCCGCCGCGTGGTGCAGCACCATGTTGGCGACCACCGCGTCGACCTCTGCGTCGTTCAGCGGCAGCGTTGCGGAGTCGCCGCGCCGCGCTTCGAACGGCCGACCCGCGAACTTCTCGTTCGCCCGCGCGAGCATCGCTTCCGAAATATCGATGCCGATCACCCGCGCCCCCGCGTCGAGCGCGGCCTCCGCGAGAAACCCGGTGCCGACGCCGACGTCCGCGACGATCATCCCCGGTCCGGCGGCTGCGGCGCGCATGGCCGCGCGGCGCACGCCGTCGCCGAAGAACTGCTTGCGCATCTCGTCCCAGCGGCCAGCCACCTGGTCGAAATACTGTCGCGTGGCGTCTGACATATACGCACCGCCGGAGATATGTCGCCGGATTTTAAAGACCCCGGCCTACGGTGATTTCTTCGAGCCGCCGACGTTACCGTGGAATGATCGCGACCGCATCGATCTCGACCCGCATCCCGACGCCCGGCAGGTTCGACACTTCCACCGTCGTCCGCGCCGGACGATGGGTGCCGAACATGCGGCCGTAGACCTCGTTCATCCGGGGGAATTCCTTGATGTCCACCAGGAAGACCCCGCAGCGCAGCACATACGGCAGCCCCGAGCCCGCCGCCTCGAGAATCGCGGCGATGTTCTTGAGCACCTGCTCTGTCTGTGATTCGACGTCGGGTCCCGCGAGCTGGTTCGTCGACGGATCGCGGCCTCCCTGGCCCGACACGAAGACGAGATCGCCGGCGATGGTGGCGGGGGAGTAAGGCCCGGCCGGGGTCGGCAGGCGGTCGCTGGTGACCAGTTGCACGTGATGGCTCATCCCGCGATCCTATGCGAGGATCGCTGGCCGGCTCCAGAGCTGAAAGGGCCTATACATGGCGATGCGGATATCGGGGGTGGTGTTGCTGGCGATCGCGCTCGGCGCGCCCGGCCGCGCCGGCGCAGCGCGCCAGGCAGACGATGCGCGCGACGCGATGAATCTCGGGCGCACGCACGACCAGGCGTTGTACGACGCGTTCAATGCCGGCTATCGCCTTACGCCGTCGGGTGTCATCGATAGCGTCGAGGTCGTCACGGAATTCCGCCGCGCCGTGTTGATCGTTCGCGAGCACGCGATGAACGGCGAGTATTCGTTCACCGCGAACGATCTCGGGTCGGCGCTTGCGCCCTACCGAGGGCAGGTGAGCATCATCGCCCAGGTACGTTTGCATCCGCTGAATACCTACGCGACGACGCCGAAGTACGACCTCTACGTCCGCACCGGTCCGCAGAGTAAGCCGGTCGCCGCGCCGTCCATTAAACGCGACCCGGTGTATGCGCTCGGCAGCGCCGGGCCGGGCAACACGATCGTTGGGATCCGGCTCGAAGCCTCGTTCCCCCGCGCCGACGTGATGAGCGCGACGGAGCCAACGCTGATCGTCACCGACGAACACGGAAACCCGGTCTGGCAGACGCGCATTGATCTCACGCGCTTCCGGTAGAGCCGCACGGTTGAGCACAGCGACGTTGCCGAGGTTGCCTCGGCTTCGAGTCGCAGGGTATGTTGCAGTGGACCTGAGGGACCTGCGACCCTGATGGCCTCACACGCCCACACCGACGTCCTGCTCGCGCTCGCCCTCGATCTGTTGTCGCACGCCGAAGCCCACCAGCGCGCGGCGACCCGCCTCGAAATGGCCACTCGTGTCCTGGCGGAAGGCCGCGAACGGCGCGGGACGGTCGACAGCGCGCACGCGCGGCAGGTGCGCGAGCAGATCAGCGCCGTCGAACAGCTCGCAACAACCAACCGTCATCTGCTGTCGGAATTCAGCCGGGAGCTGGCGAGCATGCTTAGACGGATGACAGATGACGGATGACGGATCACGGATGACGCCCCGCGGCTGTAATGCTTTCTTCGTTTCTCTCTTCTTGTTTTCCGTGTCCATCCGTGTGCATCCGTGGTGGATCATCCGTCAACGAGCATCGGTGGTTTGACCTTCGCACGCGTGCGGTCCTAAGATGCCGGCTCCGGTCGCGCATCCCCTCACCGTCACACGTTCGCGGAGGCGTTCATGAAGCTTCCCGTCACGATCACCATTAACGGCCGCCCGTACCACCACGAGATCGAGCCGCGGCTCCTCCTGGTGCACTTCGTGCGCGACGTTGCCGGCCTGACCGGCACGAAGATCGGTTGCGACACCAGCCAGTGCGGCGCCTGCACGGTGCTGCTCGACGGCATCGCCGTCAAAGCGTGCACCTGTCTCGCCGCGCAGGCGGACGGCGCCAGCATCACCACGATCGAAGGCCTCGCCGCGAACGGCCAGCTCGCGCCGATCCAGCAGGCGTTCTGGGAGAAGCACGGCCTGCAGTGCGGCTTCTGCACGCCCGGGATGGTGCTCGCGACGCGCGCGCTGCTCGACACGAATCCCTCGCCAACCGCGGAGGAAATCCGGCACGCGCTCGAAGGCAACATGTGCCGCTGCACCGGTTACCAGAACATCGTCCGCTCCGTGCAGCACGCGGCGAATGCGATCGGAGGCCGGCCATGACGATCGCGGTCGAACCCGCCCGCGTGTTCGGCTCGGGCATCCGCCGCCGCGAGGACCCGAGGCTGCTGACCGGACTGGCGCGCTACACCGACGACATCGCGCTGCCCGGCCTGGTGCACGCCGCCATCCTGCGCAGCCCTCACGCGCATGCGCTGATCATGCGCATCGACACGTCGCGCGCGCAGGCCGCGGCCGGCGTGATCGGCGTCTTCACCGCGAAGGACGCGGAAGGCACGCTCAATCCGATCCCCTGTTGCTGGCTCGTCCCCGACTCCAATCTGAAAACGACGCCCTATCACGCGTTCGCGAAGGAGGCGGTCCATTACGTCGGCGAACCCGTCGCCGTCGTCGTCGCCGACTCGCCATATCAGGCGCATGACGCGCTCGAATTGATCGACGTCGCGTACGAACCGCTGCCGGCGGTCGTCGATCCACGGAAGGCGACCGAGCAAGGCGCGCCGACGCTGCACGCCGAAGCGCCGGACAACGTCGCGTTTCACTGGACGGTCGCGGGCGGCGACGTCGACGCGGCGTTCAAGTCCGCAGAGGTCGTAGTCCGGGAGCGCATCATTCAGCAGCGATTGATTCCGACCGCAATGGAAACGCGTGGCGCGGTTGCGCAGTTCGTGCCGGCGACCGGCGAATTGACCCTCTGGAACACGACCCAGAACCCGCACATCGTCCGCTTCGTGATGTCGCTCGTCACCGGTGTCCCGGAGGATCGGCTGCGTGTGATCGCGCCGGAAGTCGGCGGCGGCTTCGGCAGCAAGATCCCGCAGATCCCCGGCGACTTCATCACCGTGTTCTGCTCGATGAAGCTCGGACGTCCGGTGAAGTGGGTCGAGACGCGCACCGAGAACTATCAGTCGACGACGCATGGACGGGATCACGTGCAGGAGGTCGAGCTCGCGGCCACACGCGACGGCCGCGTCACCGGGTTGCGCTGCACGGTGTGGGCCGGCATGGGCGCGTACCTCTCGACGGCCGCCCCCGGCATCCCGACGATCCTGCACGGGCTGATGCTGTCAGGTGCGTACCAGATTCCGGCAGTGAAGGAAGACGTCTACGGCGTCTACACCAACACGACGCCCGTCGAAGCGTATCGCGGTGCCGGACGGCCGGAAGCGACGTTCATGCTGGAGCGCATGATGGACCGCCTCGCCGGCGAGCTCGGGATGGATCCGGTCGACATCAGGCGGCGCAACCTGATTCCGCCGTTCACGAACGGCCACGATGTCGTCACCGGTCTCAAGTACGACAGCGGCAACTACGAAGCGGCGCTGGCGAAGGCGCTCGATCACGTCGGCTACGCCGCGCTGCGCGCGGAACAGAAGGCTGCGCGCGACAAGGGGCGCCTCATCGGGATCGGCGTCGCAACCTACGTGGAGATCTGCGGGCTCGGGCCGTCGCAGGTCGCGGGCGCCGTTGGATTCCAGGGCGGTTTGTGGGAAAGCGCGATCGTCCGCTTCCATCCAAGCGGCAAGGTCAACGTGTTCATCGGCGCGTCGCCGCACGGGCAAGGGGAAGAAACGACCTTTGCACAGATCGTCGCGGATGAACTCGGCGTCGCGGTGACCGACGTGAAAGTCGTCCACGGCGACACTGACAATACGCCGATGGGATGGGGGACCTACGGCAGCCGCACGACCGCGGTGGGCGGCGCGGCGCTGGCGGTGGCGACGCGCAAGATCAAGGAGAAGGCGAAGCTGCTCGCGAGCCACCTGCTCGAGGCGGCCGTCGAGGACATCGATTACGCGAGCGGACGCTTCTTCGTGCGCGGCGTGCCCGATCGCCACAAGACGATCCAGGACATCGCGTTGATGGCCAACGTCGCCTGGAACCTGCCGCAAGGCATGGAGGCGGGACTGGAAGCGACGTCCTTCTACGATCCGCCGAACTTCACCTATCCCTTCGGCGCGCACGTCGCGGTCGTCGACGTCGATCCGGAAACGGGACACGTGACGCTGAAGCGGTACGTCGCCGTCGACGACTGCGGGCCGCAGATCAACCCCGTCATCGTCGAAGGGCAGGTGCACGGCGGCGTGGTGCAGGGGATCGGGCAGGCGCTGTGGGAAGAAGCGGTCTATGACGATTCCGGCCAGCTGCTGACCGGCTCGCTCGCAGACTATGCGATCCCGCGCGCGGACGTGCTGCCGGACATCGAAGTGCTGTCGACGGTGACGCCGTCGCCGCACCATCCGCTCGGGGTCAAGGGCATCGGCGAAGCGGGCACGATCGCATCGACCTGCACGGTCTACAACGCGGTGCTCGATGCGCTGGCGCCGTTCAAGGTGACGTCGCTGCGGATGCCGCTCACGCCGGAGCGGGTGTGGCGGGCCATCCACAATCAGCCCAAAGGAGCGTGACATGTACGCGACCGATTTCGAGTACTACCGCGCCCATTCGCTGGCCGACGCGCAGAAGCTCCTCGACGAACATCCAGGGGCGAAGCTCCTTGCCGGCGGGCACAGTCTCATTCCGCTCTTGAAGCTGCGGCTCGCCGCGCCTCCTGCGGTCGTCGACATCGGCCGCGTGCCGGAGCTCGCGGGCGTGACCGCCAGCGGATCGAACCTCCGGATCGGCGCCCTCACCACGCACGCGGAGCTCGCGCGCTCCGAAGAGGTGCGCCACGCCGCGCCGGCGCTGGCGGAAGCGGCGGCGCTCGTCGGCGATCCCGCCGTCCGCAATCGCGGCACGATCGGCGGCAACATCGCGCACGCCGACCCGGCGTCGGATCTGCCGACCGTGCTGGTCGCGCTCGCGGGCCGCGTGAATGCGATCGGACCGCGGGGCCGGCGAACGATCGGCGCCGAGGAGTTCTTCCTCGGCCTGATGACGACCGCGCTCGAGCCGGATGAGATCGTGACGTCGATCGACGTGCCGATCGACGGTGGTCCGCGCGGCTCCGCGTACGTGAAGTTCGCACACCCGGCGTCGCGTTACGCGGTTGTCGGCGCCGCGGCCGTCGTCGCCGTCGATCGCGGAACAGCGTCGGGCGTCCGGGTCGCGATTGGCGGGCTCGTCTCGCATGCGCGGCGGCTGCCGTCGGTCGAACGCGCGCTCGACGGACAGACGTTCTCCGAGAGCGCTGTCGCGAAGGCCTGTGAAGCCGTCGCGCAGGATCTTGGCGGCGATGTGAGCGGCGATATCTTTGCGTCGGCGGAATACCGGACGGCCATCGCGCCGGTTTACGTGAAACGTGCGCTGCTGGCCGCGGCCGGCCGCGCCGCCGCGGCATAGCAGCGTGCCCACCGGCACCACCCTTCCGATCCCCCGGTCGGTCGACGAGCTCGAGGCGGCGCTCGCTGCCCGACACTACGTCGCCGATCGCGGGCTCGCCGTGTCCATCTATCTCGCGCTGCGGCTGCAGCGGCCGCTCTTCCTCGAAGGGGAGCCGGGGGTTGGCAAGACCGAGGTCGCCAAGACGCTGGCCGCGACGCTCGACACGTCGCTGCTCCGGTTGCAGTGCTACGAAGGGCTCGACATCAGCCACGCCGTCTACGAGTGGAACTATTCGCGGCAGCTGCTCGAGATCCGGCTACTCGAGGCCTCGCAGGAGCTCGATCGCGCGGAGGCGGCCCGGCATCTCTTCAGCGAGGCGTTCCTCATCAAGCGTCCGCTGCTGCAGGCGCTCGACGCGCCCGGCGGCCGCCCGCCCGTGCTCCTGATCGACGAGATCGATCGTGCCGACGAGGAATTCGAGGGCTACCTGCTCGAGCTGCTCTCGGATTATCAGGTGACGATTCCGGAGCTCGGGACAATCCGCGCCACCGTCCCACCCGTCGTGGTCATCACCTCGAACCGCACGCGCGACGTGCACGATGCCTTGAAGCGGCGCTGCCTCTATTGCTGGATCGACTATCCCGACTTCGACAAGGAGCTCCGCATCGTTCAGGCGAAGCTGCCCGGCGTCTCGGCGCGGCTCGCCGCGCAGGTCACCGCGTTCGTGCAGGAGTTGCGCACGGTCGAACTCTACAAGGCGTCCGGCGTGTCGGAGACGCTCGACTGGGTCGCGGCGCTCGCGGCGCTCGATCGCGACACGCTCGATGCGCAGACGATCGAGCAGACGCTCGGGATCCTGTTGAAGAACCAGGAGGACATCCAGGCGGTGCGCGGCGAGCGCCTGCAGACCCTGCTGGCGCGGGCGCTCATGCGCGGCACCGCATCCGCGGGATCGTCGTCATGAGTGGCGCGCTGGCGCCGAACGTCCTGCTGTTCGGCCGCGTCCTGCGGCGCGCCGGCCTCGAGGTGCATCCCGGCCGCATGCTCGACGCGCTCGCGGCGATCGAGGACGTCGGCGTCCGCTCGCGAACCGACGTCCGCGCCACGCTCAGCGCGCTGCTCGTGCACCGCCGCGACGACCTCGCGATCTTCAACCAGGCATTCGATCTGTTCTGGCGATCCGATGCCGCGGATGCCGGCGGTGCTGCGGTGTCGCTGTTCGGCGAGCGGCCGCGGGTTGCGGTCCGCCGCGCGTCGGGCGCCGACGTCGGCCTCGAGTTCAACGACGTCGCGGCGGGGGACGACAGGGCGGTGAAGTTTGCGGCTGGCGCGTATAGCGACGCCGAGGTCCTGCGCACCAAAGATTTTGCCGAATTCACCCCCGACGAGATGCGGCGGGCCGAGTCGATGCTTGCAGACCTGGGTTGGCGTCTCGGGGTCAGGCGCACGCGACGATGGGCGCGCGGGCACGCGGGCGCGATTGATATCCGCCGCGTCGCCCGGCGCAACCTCAAACACGGCGGCGAGCCGATTGAGCTTCCGCGGCGTCATCGGATCGAGAAGCCCCGGCCGATGGTCG
>JBKPRU010000240.1:0-9111 GCA_046734675.1 Acidobacteriota bacterium
GATCCGGTCCGTGCGGAATGCCGCCAATCAGGAAACCACACGCGCCACAAAGGCCTTCGCGGCAGTCCGAATCGAACGCAATCGGGTCCTCGCCGTTCGCGATCAGCCCCTCGTTGACGACGTCGAGCATCTCGAGAAAGGACATGTCCGACGACACGTCGTTGACCGTGTAATCGACGAATCGTCCGCTCGCACTGGGCCCGTTCTGCCGCCACACCTTCAGATGGATTCGCATGGTGTCATTTGTAGCTTCTCTGCGAGGGCTTGACGTACTCGAAGTCGAGCGGCTCCTGATGCAGCTCCGGCGTCACGCCCACCCCTTTGAACTCCCACGCCGCGACGTATGAAAACTGCGCGTCGTCGCGCAGCGCCTCGCCGTCGGGCGTCTGACTCTCTTCGCGGAAGTGCCCGCCGCAGGATTCCGTGCGATGGAGCGCGTCGAGCGTGAGGACCTCGGCGAACTCGAGGTAATCGGCGACACGCCCCGCGTATTCGAGGTTCTTATTGAGATTGTTGGCGGGCCCCGGCACCGAGACGTTCTGCCAGAACTCGTCGCGGAGCTCGGGGATCCGCACCAGCGCCTTGCGGAGTCCCTCTTCGTTGCGCGACATGCCGACGTAGTCCCACAGCAGCTGCCCGAGACGGCGGTGCAGTTGACGCGGCGTCTCCTTGCCCTTCGCGTTCAGCAGCTTGGTGATGCGTTGCTGCACGCCGTCTGCCGCATCCCTGAACGCATCATCATCGGTCGACACCGGCGGAAACGTTGTGCCGCCGAGATAGTGGGCGAGTGTGTAGGGGATGACGAAGTAGCCGTCGGCGAGACCTTGCATCAGCGCGCTCGCGCCGAGGCGATTCGCGCCGTGATCGGAGAAGTTCGCTTCGCCGAGCACGTGCAGCCCCGGGACATTGCTCATCAGGTTGTAGTCGACCCAGAGACCGCCCATCGTGTAGTGGATGGCCGGGTAGATGCGCATCGGCACCTTGTACGGATCCTCGTCGGTGATCTTGCGATACATGTCGAAGAGGTTCCCGTAGCGCATCCGGATGACGTCGACCCCAAGCCGTTTGATCGCGTCGCCGAAATCCAGGTAGACGGCAAGGCCGCTCTCGCCGACCCCGCGCCCTTCGTCGCAGACCACCTTGGCGTTGCGCGACGCGACGTCACGCGGCACGAGGTTGCCGAAGCTTGGATACCGCCGTTCGAGGTAGTAGTCGCGATCCCCGTCCGGGATGTCCTGCGGCGGCCGCTTGTCCGCCTCCCGCTTCGGCACCCACACGCGCCCATCGTTGCGCAGGCTCTCCGACATGAGCGTCAGCTTCGACTGATGCGTGCCGGAGACGGGAATGCACGTCGGATGGATCTGCGTGTAGCAGGGGTTCGCGAAGAACGCGCCGCGCTTGTGCGCACGCCACGCCGCGGTGACGTTCGAATTCACCGCATTGGTCGACAGATAGTAGGCCGTCCCGTAGCCGCCGGTGCAGAGCAGGACCGCGTGCGCCGCGTGGCGCTCGATCTCGCCCGTCAACAAGTTCCGGCAGATGATGCCGCGCGCCTGGCCGTTGATGACGACAATGTCGAGCATCTCGCGGTTCGGAAACACCGTGACCGCGCCCTTTTCCGCTTGTCGCATCATCGATTGATACGCGCCGAGCAGCAGCTGCTGCCCGGTCTGGCCGCGCGCGTAAAAGGTGCGCGACACCTGCGCGCCGCCGAACGAGCGGTTGTCGAGCAGACCGCCGTACTCGCGCGCGAACGGTACGCCCTGGGCGACGCACTGGTCGATGATGTTGACGCTCAGCTGCGCGAGCCGGAACACGTTGGCTTCGCGCGACCGGTAGTCGCCCCCCTTGATCGTGTCGTAGAACAGCCGCTGAATGCTGTCGCCGTCGTTCTGGTAGTTCTTCGCCGCGTTGATCCCGCCCTGCGCGGCAATGCTGTGCGCGCGCCGCGGGCTGTCGTGGATGCAGAAGCTCTTGACGTTGTAGCCGAGCTCTCCGAGCGACGATGCCGCCGAGGCGCCGGCGAGCCCCGTGCCGACGATGATGACCGTGTACTTGCGGCGGTTCGCCGGGTTCACCAGCTTCGATTCGAAGCGATGGCGATCCCATTTCTCTGCGAGCGGTCCACCCGGAATTTTCGAATCGAGTGTCATGGCGTTACCGGGTCAGATACACCCAGACCGGGATGAAAGCGAAGCCGCCGCCGATGATGACCGCGAACACGGTGCCCCACAGCACCAGTCGCTTCGTGTAGAGGGGATGGTCCGCGCCAATCGATTGAAAGGCGCTCGAGATCCCGTGGCGCAGGTGAAAGCCGACGAGAATCACCGAGACGACGTAAATCGCCACCCACGCCGGCATGCTGAAGATTTCCGCCTCGGTGCGATACAGGTCCCGCACCGGCGGATCGCCGATCTCGTACCACGTGCCGAACCTGAACTGCTTCAGGTGTACGACGACGAAGAGCAGTGTCACCAGCCCGGTCCAGATCATCGTCGTCGACGAGAGGCTCTTGCGGCTCTTGTAGCCCGCCCACTCCTTCTTCTGATACGCCACCGGACGCGCCGCGGTGTTGCGCAGGTAGTTCGTCACCGCTTTGTAGACGTGCAGCAGAAAGATCAGCAGCAGGCCGATTTCGACCGGCACGAGCAGCGGATTCGAGATGAGCGCGTGCGAGTAGGCGTTGAAGGTTTCCTGTCCGAGGAAGATGAGGAGATTGCCGACGAGGTGCAGGATGAGATACGCCAACAGTCCGAGGCCGGTGATCCCGATGAGCAGCTTCGTCCCGACAGATGATGTGAAGACCCTACGGAATGAGGACATCTACGGCTCCGATCCTGTCGATTGTACTTGCTCGATTTGAAACGACGCAACCACGGATGCACACGGATACGACGCCCAACGCGCCTTTTCTCCGTGTCGCTCCGTGTGGATCGGTGGTGGATCGATCCGTGGTGGCTTGATCATGTGCGGCTCGTCGGCACATGATTGAAGGATCGACCATGAAGATTCATGAGTATCAGGCGAAGGCGATCCTGGCGAAGTACGGCGTGCCCGTGCCGCAGGGCGACGTCGTATTCGACGCGAACGCTGCCGCGGAGGCCGCGCGCAAACTCGGCGGCGGCACCGTCGTCGTCAAGGCGCAGATTCATGCGGGCGGGCGTGGCAAGGGCGGCGGCGTGAAGGTCGTGAAAGGACCGGACGAAGCGCGCGCCGCGGCCGAGAAGATGATCGGCATGAACCTGGTCACCTATCAGACCGGGCCCCAGGGGCAGAAGGTCGGACGCGTGCTCGTCGAGCAGGGACTCCGCATCAAACGCGAGCTCTATCTCGGCCTCGTGCTCGATCGCACGACGGAGCGCCCGGTGCTGATGGTCAGCTCGGAGGGGGGCGTCGAGATCGAGAAGGTCGCCGAGGAAACGCCCGAGCGGATCTTCAAGGAGTTCATCCATCCCGCGATCGGGCTGAGCGCGTTCCAGACGCGCAAGCTGGCGTTCGCGCTCGGTCTCGAGGGACCCCAGATCGCGCAGGCCTCGAAGATGATGAACGCGCTGTATCAGGCGTTCGTCGCGACCGACGCGTCACTGCTCGAGATCAATCCGCTCATCGTCACCGAGGACGGGCAGCTGCTCGCGCTCGACGCGAAGATGAACTTCGATGACAACGCGCTCTACCGCCATGCGGATCTCAAGGAGCTGCGCGACCTCTCCGAAGAGGATCCGCTCGAGATCGAGGCATCGAAGTTCTCGCTGAACTACATCAAGCTCGATGGCACGATCGGGTGCATGGTCAACGGCGCCGGGCTGGCAATGGCGACGATGGACATCATCAAGCTCGCGGGGGGCGAGCCGGCCAACTTCCTCGACGTCGGCGGCGGCGCGAACGCCGAGCAGATCAAGAATGCGTTCCGCATCCTCATGGCGGACAAGCACGTCCGCGCCGTGTTGATCAATATCTTCGGCGGGATCCTGCGCTGCGACGTGCTCGCCGAAGGCGTGATCGCCGCGGTGAAGGACCTCGGCGTGCCCGTGCCGATCGTCATCCGCATGGAAGGCACGAACGTCGAGAAAGGCAAGCAGATGCTGAAAGAGAGCGGCCTGAACTTCACGACGGCCGACGACATGAACGAGGCCGCGCAGAAGGTCGTTGCGTTGGGGCGGGCGTAATCTCCATGGCCGTACTGATCGACAAGAACACGCGACTGATCGTCCAGGGCCTGACCGGCCGCGAGGGCACCTTCCACGCCAAGCAGGCCGCCGCCTACGGCACCACCGTCGTCGGCGGCGTGACGCCGGGAAAGGGCGGGACCACGCACGAAGGCTGGCCGGTGTTCAACACCGTCGAAGAGGCCGTGAAGGCGACCGGCGCGAACGCGTCGGTCATCTTCGTGCCGCCGGCCGGCGCGGCCGACGCGATCCTCGAGGCCGCCGACGCCGGGATCCCGCTCGTGGTCTGCATCACCGAAGGCATCCCGGTGCTCGACATGATGCGCGTGTTCGCAGCGATTCGCAGCGGCAAGACGCGCGTCATCGGCCCGAACTGCCCCGGTCTGATCACGGCGGGGCAGGCGAAGGCCGGCATCATCCCCGGCCACATCTGCAAAGAGGGGCGCGTCGGCATCGTCTCGAAGAGCGGGACGCTGACCTACGAGGCGATTCATCAGCTCACGCGCAACGGCCTGGGCCAGACGACGTGCATCGGGATTGGCGGGGATCCGCTGATTGGGACGAGCTTCATCGATGCGCTCGATCTGTTCGCAAGGGACGCCGCAACCGAAGCGGTGGTGATGATTGGGGAGATCGGCGGCAACGCCGAGCAGGACGCCGCCGAGTGGATCAGCAAACATTTCAAGAAGCCGGTGGTCGGCTTCATCGCCGGCCAGACCGCCCCCCCGGGGCGCCGAATGGGCCACGCTGGCGCTATCATCGCTGGTGGAAAGGGGACGGCCGCGGAGAAAATGGACGCGCTGCACAAGGCCGGCGTTCGGGTCGTGAAGAGTCCGGCTGACATCGGTGCAGCAGTCAAGGAACAGCTGAAGGCCTAGCGGGATGATCATCAACGACTTCAGCATTCAAGTCGCCACGGTTAACGGATCCGGAAGCCAGACCGCCAACCTCGTCCTCTTGCGCTCGATCTTCCAGATGGGCGTGCCGGTCTCCGGCAAGAACATGTTCCCGTCCAACATCGCGGGCCTGCCCACGTGGTACACGGTCCGCGCCAACAAGGACGGCTACATCGCGCGCAAGAAAGAAGTCGACTTCCTCGTCGCGATGAACCCGGAGACGGCGCGGGAGGACGTCATGTCGCTGGAGCCGGGACGCGCGGTGCTCTACGACGAGCCGCTGAAGCTCGACGCGTTGCGCGACGATCTGATCTTCTACGCCGTCCCGTTCGACAAGATCGTCGCCAGCGTCTGCACCGACGCGAAGCTGCGCCGTCTCGTCAAGAACATGATTTACGACGGCGTCCTCTCGAAGCTGCTCGGCATCGAGATGGGCGAGATGGAGAAGGCGCTGCGCAAGCAGTTCGGCAAGAAGCTGAAAGCCGCGGAGCTGAACCTCGGGGCCCTCCACGCCGGCCACGCGCACGCGAGCGAGCACCTGTCGAAGCGCGATCCCTTCGTCATCGAGCGCATGAACGCGACCGGCAACAAGGTGCTGGTCGAGGGCAACGCCGCCGCCGCGATGGGCTGCATGATGGCGGGCGTCACCGTCGTCGCGTGGTATCCGATCACGCCGTCCTCGTCGCTGCCGGAAACGCTGATCGGCTTCATGCGGAAGTACCGCATGGACAAGGAGACCGGCAAGGCGACGTTCGCGATCGTGCAGGCGGAGGACGAGATCGCCGCGATTGGGATGGTGATCGGCGCGGGATGGGCGGGCGCGCGGGCGATGACGTCGACGTCCGGTCCCGGCATCTCGCTGATGGGTGAGTTCGCCGGCCTCGCATACTACGCGGAGGTGCCCGCGGTCGTGTTCGACATCCAGCGCGTCGGGCCTTCGACGGGCCTGCCGACGCGGACCGCGCAAGGGGACATCAGCAAGGTCGCGCTCCTCTCGCACGGCGATACGCGGCACATCATGCTGCTGCCCGCCTCGCCGGAAGAGTGCTACGAGATGTCGATGCGCGCCTTCGATCTCGCCGAGCGCTTCCAGACGATCGTGTTCGTGCTGAGCGATCTGGATCTCGGCATGAACACCTGGATGGCCGATCCGTTCAAGTATCCCGAGCAGCAGCTCGATCGCGGCAAGCTGCTCGACGAGCGCCTGCTGAAGCGCCTCGGTTCGGAGTGGGGGCGCTACAAGGACGTCGACGGTGACGGCATCCCGTATCGCACGGTTCCCGGCGACAACATGCCGTCGTACTTCACGCGCGGGTCCGGCCACAACGAGCGCGGCCAGTACAGCGAGCGCCCCGACGATTATCAGCGCAACCTCGATCGCATCTCGCGGAAGTTCCAGACCGCGAAGAAGTACGTGCCCGAGTCGATCGTCGATCACCGCGACGGCGAGATCGGCATCATCGGCTACGGCACGAGCCACTACGCGATCGAGGAAAGCCGCGATCAGCTGCTCCGCGAAGCGGGCCTCGAGACCGGCTACCTGCGCGTGCGCGCGTATCCGTTCCGCGACGAAATCGCGGAGTTCATCGGCCGCCACAGCCGCGTCTACATCGTCGAGCAGAACCGCGACGCGCAGCTGCGCATGCTGATGAAGATGGACATCCCTGGCGAGCTGATTCCGCGGCTGCGGAGCGTGCTCCATTACAACGGGCTGCCCATCGACGCGCGCTCCGTGACCGTCGACATCCTGCGGCAGGAGGGACTGTCGCCCGCCGACGGGGAACCGGACCCGGAAGCCGCGAAGCGGGAAGCCTTGAGCCGCTAGCCGATCGGCGTCGCCGATCGCCGGGTCTAAAGACCCGGCCTACGTGTGGCGGTTGTAGGGCGGGTCTTTAGACCCGCCGGCAGGTTGCGGTTCTCGGGCGGGCGGGTAGACGGGCCTTGTTGCCGGGTTTGAAAACCCGGCCTGCGTGGTGAAGGATTCATGGATCCCAAGAAGAATCGTATCGGAATGGAACTGACGCCCTACCGCGGCGGCAAGACGACGCTGTGCGCGGGCTGCGGACACAACGCGATCTCCGAACGCATCATCGAGGCGTTCTTCGAGATGGGCGTCGATCCGCAGCAGGTGATCAAGCTCTCGGGCATCGGCTGTTCGAGCAAGAGCCCGGCCTACTTCCTCGGCGGATCGCACGGCTTCAACTCGGTGCACGGGCGCATGCCGTCGGTCGGCACGGGCGCGGTGCTCGCCAACCGTAAGCTGATCGCGATTGGCGTCAGCGGCGACGGCGACACCGGCGCGATCGGCATCGGCCAGTTCGTCCACTTGATGCGCAGGAACGTGCCGCTCATCTACATCATCGAAGACAACGGCTGCTACGGATTGACCAAGGGGCAGTTCTCGCCGACCGCGACCGTCGGCTCGACCCTGAAGAACGGCATCGTCAACGACATCGATCCGATCGATACGTGCATGCTCGCGATTCAGCTGGGCGCCTCCTTCGTCGCGCGATCGTTCTCGGGCGACAAGAAGCAGCTGCTCTCGATCCTGAAGGCGTCGCTGAGCCACCGCGGCACCTGCATGATCGACGTCCTGTCCCCGTGCTTGACCTTCAACGATCACGAAGGCTCGACCAAAAGCTACGCCTACGTGAAGGAACACGACGAGGTGGCAGGGGACGTCAGCTTCGTGCCCTACTTCGACGAGATCAACGTGGAGTACGACGCCGGCACGACGACGGCGGAGACGCTGCACGACGGCTCGCACCTGTATCTCAAGAAGGTGTCGGAGGACTACAACCCGACGGACCGGATGGCGGCGATGGCGCTGCTGGCCGAGACGTCGCGTCGGGGCGAGTTCGCAACCGGTATCCTCTACGTCGAACCCGACAAGACGGATTTCGTGACCCAGTTGAACATCATCGACGAACCGCTCGCGACGCTGCCGCTCAGCAAGGTGCGTCCCGGCCCCGAAGTGCTCGAACAGCTGATGGACTCGCTCCGATGAAAAAGCCGATTCTCGTCGCACTCGCCGCCGCGCTCGCCGTCGCCGCACCCGCCGCCGCGCAGAAGCGCCCGCTCAACGTCGAAGACGTCTACAACGTCAAGGACGTCCGCGACCCGCAGCGTTCGCCCGACGGCAAATGGGTGGCCTACACCGTCGCGCGCGCGATCAAGGACACCGACAAGAACGACAGCGACGTCTGGATGGCGAGCTGGGACGGATCGCAGGAGCTTCAGCTCACCTCGTCGTCCGACAGCGAGTCGACGCCGCGCTGGAGCCCGGACAACAAGTTCCTCGCGTTCGTCTCGTCACGGCAGGGCGCGAAGGGCGGACAGGTCTGGATGATGAACCGCCTGGGCGGCGAAGCCATCAAGATCACCGACATCAAAGGCGGCGTGTCGGACTACGCGTGGTCGCCCGACAGCAAGCGCATGGTCCTGGTCGTGAACGAGCCCGACCCGCGCGATCCACAGGACGATGACAAGACGCCGGCCGACAAGAAGAAGACGCCGCCGCCGATCGTCCTGGATCGCTACCGGTTCAAGGAAGACGTCAGCGGGTATCTCCGCAACGAGCGCAAGCACCTCTACCTGCTCGACGTCGCGTCGAAGAAGGCGGACATCCTGACGCCCGGCACGTTCGACGAGGAGTTGCCGGTGTGGTCACCCGACGGATCGCAGATTGCGTTTGTCAGCAAGCGCGGTACTGGCGATCTCGATCGCAATGACAACACCGACGTGTACGTCATCGACGCGAAGGTCGGCGGCCAGCCGCGGCAGCTCACGACGTCGCCCGCTTCGGACGGGAACGGCCGCGTCGCGTGGAGTCCCGACGGCAAGCAGATCGCCTATCTCACCGGCGAGGAGATCAAATACTCCGCGTACAACCAGAACAAGCTGGCGATCATTGCCGCGTCAGGCGGGCAGCCACGTCTTGTCGCGGAGGCGCTCGATCGTCCGATTCGCCAGCCGCTCTGGTCGGCCGACGGCGCGCCGCTCACCGTGGTGGTCGTCGACGATCGGTCGCAGTACCCGGCGCGCATCGA
>JBKPRU010000241.1:0-8899 GCA_046734675.1 Acidobacteriota bacterium
GCGGGTTCTTCGGGTTGGCCGGGTTCTCGAAATAGCCGCGCGCGTCGAACGCGTCGTCCTGGGCGAAGTGGAACGCCGTGCCGTGCAGGGTGTTGGTGCCGCTCTTGGTGACGACGTTGATGTGGACACCGAGGTACGACCCGTATTCGGCCGACGTGCTGCCGGTCTGCACCTGGATCTCTTCGACGGCGTCGGCAATCGGCCGCATGCTCGTCGCGGCGAGCAGGTTCGCTGAGGCGTTGATGCCGTCGAGCGAGAGGCTGTTCTGGATCTCGCGCTGGCCGGCGCCGCGGAAGCTGAGACCGATGTCGCTGTTCAGCCCGGTCAGCACGCCCGGTGTCGTACTGGCAAGGCTCCACACGTTGCGGCCGATGATCGGAAGGTCCACCACCTGGCGCTCGCCGATCCGCTCCGAGATCGTGGCGCGGTCGGTGTCGAGCACCTGCGCCGCCGCTTCGACCTTGACGGACTCCGCCAGGCCGCCGACGCGCATCACGGCGTTCGTGCGCACCACCTGGTTGGTCGCGACCTCGACGCCGGTTGCCGTGAAGGTCTGGAAACCGGAGAGCGTGATGCTGATTTCGTAGCGGCCGATCGCGACGAACGGGATGGTATAGGTCCCGTCCGCGCTCGTCGTGGCTTCGTATTTACTCTGCGTGCCGAGATTGACCGCGACCACTTGCGCGCCCGGCACCACGAGCCCGGCGCTGTCCGTGACTGTGCCGACGAGCGCAGTCTGATTCGCTAACTGCGCGCCCGCCGACGTGGCGAGAAGGACCACGAAACCCAACGACAACGAGAGTCGACGACGCATATCAACTCCTCCCGAGTGTGGTTTGCGCTTCACTGGCGGATCCACCACGGATGGATACGGATGAACACGGTGCTCGGCGGGTCTAAAGACCCGCCCTCCGTGACGACTTTGCTCGATAACAGGTAGGCCGGGTCTTTAGACCCGGCGTGATTTTTATCCGCGTGTATCCGCGTGTATCCGCGTGTATCCGTGTGTATCCGTGGTGGATCATTCGCGGGAACCCCCACTGCCCGACCCTTTCACGTCCGTCCACAACGGCCG
Source organism: Acidobacteriota bacterium (assembly GCA_046734675.1). Lineage (GTDB taxonomy): Bacteria > Acidobacteriota > Vicinamibacteria > Vicinamibacterales > 2-12-FULL-66-21 > QHWT01. The sequence goes on from JBKPRU010000241.1 coordinate 1,076, forward strand.
CGACATCCCGTTCAGGTCCCAGACCACCTGTCCGCCCTTGATCGTGAGCTCGCATTCCAGTTTCTGGTCGCCGAGCATCTTCGCGCCGGACACATCGATGAACCCGAAGCTTCCGTGGCGCAGGTTCAGTACCGCGAGGTCCGCCTCGGCGCCCACGGCAATCTGTCCGAGCTCGGGATGTTTGATGACCTCCGCGGCCCGTGCTGTGTTCGCCTTGACGACCTCCGCCAACGGCATTCCGAGATTCAGGAACTTCGACATCGTGTTGAGGATGTCCTTCATGCCGCTGTTCATGCTGCCGATGTGCAGATCGGTGCTGATGACATCCGGGTAGAAACCCTGTTTGGTGGCAGGAACGGCCTGGCGGAACAGGAAGCTGCCGCCGCCGTGGCCGACGTCGAAGATGATCCCGCGCTTGCGCGCGGCGATCACGTAGGGCCGGACGTTCCCGCTCTCGTCGACAATCGGCGTCCTGCCGCTGACGTGGGCGTAGGCATGCGTCAGGATGTCGCCGGGCCGCAGATACTTGAGCAGCAGATCGTCGAGCGCGAGCGGCGGCGTGTGCCCGCCGAAGTCCACCATCACCGGCACGTTCATCTCGGTGCCGGCGGCCACCGCGCGCATGACCGGATCCCACTCCGGGCCGGCGTAGTGCGCCACCTTCACGCCGACGATCACCTCCTTGTACTGCTCGATGCGCATCGCCGTCAGCTTCGCATCCATGTCGGCGAGGTTCTGCTCGACGGGCCCGCCCTTCATGCCCGAGCCAACGATGTTCAGGAACGCGAGCACGCGTGTCTTCGATCGATCGATCACCTGCTCCTTGAACTGCGGGAAGTTCCGCCAACCCGATCCACCGGCATCGACGAGCGTCGTCTGCCCGCTGCGGAAGGAGTGATCGTCGGGCTGGACGGCGCTGTAGCCGTTGCTGTACGCCGCGTTCATCTCCGAGCCCCAGAACACGTGCGCGTGGATGTCGATGAGGCCGGGCGTGACGTAGAGGCCTTTGGCGTCAACGACGTCGCGCGCGCGCGACGGCGCGATGTTCGCCGCGACCGCGGCAATCTTCCCGCCCGCGATCGCGACGTCGACGACCGCATCGACGTTGTTTTTCGGATCGATGACATGCCCGTTCCGGATCAGCAGATCGAATTCAGGAGCTTGTGCATGAAGGGAGCAGGCGGCCGCGATTATTGCCAGCGATGCCGCCAGGCAACTCCAAGGGAGGTGGATCGAGCGATTCACGCGTGCCTCCTGTGTGGGACGCGAATGCGCGCCTACGATGGCGGCAGCCGGGGGTATCAGTCAAGAAAGAAGATGGTGCTAAGGTGTGCGGCATGGATCGCCGAACCTTTGTCCGACTGGTCGCGGCGGCCGCTTCCGCTCCGGCCTCGCTCGTTCCATCCCGTAAGGTCTTCGCGGGGACTACGCCCGCGCGCGTGCCGGTCGCTTCACAAAACCGCCCGCCGCTGCGCATCGTGTCGAAGTACGCGCCGTCAGCCGCACCCGGGATGCCCGGACCGCACCCGGGCCGCGTCGTCGCGGTGAAGTCCGATCGATGTGTCGACACCACGACGGGGAGCGCGAATGACGAGATCGTCCGCGAGATGATGGCGCGCGGCATGCGGACGCTGACCGGCGCTCCGACGACCGCAGCGGCGTGGCAGCGGTTCTTCGACCGATCGGACCGCGTCGGGATCAAAGTCAACTGCGGCGGCTACCCGTACTGCATTTCCGCCTACGAGATCGTCGCGGAGGTCGTGCGCCAGCTCACCGGCCTCGGCATACCGACGTCGAACATCTACGTTTACGAGCGCTTCCAGAACCAGATGGACGAATGCAATTACGCCGCGCATCTCCCCGAGGGGGTGCAGTTCGTCGCGGCCGAGCGCGCCAACCGGAACACGGACAACAGCGGCTACGATCCCGCCGTCTACCTCGAGGCGGATCTCTTCGGGGAAGAAGACACGCGGTCCAACATGATGCGCCTGGTCGCCGAACAGGTAACGAAGATCATCAACATCCCGAACATGAAAGACCACGGCGCGGCCGGGGTCACCGGCTGCCTGAAGAACATCGCCTACGGCAGCTTCTCCAACGTCGCGCGCACGCATCAGCGCGGCGTGTCGCACACCTACTCGGTCATCGGCACGCTTGCCTCCATCGAGCCGCTGCGGTCGCGCACTGTATTGCAAATCATGGACGGCCTGCGCGGCGTGTGGCACGGCGGACCCTTTGCCAGGACGACGCGCTACGTGTTCTATCCGCGGCAGATCATGTTCGGCACGGATCCGGTCGCCATCGATCGCCTGCTGCTCGACATCATCGACAACGAGCGCCGCGCGCATGGCGCGATCTCGGTCTGGGACCGCTCGCCGGCGTCGCTGAAAATCGACGACGGCGCGGCGAGGGATGCGGATCCGAACGTCAACATCATCATTCGCGAGCCGGGGCACATCGAATACGCGTCGACGCTCGGTCTCGGCGTCTACGACCGCGCGAAGATCGCTGTCGAGGATGTCGTGGTATGACGCCGCTGGTGATCGCGCTCGCGTCCCTGCCGTGCGTGTACTGGACGCAGGGGATCGAGAGCCGGCCGCGCCTCCAGGCGGCAGCCATCACGCGTATCTGCGTTTCACCGGACCAGGTCGAAGGCTGGCGCGATACCGGCATCGACGCGACGCCGGTCACGGACGCGGAGCTCACCGCGCGCGAGGCGCTGCCCGTCCCCGGCATCGCCGCGCACGCCGACGTCGCGTCCCCGACGCGGGCGCCGTGGATCGTGGCGAACGGCTGGCGCGTTCAGCGCCAACCGAGTGCGAAATACGTCTACGAGGCGCCGGCGGGAACAGGCGCGCTGGTCACCGCCGAGGCGTTCGCCTACGGCGCGGACGCGGTGCTGAAGATCGATCCCGCGGATCTCGAGGCCGTCGGATCGATGCTGGCGTTCGTTCGCGGCCTGCCCGCAGCGGACTATCCCACCATCGCGGATCTCGCCGTCGTCGACGATGGGTCTGGGGCCACCGGCGAGGTGATGAACCTGCTGGCGCGGCGGAACCTGCTGTTCGAGATCGTCAAGGGGCCGTCGCCCCGCTACCGCCTGACCGTCGCGCTCGGCAGCCGCGACTATCCCGTCGAGGATGCCGCCGATCCGAGCGCGTTCGCGCTGAAGGTTCGTCGGCAACTCACGGATGACCAGCGCACCTTGCGCATCTTCGGCAGTGAGACCGTCATCGCGCGGCTCACCGGTGATGGGCAGCGGGTTCGCCTGCACTTGCTCAACTACGCGGGACGGGAGATCGAAGGCCTGCGGATCCGTCTCCGCGGCGCCTACCGCGACGGCACCGCGTACGTCCCGGGCGCCGGCGCCGTCACCTTGCAGGACTTCGTCGTCGCCGACGGCGCTACCGAATTCTCCCTGCCCGTGTTGACGACTTACGCTGTCGTCGATCTGCGGAAGTGATCCACCACGGATACACACGGATGGACACGGATGGACACGGATAAATCCGGACGGCGGGTCTGAAGACCCGCCCTACGTGGCGAGGGTGAGTAGCGCTCGATCCAATTCCCACGGAGGCCGGCTCTTTAGACCCGGCATCAGTGTGAAGTCTCCCGCAGAAGTCTCCATCCGCGCGTCTGGTCGGGAACAAAGAACATCACGTCCGTATCGACAAGCCGGTGTAGATAGTTGCGGCTCCGTTCCGGACCCAGCACGAAGAACGCATCGTCCAGTGCGTCGCCCGCGGTGCCCGTACTCGCGAGGACGGCGACGCACAGCACACCTTGCACGGGACGCCCGCTCCGTGGGTCCATGATGTGCGAGTAGGTGACGCCGTCTACTTCGAACGATTTCTCGGAGGTGCCGGCGATCGAGAGCCCGCGGTCGCGCAGATGGGCCGTCAGGGCCACCTTGGCAGCATGCAACGGATCGCGGATCGCGACGTCCCACGCGTCACGTCCGGGTGGCGCGCCAAGGCCGTAGATCGTGCTGCCGCCGGCGCTGATCAACGCGGACGCGATGTCGTGGTGTCTCAGCACCGCCGCCGCGCGATCGACGGCATATCCTTTGGCAATGCCCCCGAGATCGAGCTCGACGCCCGCGTCGTCGAACGCGATCGTCCGCGCGGACGGATCCAGGATCACATGCTGCAGGCCGACGTAACGCCGGGCGGCGTCGAGTTCGGCCGCCGCAGGGACGCGTCCTTCACCACGGAAGAACCCCCATGCTTTCATCAGTGGTCCGACCGTGATGTCGAAGGCGCCGTCAGAGTCGCGGCCGTAGCGCATCGCGGCGACGATGAAGTCGAAGAGCTCCGGTTCGACGATGACGGGATGGCTGGCGGCTTCGCGGTTCATGCGGGACAGCGCGCTGTCGCGCTTGTAGTTACTCATCAACCGGTCGATCCGATCCACTTCGTCGAACGCCTCTTCAACCGCCCGCTTCACCCCGTCCGCATCGACCCCATACGCGTCGATCGCGTATGCGCAGCCCATCGAGAACCGTGTGCCTTCATAATGCGCGCGCGGCGCACGTGCAGCCGGCCCGGCGCCCGCGAGGCACAGAAGAACAGCCACACACAAGACGGTGAAAGAACACATGCCCATTTCACGACGACAGTTCTGCGAACGCATAGTGCCCGGAGGATTGTTGCTGGCCGCCGCTCCAGCCAGCGTGCGCGGCGAAGCACTGGACCTCGCATCGCAGCGACCGACCGCACCGAGCGGATCGGACATTGGCAACCTGTATTCGTTCGTGCAGGCACAGGCGGACCACTCGCCGCTCGAACTCTCGTTTCTCCAACCCACGTTCACGAGCCTCGCGGACTGGCAGCCGAAAGCGCGCGCGACAATCTTCGAGCGGCTGTTCTACGACCCACCCGCCGTCCGTCCCCAGCCCGAGATTATTCGACGAACGGATCGAGGCGATTACACTGAGGAATACCTGACCTTCCAGACCACGCCGGACCTGCGCGTGCCCGCGTACGTCCTCGTACCGAAGAAGGCGCAACGGCCCGCGCCCGGCATCGTCGCCCTCCACAGCCATGACGGCGTGTATCTCTGGGGCAAAGAGAAGATTGTCGAGAACGTCGACGAGCATCCGTGGCTGACCTCCTTCAAGCGCCGCGCGTATGGCGGCAAGAGCATTGCCGCCGAACTCGCGCGCCAGGGCTACGTCGTCATCACGATCGACGCGTTCTACTGGGGCGAGCGGCGCATGCTGCTGGACGACGACCCGGCGGCGTATCGCGACCGCCCGCTCTCGATGACGGAGAAGGACATCAGCGCGTTCAACGCGCGCGCATCGCAGAACGAGTCGCTGCTGGCGCGCAGCCTGTTCACCGCCGGCATCACCTGGCCCGGCGTCCTGCTGTGGGATGACATCCGGACGCTCGACTACCTGGCGTCGCGCCCGGAGGTGGATCCCAACCGGCTCGCGTGCATGGGGCTGTCGATGGGCGGCTATCGCACCTACCTGCTCGCGGCGCTCGATCCGCGCATCAAGGCCGCGGTCGATGTCGGCTGGATGACGTCGTTCGCGTCGCAAATCAAGCAGCACGTGGTGAACACGATCGGCTTCTCGTTCCACATCAACGGGCTCTATCGCTACATGGACTATCCCGATTTCTCGGCGCTGATTGCGCCGCGCGCGCTGCTGGCGATCAACGGGTCGCAGGATCGGCTGTTCGCGCCGGAGGGCGTCAAGGCCGCGTTCGAGAAAATCGCGCGGTGTTATGCGAAGGCGGGGGCGCCCGACCGGCAGCGTTGCCGGCTTTACGACGCGCCCCACGAGTTCAATCTCGCGATGCAGGCGGAAGCATGGGAGTGGCTCAAACGCTGGGTGTAGAGGTCACCTTCCGATCCAGCACGTCGCGCAGACGCTTCGCCACGATCCGGTCGTCGCCTGGCCGCATCATCCACACGCCGACGACGAGCGCGTCGCCTTCGGAGCGCGTGCCGATCGACGGCTCTCCGTCGCGAAGCGCCTTCACCGCGTCGGCGGCGCTGATGCCGCGAGCCGCGGCGTCCCACGAGATGCGGACGTGGGGCACGTGGTTGGCGACCTCCGGCACGAACACTTCGGCGTTGACGCCCGACGCCGCCGCGGCGCTGCGAATCGTTTCGGCGCGCTTCTCGAACTCGCGCTGCTCCTGCGCGTGATCCTTCTGGAGGTAGAGCTCGAGCGCGACCAGCATCCCGAGCATCTCCTCTTTGTTCACCTTCAACCCGCGGCCCACCGTGTTGCCGTTCGGCGGCGCGTTGAGGCGGGCGGCGGCGATCAGATCCTTGCGGCCGAGGAGCAGGCCCGCGCTCTGCGGACCGCGGATGCCCTTCCCGCCTGAGAAGGTCACGAGATCGAACCCCATCGCCGTGTACTTCCACAAGTTCTCGACGGGAGGCACGTCGGCGGCGGCGTCGTTGAACGTGGGAACGCCGTGCTTCTTTCCCAGCTGCACGAACTCCTCATCCTGGATCCGGCCGGTCTTGTTGTTGTTGTTGTAGAAGAGCATCATCGCGGTCTTGTCGGAGATGGCGCGCTCGAGATCGTCGCGCGTTTCCACTTCGACCAGCTGCACGCCGCAGTTGCGCACCGCGTGGTCGTAGCCAAAGCGGTGCGACCTCTGGATGATGACCTCGCTCTTCATGCCTGCGAGATTGGGCAGGTCGACAATCTTCTTCGGATCCGCGCCGGTCAGGACCGCGGCCGTGCCGAGCGTCAGCGCGGACGCGGCGCCGGAGGTCACCATCGCGGCTTCGCTCTTGACCAGCGTCGCGATGCGTTCGCCCACCCTGTCGTGGAGCTCGTCCAGCATCACGTATTGCTCGGACGCGTAGTTGATGGCTTCCATCACTTCGCGCGGCATCAGCGACGCGGTCATCGCCGTATAAGTCCCGGCTGCGTTGATGAATGGCCGGACCCCCAGCTCGCGGAAGAAGTCGCGACGTTTGGCGCGGGCAGCGGCGCTCTCGCCGGCGTCGCGCGCCAGCGTGTCGGTGGCAAACAACCCGCCGACGAGCGGCAGGGTGGACGCAGTCTCGAGAAATCGTCGTCGGGTCCACATATCGCGACTCCAGACTCCGGCGGGTCTAAAGACCCGCCCTACATCACGCAGGCCGCGTGCTTGCCGCCCTGCACCACGTCGGCCGGGTCTTGAGACCCGGCAAATCACCGCGCGGCGATGCAATCGATCTCGACGAGCGAATTACCGGGGACCCCGCCGTAGGCGGCAATGGTGGTGCGCACGGGAGGATTGGGACCAAACCGGCCCCGGAAGACGGCGTTCATCGCGTCGTAGTCCTTGATGTCGTGCAGATACACGTTCACCTTCAGGACCTTGTCCATCGAGGAGCCGGCTTTCTTCAGTTCCTCTTCGAGCTGATTCAGCACCGACGTCGTGTGGACGGTGATGTCGCCGGGGCCATGCTCGCCCTTGCCGGCGATGAACACGAGATTGCCGTAGGTCACCCAGGACGAGAACAGCGGCGGCTGGCTTCCCGGTGGAGCATTGTCAGTCGAGGTCTTCTTCGACATGTCCGTCGTCTGCGCGTGGGCCGTACCGAAAAGGCCGGCGCCGGCCGCGGCGAGGCCGGCAACGAAAGACTTCACGAGCGATCGACGCGAGGCCGTATCTGTCGGTTGCATGAGCGGCGCCTCCACTGCAACGCGACGGGTGCGCGTTGCGGCGTGAGGATATCGGGGGGAACGGCGCGTGGCAAGCGAGCAGGTGTGACGAGTGCGGGGGCAGGCAGCTCGGCCGAGCTCAGATCGCCTGTCAGGCAGGAAATCCCCTTGACTTTCGCGCAAATGTGGAGCTACTAGGG
>JBKPRU010000242.1:0-7401 GCA_046734675.1 Acidobacteriota bacterium
AGGAACCCGCCGGGCAGGAACATCGCCGTGACGACGCGCCACCACTCGCCATTGGTCGTGCGCGGCGCGAAGTTGCCGCCGCCGGCCAGCAGCGTCAGCGGATCGCTGAGCGCGCCGGAGCCAAGCAGAAGACGTACGAAGAGCAGGACGCTGACGAGGACGATGGCAGGCGCGACGATTGCGAGTTTCGTGCGCGCCTGCAGCGCCGTCCTGAACGCCTGTTCCTCGGGTCGCGGCGCCGCCGCGCTCGCGAGTGGCTGCACCGCCGCGATGGTTCGGTGCACCAGCCGTGTGCGCTCCTCCGGCGTCATGACGTAAAGCGCCACTCCGCCAACGACCCCCAGCGTGAGCAGGAACAGCATGGCTGGCGGCCCGACGTCTCAAGTCCTGTGCCACCGGGGTATCACGCGTGAATCCGGCGGATCCGGACGGGCGCGGGTCCGGCGGTCACACGTCCGATCCGCAGGAATTGCGCGCGCGCGCACCAACTTTGTAAGCGCGCTCGCATTGGCTTCGTGTATCTTCCGGCCATGACTCAGTGGACCAGGCGTCACTTCCTGCGCGCCGCCGGCACAGGCGCGGCCGGCCTTGTGCTCGCACCGCGCACCTCGCGTGCGGCGGACGCACGCATCGATGTGCTCGTCGGCGAAACGATCGGTCCGGTCACCGCCGATCACTACGGCCACTTCGTCGAGCACCTCGGGGGGGTCGTCTACGACGGCCTGTGGGTGGGGGAGAAGTCGCGCGTCGCAAACACCGGCGGCATCCGCCAGGCGCTCGTCGATCACATGAAGCGGCTGCCGCGCGCGCCGATCCGTTGGCCGGGCGGATGCTTCGCCGACAGCTACGACTGGCGCGACGGCGTCGGTCCGGCCGCGGCGCGGCCGCGCCGCACCAATTTCTGGCTGAACGACATGGCATCGCTGCCCGATTCCGCGGGCAAGTTCGATCCGAACGCGTTCGGCACGAACGAGTTCATGCGCTTCTGCCGCCTCGCCGGCGGCGAGCCGTACTTCGCCGCGAACCTGCGCAGCCTGCCCGCGCGTGACTTCTATCAGTGGGTCGAGTATTGCAACTCGCCCGCCGGCTCGACGTCGCTCGCCGAGCTGCGCGAGCGCGGCGGTGATCGCGATCCGTTCGGCGTGCGGTTCTGGGGCGTCGGCAACGAATCGTGGGGCTGCGGCGGCAACTTCTCGCCGGAGGACTACGCGATCGAGTATCGCCGCTTCACCGCGTGGGTCCCGCGCTACGGCCTGCAGCTGGCCTTCATCGGATCCGGTCCAAACGCGGGCGACCTCGGATGGACGCGTCGGTTCTTCACGAAGCTCTCGGAGAAAGGCGAAGGGGTGCTGAACGGGATGTGGGGCTGGGCCCTGCATCATTACACATGGAATGCGAGCCGCGGCGCGACCACCGACTGGAACGATGGCAAGGGCGACGCGCTGCAATTCACGAACGACGAGTGGTACGAGCTGCTGAACGAAGCGGATCGCATGGAGGGCCTCATCACCGGCCACTGGGGCGTGATGGGTGAGATCGATCGCCGCCGCCGCGTGAAGCTGGTCGTCGACGAATGGGGCGCATGGTACAAGCCGGGATCCGAGGTCGATCCCTCGCACCTCTTCGGTCAGCAATCGACGATGAGGGACGCCTTGATCGCCGGCCTGACGCTCGACACCTTCCATCGGCACGCCGACAAGGTCGCGATGGCGAACGTCGCGCAGCTCATAAACTGCCTGCACTCGCTCTTCCTCGCGCACGAGGATCGATTCGTCGCCACACCAACGTTCCACGTTTTCGAGCAATACGGCGCGCACGTCGGCGGACAGTCGGTGCGGACGATGTTCTCGGCGCCGCGAATCAGCTACCAGCGGGTCAATGGGGCGGGGTCGTTCTGGGGACTTGGCGGCTCCGCGACGGTCAAGGACCGCGTGCTGACGCTGACGGTCGTGAACCCGCACGTCGCCGAGCCGCGCGAAGCCGAGATTGCGATCCGCGGCGCGGCGGCCCGATCGGCGAAGGCGTTGGTCATTGCCGCGCCGGACATCCACGCGCACAACACGTTCGCCGAGCCGCGCGCGGTGCAGCCGAAAGAGGAGGCCGTTCCGGCGCGTGATGGCGCGCTCGTGTATCGCTTCGCGCCTGCGTCGGTCACCAGGCTCACGATCCAGCTCACATAGCCGCGTTCTTCACTGGAGCCGGCCTACGGCACGTCACGAAGACCACAAAGGGCACGAAGATCACGAATTCGTTTCTTCGTGAACGTCGTGATGAGCCGGAGGCCGTGACAAGTGAAGGCTGCTGCTATTTATTTGAACGCGCCCTGCACTTCGGCCAGCGATACGCCCAGCGCGGCGCGCGCGATGCGATCCAGATCGAGCTCCGAGCCGACCAGGTGGAAGGTGCGGTGGACGTGCGTGTACTTCGCGCCCGGCGCAAGCGCGAGCGCCGGCGACGAGGTTTCGAGCTCGTAGAACGGCCCGAGCGGCTTCTGTCCCGGCGCCGGCGGACCGTCGTTGTAGCTGTTGATCACGTCACCGCTGTACGGCTCGCGCTGCTGTTCCCACATCGAATTGACGTAGTCCTTCGCGGTCGCGGGGCGCGTGTACTGAACGAGCGTCAACGCCCCGGTGGACGCGTCGTAACTCCCCGCGATCGACAGCGCCCGTGGCGGCGGCAGACCGATCTTGCTGCGATACTGCCCGTCACCTTTGAAGAAGATCGTCTTCGGCCCGACGACGAGGCGATCGGCGGGAACCTTCCCGAAATACGCGTCGTTGACCACCGGTCCGCGCGTCGAGGGCTCGAAGGGGATCGTGATGGTCGTTGACGGCGACGGCACGAACTGGCCGAGGATCCAGATCGAGACCAGGCCCGAATCCTTCTTCCACGCCGCGCGTCCCGCGTTCGTGACCGTGTTGGACGATTCGAAGGCGACGACGTTCACGCCCTTCGCCGAGGTCACACCGAGACGCGCGACGGCGTCCGCCCCGGTCAACAGGCGCACCGTCCGATCCACCTCGATGTCGAACGCCGCGCCCGAATAGTTCGTCAGCGACATGCGCTTGCGAAAGCGGATCGCGGACGGTGACTGTTCCGCCACGTCCCACGCGCCCCAGTCGAACGCTTCGGGTACTTGCCAGTGCTCGAAGTCGAAGCGTGCGTCGCGCGGGAAGTACAACGCGTACTGCCCGCCTTCCGGTCCGAGCCAGAAGCGATCCTCGCCGCCGAACACATTCATGTGCGGCTGGCGGGTGCCGGACGCGATCGCCTCACGCCCGATCCAGCCGAAGCTCGGGGCCTCGGCGCCGCCCACGCTGCTCGTCAACACGCGACCCTGGTACTCCGGCGCAACCACGACGCGCGGGCCCGCTTCCGCGCCCAGCACGATCACTTTGGTGTGTTGTTGAAGGAACGCGAGGTCCGCGGCGAAGGTGGCGGCCGATTGACGCACGGCGCCTCCGTGCGGCGCGGCGACACACATGCCCGCCGCCGTGAGCATCGTCATCCAGAAAGATCCGCGTCGCGCTCGTGACAGGCACACCACCTCGAGGCGGCGCGCATGTTATCGCATGCCCGGAGGCAGCGCGAGCACGAGGCGGTGCGCGACGCACAGGACGCGGTAGGTCACCGATCCCATGCGCGGGCCGAGAAGCGGCGACGAGTGGAGGCCCATGATGATGAGTCCGGCGTCTCGATCCGCCGCGACCTTCGCGATTTCCTCCGCGGGCTCCCCGTAGGCGAACAGCACCTCCGGGGTCAGCGGCGACAACGACGCGGCGACCCCTTCCATCTGCCGCTCCGCGCGGTCGCGCCGTTCGGCCTCGAGGTTCGGCAGTCCCAGGTGCGCGGCCGGGATCGATCGGACCGGCTCGATCACGTGCACGAGGATGAGCGGGACTTTCAGCGCGGCGGCGATGCGCGCGGCCGTCTGGAGCTGCGCGGTGGTCGTACCGGTCAGGTCCACCGGCGTCACGATGCGCCGCACCGCCTTCGGGATGTCGGCGGGCGTGAGCGGCCCGGCGTCGTTGGGGGGCGTGACCAGCACCGGCACCGACGTCTCGCGCAGCACGCGCTCGGTGGTCGATCCAAAGAACAACTTGCGGAACCCGGTGGATCCGTGCGAGCCCATGACGATCAGGTCGCAACCGCGGTCGCGCGAGACACGAAGGATCTCGGGCGCGGGCTTGCCGGTCGCCATCTCGAGCCGGGGGACGGCGCGCGGCGTGCCGGGTTCGAACGCATGGGAGAAAAACCGCTCCATCTCGCGCTCGGTATCGGCGAGCAGCTGCGAGGATCCGGACGCGAGCTCGGCGGCTTCGACCAGCAGCGGATCGTTGACCGCCACCAGCGTCAGCGTCGAGTCGAAGTGCGTCGCGATCGCCGCCGCATACCGCAGCGCGCCGCGGGAGTTGTCGGAGAAATCGACCGGACAGAGGACGGAAGGACGAGGGCTCATTTGCGACACCAGCCAACTATGATTCCGCCTTTCCTCGGGCCAGGTCAACGCCGCCGGTCGGCGAGTGGCAGCCCGCTTGCCCTGAGGCGCATCGAGAGGGCTCTGGGCGCGGTGAAGACCCGCGCCGCGGCGACTTTTGTTCGCCGTCTCCACGACCCGGGAGGCTGCGTGATGCGCCTGGTCTTTCAATCGAGATTGTCCCGGTTCGAGCGCGAGGCGCTCGAGCGTCTGATGTTCTTCAACCAGCGCCAGCGGCAGGCCGAGAGCGCGATCACCCGCGCCATCGATCTGTTCGGCAGCCCGCGGATTGTCTCGGATGCGGCCGGTCTTCACGTCGCCGTCGGATCCGGCGTCGAGGTGCAGTGCCTGTTCGCGATCGAGCGCGGTCAGCGCAGCGACGCGCTCGCCGGCATGGTCATCTTCCTGCGCACGACGGTCGACGAGGTGCTGGTGCTGCACATCGCGGTCGCGGATCGCTACGGCCGCCGCGGCCTCGGGGTCGTCGCCGCGCTGGTGCGCGCGGTCCGCGCGTCCGCCGAACGGCTACGCGGGGTGCGCCGCGTCACGATGATTGACCTCGAGGGACGCGAGTTGCGCATCACCGTCCGCACGCCGCGTCAGCTGTCCATTCGCCCCGTGGATTTGACCAGCGGTCCTACGGCTGCTACACTCCCGGCCAGAGCGTCATGAGTTCGGCTTCTTTCCACCCGGTTCTCCGCACCCGCCAGGCAACGATCTGTTGTTGTACGTGTCGGTGTCCGCGAACGGTCGAGGGGAAGGAGTCTCGCTGATTTAGAAACCATCAGACGCTTTGACCTGCGGCCGCTCGCACGAGGAGCGGCCGTTTTCATGTACGGCCGCTCCCGCCAGGGCGGCCGTTTTCTTTTTCAGCCGTGTCGTTCGTGTTTCACAAGGAGTCAGGTGCCATGTCGTTCCAGCGGTTCGGCCCCCGTGCCGCGTTGTCGCTCGCCGTGCTCGTTGCCGCGGCGTCTTCCGTCTTCGCCCAATCCACCGGCGCCGGCATCGTCGGCCTGGTGACCGACGAGTCGGGCGCGCCGCTTCCGGGCGTCACCATCGAAGTGGCCAGTCCCGCGCTCATCGAGCGCACCCGCACCGTCGTCAGCGCCGCCGACGGACGCTATCAAGTTGTCGATCTGCGGCCCGGCGAATATGCCGTCAAGTTCGAGCTCTCCGGATTTCAGACGGTGCGCCGCGAGGAGATTCAGTTGAACACGTCGTTCACGGCGACCGTGAATGCGACGTTGCCGGTCGGCAAGCTCGAGGAGCAGATCGTCGTGCAGGGCGGCACGCCCGTGATCGACCTTCGCGCGAGCACGTCGGAGCGGCCGCTGCACCAGGAACTGCTCGAAGGGATTCCGGTCGGGCGGATTCCCAACGTCGCCGTGATGCTGGTGCCGGGCGCGGTGACGGCGCGGCCCGACGTCGGCGGATCGGAAACGGGGCAAACCGCCGGCGTGTCGATCCACGGGTCGCAAACCCGCGATTTGATCTGGAACACCGACGGGCTCGACATGACCTCGAACACGGCGTCGGGCGGCGTCTCGGGCCAGTATCCGAACCTTGGCGCCTATCAGGAGATCGTCGTGCAGACGCGGGCGCTCCCCGCGGAGATTGGCGCCGGCGGCGTCAGCGTGAACATGATCACGAAGGACGGCGGCAATCAGTTCCGCGGCGATCTCTTCGGCACGTTCACCAACGAGCATCTCCAGAGCAACAACGTCAGCGACGTGCAGCGCGAACGCGGGCTCGCCGCCCCGAGCGCGACCGACGTCTTCTACGACCTCAATGCCGGCATCGGCGGGCCGCTCCTCCACGACACGCTGTGGTTCTTTGGCAGCGCGCGCCGCTTCCGCGTCGATCGGTTCGAGGCGAACACGTTCAATCCGGACGGCACGCAGGCGCTCGACGAAAACCTGATCTGGAACACGAGCGGCAAGATCACCTGGCAGATCAATCGCGCCAACCGGCTCTCCGGGTTCGTCGACTACAACTACAAGGTCCGCGATCATCGCCGTCAGACGACCGCGGCGTATCAGTTCGTCTCGCCCGAGGCGAGCTATTACTCGCCGCTCTGGGGACCGGTGTCGAACGTGAAGCTGACCTCGACGCTGCGCCCCAACCTGCTGCTCGACTCCGGCCTCTCGTGGTACTACGTGCCCTGGTCGCTCGATTACCAGCCGGGGCTCGCGGGCGATGCGCTGCCGCGGATCGACATCGCGCGCTCGACGCTGACCGACGCGCCGCCGCCCTCGATGGTGCGCGCGAACCAGGAGCGTCGCACCGCGAGCGCCGTGCTCTCATGGCTGCCGCGCTGGCGCGGCGAGCACCAGTTGCGCGCCGGCGTGCAGTATCAACTCGCGCCGTACGGCCAGGACTTCGATTCGCTCGGCCATGGCGACCTCGTCGCGCGCTATCGCAACGGCGTGCCCGACTCGGTGCAGGTCTACAACACGCCGGTGCACACCAGCCTCGATCAGACGGAGATCGGCGTCTTCCTGCAGGACGCCTGGACGGTGACGCCGCGCCTGACCCTCAACGCCGGCCTTCGCTACGAGCGCCACATCGGCAGCCTCAATGCGCAATCAGCGCCCGCCGGCGATTTCGTACCGGCGCGCACTTACGCCGCGCAATCCGGGCTCGTCGACTGGACGACCGTCGTGCCGCGGCTCGCGGTCACGTTCGACGTCTCCGGCCGCGGCGCGACCGTGCTGAAGGCGAGCGTGAGCCAGTACGCGCAGCGCCAGGGGTCGCAGCTCGTCGATCAGTTCAATCCGCTGCGGCAGAACACCGAGATTCGCACGTGGATCGATGCGAACAACGATCTGATTCCCCAGTTCACCGAGATCGGGCCAGGGCAGGGCGCGCTCGATCGCGGCGCGACGGTGCGAATCGATCCAGATTTGCGGCGGCCGACGCAGTGG
>JBKPRU010000243.1:0-10900 GCA_046734675.1 Acidobacteriota bacterium
GGCCCACCTTCAGGTGCGCCTCCACGACGGTAGGGCGCCTCTAAAGAGGCGCCCTACCGTCAGCCGCCACGCGTTTTCCGCCCCCGGGGAGGTTGTAGGGCGGGTCTTCAGACGCGCCGCACGCGGCCGCGGACCATCCGATCCCGCCATTCGCTCAAGCCGTCGTAGACCGCAGGAATGACGATCAGGGTCAGGATCGTCGACGTGATGACGCCCGCAATCACGACGCGCCCGAGCGGCGCACGGAAATCCCCCCCTTCACCGACGCCGAGCGCGACCGGCACCATGCCCGCGGTCAGCGCGAATGTCGTCATCAGGATCGGGCGGAGCCGCAGCCGGCCGGCCTCTGCAAGCGCGGTCCGTCGATCGGCGCCGCCGCGCTCAATCGTCTTCGCCACGTCGATCATCAGGATCGCGTTCTTCGCCACGACTCCAAGCAGCATCAGCAGTCCGATCATGCTCATGATGTTGAGCGTCGAGCCGGTGATCGCCAGCGCGAGCATCGCGCCGACCAGCGACAGCGGCAGCGACAGCATGACCGCGAGCGGATCCACGAACGATCCGAACTGCACCACGTGGACGAAATACATCAGCACCACGCCCACGATCAGCGCGATCACGATGCGGCGAAACACGCCGCGCTGATCCTCACGCTCGCCGCCGTGCGAGACGTCGTATCCAGACGGAAGCCGAACGGATGTCGTGCGCCGGTTGAAATCGCCGATCACGGCACTCAGCGCCCGCCCCTCCGTGTTCGCCTGCACGTAGACGACGCGTTCACGATTCAGGTGATCGATCCGCGCCGGGCCTCTGCCGTCCGAGACCCGCGCGATGTGTCCCAATGGCAGCAGCGACGGCCGGCCGTCGGGGCGAGAGATGCCGACGGGCAGCGACTCCAGACTGTCGGCGCGACCACGTGCGTCGGCGGCCAGCCGCACGGTGACGTGACGCACCTCGCCCTGCGGATCGATCCAGTCGCCGGTGTTGACGCCGGCAAACGCGGTGCGAAGCACGCGGCCGATTGCACCGGCGGTGACGCCGAGCGACGCGGCGAGCGGTCGATCGACCTGCACGTCGAGCTCCGGCTGCTCGTCTTTCGTCGACAGACCGACGTCGACGGCGCCGGGCACGTCGCGCAGGATGCCGGCCAGCTCCTCCGCAATCCGCTGCAGCTCCGCCGGATTCGATCCGCGCAGCTGCACCTGGATCTGCTTCCGGTTGCGGAGGATGTCCGGGCTCACCCAGGCCGTCACACCGCCGGTACGTTGGAGATCCTCGCGCAGCTCGCGTTCCACGGCTTGCTGATGCCGGACGCGTGCGCTGCGCGGCTTGAGGCGCACGTAGAGATTTCCCTCGTTGACGGCGGTCAGCTGCTGACGTAATCCCGACGAGGGCCCGACGGTCGCATAGGTGTAGTCGACTTCGGGCAATGCGCGGACGCGGCGTTCGAGCTCCAGCGCCTTGCCGTTGGTGTAGGCGAGACTCGACCCGGCCGGCGTCTCGATCGCGATATTGAATTCAGAGATGTCGTGCTCGGGCAGGAATGCCGCGCCGATCGTTCCCGAGGCCGGCAGCAACAGCGCCACCAGAAGCGCGATCGCCGCGATCGCGATCGTCAGGGCACGATGATCGAGCGCCCACCCGACCACTCCCTTGTAACGATCCGCCTGGCCGTTGAACCAGCCGTTGAACCGGTCGAGCAGGCGAGACAAGCCGCGGCGTTCGCCGTGTCGCGCCTGGGAATCGGCCCAGTAGGCGGACAGCGTCGGATCCACCGAGAACGACACGAGCAGCGACACCAGCACGGAGCAGGCGATCGTCAGCGCGAACGGCGCGAACCACTGCTCCGCGACGCCTCCCATGAACGCGACCGGTACGAACACGGCCACGATCGCAAAGGTGGTGGCCGTCACGGCCAGACCGATTTCGTCGGTGCCCTGACGCGCCGCAGTCATCGGGTCGATGCCGCGCTCGAGGTGCCGCACGATGTTCTCTCGCACGACGATCGCATCGTCGATGAGAAGCCCGATCGCGAGAGACAGACCGAGCAGCGACATCGTGTTGAGCGTGAAGCCGCACGCCCAGACGGCGACGAACGCGGCGAGCACGGAGATCGGCAGAGCGACCGCCGTGATGACCGTCGAGCGCCACGAGTTGAGAAAGAGAAACACGACCGCCACGGTCAGCACCGCGCCGACCACGAGCGCCAGTTCCACGTCTCGGACCGAACGCGTGACGTGAAGTGAGGCGTCGCGCACGATGCGAAGCTCCACGTCGGGCGGCAGCGCCGGCCGGATCTCGTCGACCGCGCGGCGGACGAGCGCGGCCACGTTCAACGTGCTCGCCTCTTTCCCCTTGACGACGTCGATGCCGACCGCGGGCCGGTCATTGAAGAACGCCGCCGAGCGCGGTTCCTCTGCGCCATCACGCACATTCGCCACATCGCCGAGACGCACGAGGCGGCCGCCCGGCTGCTCGATCGCGAGCTGCGCAAAATCCTCCGGACGTTCGAGCCGTCCCTGCAGTCGAATCGTGCGCTCCTCGTTCCGTCCGCTCACACGGCCGACGGGCACGGCCACGTTCTGCGTCTGCAGCGTGCGCACGACGTCGTCGATGCCGACGCCGGACGCCTGCATCGTCTCGGGCCGCAGCTCGATCACGAGCTCGCGTGCGATGCCGCCGACCACATCGACCGAGGCCACGCCCGTGAGGCCACGCAGCCGTCGGGTGATCCCCGGATCGACCAGCGCCGTGAGCTCAGCGGCGCCGCGGGTGGCCGACGAGAGCGTGAGCGAGACGATCGGCAGATCCGTCGGATCGCCGCGCTCGAGCACCGGGTCCTCCATTTCCGCCGGCAACTCGCCGCGAATGATCCCGATCTGGTCGCGAACCTGCTGCATCGCGTCCTGAAGGTTGGTGCCAAACGCGAAGCGGACGACCACGACCGCGTGGCTGTCGAGCGCCGACGAGGTGATGCGCGTGACGCCGCTGATGCCGGAGATGCGCTCCTCGAAGCGGTCGACGATCTCGCGCTCGACCGTGTCCGGCGGAGCTCCCGGGTAGGCCGCCGTCACGACGACGACCGGTGGCTGCACGTCCGGAAACTCGTCGACGTGCAGGCGGGTGAGCGCCGCGATGCCGGACGCCACCAGCGCGATCATCGCGACGATCGTGACCACGGGCCGTTGGATTGCGTAGCCGGAGATCACCATGGCGGCTCACGATGCGCCGTGACCGGCGCGTCGCCTCGCACTTCCACCGGTGTCCCGGGCGGAATCGCCTGGGCCGGCCCCGTCAGCAACGCGTCGCCTTCGGCGACGCCAAGCCTGATTTCGACGCGGGCGTGCCGTTCGTCACGGAGTCCCACGTCCACGGGCACGCGTTCGACGCGCCCCGCGCGGACGCGAGAGACCCATGCGCCTCGGTCGTTCATCTCGACTGCCGCGGTCGGGACCACCAGCCCGCGGCCGCTCGCGGCGGCGACACGTCCTTCGGCAAACAACCCAGCGATCAGGCGACGCGAGGCATTCGGAACCGTGACGTACACCTGTACCTGGCGCGTGACCGGATCGGCAACCGGCGCGATCCGATCGATGCGGCCCGCGAAGGTCGCATTGGGATCGCCGCTCGTCCGGAACTCCACCGGCACGCCTGTTTTCAGCAGCGGCAGCGCATCCGCGGGAACCGATGCGTGGAGCTGCAGCATCGCCGGATCGACGATGGTCACGATCGGCGCGCCGGCGGCAACGACATCGCCGGCGTTCGCGGCGCGCGTGCTCACGACGCCGGTCAGCGGCGCCCGGACCGTCGACTTCCCGGACTGCTCGATTGCCGCCGCGTGTTTCGCTTGCGCGTCGGCGCGCCGCGCCTCCGCGTCCGCGACTGTCTTGTGCGCCGCCTCCAGGTCGCGCCGCGGCAGCAGGCCCTGCGCAACCAGCCTCGCAGCCCGCTCCTCTTCGCGCGTCGCGGTCGCCAGCGCTTCGTCAGCGGACTGCACGTTCACCTGGGCGGACGCCGCGGAGTCGCGCAGCGATGGCGCCTCGATGCGGCATAGCACCTGGCCTCGCCGCACCATCTGTCCCTCTTCAACCGTGAGGTTCGAGATCGATCCCGCCATCTCCGCGCGCACCGTCGCCTCGCGCGCGGCGCGCAGCTCGCCGGAGATCGCGGGACCGCTGCTGATCGCCTCACGTGTGACCGTCACGAGCTCGGACGGCTCGACTGCGGTCGCCGCCGGGGCCGGATGCGTTGCCGGACGATCCGGCAGATCGCGGCACGCCGTCACGGACAGTCCCGCGACAAGTGCCACCGCATGCAGCCGTCGCCACGGAACCGCGATCAAAATTCGACAACCCATGTCATTCCTCCGGTAGTTCAAATACGGGCGTTCCGGCGCGCCGGAACGCCCGCTGCGACATCTATTTGTCTCCCACGACGAACACGTGCGGCGTTGACGTGCCCATGATGGTTTCGCCCGGCTGGATGATGCCGCGCTCCTGCAGCGCCGTCGAAAGATTGCGGTTCTCGTATATCTGACTGCCCGTGACCCCGACGACCCATTGATTCGGATCCAGCACGCCGGCCTGCTGCAGCGCCGACGTCAGGTCGTTCGCATTCAGCGCCGCCTGCGGATTCGTGTTCAGCGCCTGCACGAGCGCCTGGATCTGGTTGTCGTTCAGGATGTCGGACACGTTGACGACCACGTCCTGCACGTTGACGTTCGCGACCAGCTGCACGCTGGCAAGCAGCTGCTGAATGTTCACGTTGACGAGACCGCTCAGCATCGCGTCGCCCGTGAGACCGAACTGATCGAGCGCTGCGTTGGACGTCGTCGTATTGGTCGCCCCTTGCGCCAATCCGGTTGCCGGTAACGTCGACGTCGGTTGCGCCGCGCCAGACGTCGCCGGCGGCGTGGACGGCGTGCGGCCGAGGGGGAACGTGATCACCGGCGGCGTCATCGCAATCGTGCCGCCCAGCGTGGCGCTGCCGCTGATCCCCGACTGGCCGGACGCGGCGTTGGTCGTGGTCGCGTTCGCGGGCGCCGTACCGGTTGTCGTCGTGTTCGCCGGCGCCGCACCGGTTGTCGTCGTGTTCACGGGCCGAGCGCCGGTTGGAATCGTGGACGTGGCGGGGCCTGCCCCGGTCCAGGATCCCGCTGCCCATGCCGGCGTCGTGGTGGTCATTGGCCGTGGAACGGCAGCGCCTTGCGCAACCGACGTCGTCGGCGCACTCGTGGGCGTGAGCGGCGCAGGCGGTACCGCCGCGCGAGTCTTGCCGCGGCCCTGCGATCCGGGTCGCGAGGCAACCGGTGCCGGCACGGCGACCGGCGCCGATGCGATCGGCGTCGGGGCGGAACAGGTGGTGGCGAGCTGGCGGATCGAACGCACGATCACTTTCGAGGGATCGTCTGACCGCGCCCCATGGCCGTGTCCGCGCGATGAAGCGCGCGGTCCCAGCATGCCGAACACTTCGACCTGCTGTCCGACGTATTCCTGGAAGTCCGTCGGCGGAAGGCCGGCGAGACGCAGCGGCGTCCCCGGCGCAATTCCGACGCCGGACTGTGACGCATCGCTCTCGCCGATGACGGCGAGGGTATACGCATCGGGCTGTGAGCCGGGCGCGACGCACCCGGTGACGGTGACGTCGCGAGTGAAGCGGCCCTCGCGGTCGAGCAGACGATCAACGGGCTGTTGTTGTGCGAACGCAGCCGCCGTGGTCACGCCGGCGGCCAGGCACACACTCGTACAAACACGCAGCATGGCTGACTCCTTT
This sequence comes from Acidobacteriota bacterium, assembly GCA_046734675.1. Classification (GTDB taxonomy): domain Bacteria; phylum Acidobacteriota; class Vicinamibacteria; order Vicinamibacterales; family 2-12-FULL-66-21; genus QHWT01. The sequence continues at coordinate 5,773 of JBKPRU010000243.1, forward strand.
CGCGCCGCGCGACGCGGCAGGCGGAATGCCTGCACGCAGGTTTGCGCGCGACACGATTGGGTTGTGCAACTCCCCCGCCCATCGTGCATGAACACTCAAGGATTGGCGGCAGATGTGCCGACGCGTGAGCGCTCTGGCATGCGATTGAAGACCGGGAAATGGGGGCGCGTCGCGCCCAGGCGCGCCGCTACTGGATGGACGTCGAAAACGGATCGGCCGACGACGCGGTAAAGGCTGCGTCCCCTATCGCGTCATCGGCGGGAACAATTACCCTGGTAGAAGATCGCGCGGCTGATCAGAACACGAAACGCTTCTGCTCCACTACCGCATCGGCAAGTACGCGGCGCAGCGCGATGGTGTTGACGGGCGTCACCTTCAGGAGCCGGCGCAGCGCGGCCAGGAGCGTGCGCAGGTTGTCGCCGTCCGCCATGCCCGCGAGCGCGGTCTTCGCAGACTGCTCGACGCGACCGGCGGCGTCGCTGATGTAGCAGCGCGCCGCGGCGACGTGGAGGTCGCCGCCGTCCTGCTGCGCACGCAGCAGCGCGCTCTCGGCGCCGTACAGGTCGATCATGATGTCGGCGGCGGCGATCAGCACTTCCTGCTCGTCGGTCAGCTTCTCGCCGTAGGTCTGCATCGCGGTGCCGAGCACCATCAGGCCCACCTTCTTCATCGCCGCGACGGCGCGGCGCTCCGCGTCGAACGGCGCGTCCGACGGCGGCTCCATCGAAGGCGGCGCGAGGATCTCGTCCATCAACCGCTTCGCGGCGGGGATGAGCGGCAGCCCGCCCTTCAGCGCGCGGCGGATCAGCATGCCGGGGATGAGCAGCCGGTTGATCTCGTTGGTCCCTTCGAAGATGCGATTGACGCGGGCGTCGCGATAGTGGCGCTCGGCCGGGTAGTCGCGCACGAAGCCGTTGCCGCCGTGAATCTGGACGTTCTCGTCGAGGATGAAATCAATCGTCTCGCTGCTCGCGACCTTCAGGATCGACGATTCGATCGCGAACTCCTCCAGCGTCGCCAGGATTTGCGCGGGCTCGTGTTCGTTCGCGAGCATGCTGTCGACGAGACCGGCGGTGCGATAAAGCATGGCCTCGACCGCGTACTGCCGCGCGATCATCTCCCCGAGCTTCTGCCGGATCGCGCCGAAGCTCGCGATCGGCTTACCGAACTGGCGACGCTGCGCCGCGTACTTCGCCGCCTCCAGGATCGCCATGCGGGCGCCGCCGCTGCACATCGCGCCCAGCTTCAATCGCCCGTAATTGAGCGTGTTGAAAGCGATCTTGTGGCCCTTGCCAATCTCGCCGAGCAGGTTCTCCGCCGGGACCTTCGCGTCCTGCAGGATCAGCGGCGTCGTCGACGAGCCGAGGAGTCCCAGCTTGTGCTCCTCCTTGCCGGTGCTGACGCCCGGAAACCCGCGTTCGACGATGAACGCCGAGAAGTCCTCGCCGTTCACCTTCGCAAAGACGATGAAGACGTCGGCGAAGCCGCCGTTGGTGATCCACATCTTCTCGCCGTTGAGGACGAAGTTGCCGTCGCTGTCGCGCGTCGCGCGCGTCCTCGCGCCGAGCGCGTCGGACCCGGACCCGGATTCGCTGAGCGCGTAGGCGCCGACGGTCTCGCCGCTCACCAGGCCCGGCAGATACTTGCGCTTCTGCGCCTCGGTGCCAAAGCAGACCAGCGGCGTGATCGCGAGGCCAACCTGTGCGCCGAGCGTGGTCGCAAACGACGCGGCTCGCCCGACCACTTCGCCGACGACCACCGACGACACCTTGTCGACGTCGATGCCCCCGTACGATTCGGCGACGTCGGTCGCGAGCAGCCCGAGGTCACCGCAGCGCCGCACCAGCGCGCGCGCCTTCGCCCAATCCTTCTGCTCCAGCTGATCGATCGCGGGGAGCACCTCGTTGTCGATGAACTCCTCTGCCGTCTGGCCGATCAGACGCTGCTCGTCGTTGAGCCGCTCGCGCGTGAACACGCCGTCCACCGGCGCGTCCTCGATCAGCCACCCGCCACCCCGTGCGATTGTCGTGGTCGTCATCGTCATCGTCGTGCCCCTCGTAAGTGGACTCATTCCGTCTCTGCGTTCACAGCCGCTCGAAGATACCGGCAGCGCCCATGCCGCCGCCCACGCACATTTCTCAACGCTCGCGGGGCCCCCACCCCCGCTCGCTCGCGCCTCGCGCTTCGCGCGTGGCGCGGGCCGCAGGCGCTGTGTCTTCGTTGACAGGTGACGATGTGCGTGGCCGGCGGGTCATAGGCGCTCGAAGATACCGGCAGCGCCCATACCGCCGCCCACGCACATCGTCACCATGCCGTAGCGTGATCCGCGGCGGCGCATCTCATACAGGAGCGTCGTGGTCAGCTTGGCGCCCGTGCAGCCGAGCGGGTGGCCGAGCGCGATGGCCCCACCGTTGACGTTGAGGCGATCGGGATCGATCGGCAGCTCGCGCAGGCATGCGAGCACCTGCGCGGCGAAGGCTTCGTTGAGCTCGACGAGATCGATCTGATCGAGCGTGAGGCCGGTCAGCTTCAGGACTTTTCTGATCGCCGGCACCGGACCGATGCCGAAGCGCTCGGGCTCGACGCCGGCGGTCGCGAACCCGACGAATCGCGCAAGCGGCGCGATTCCGAGCTCGCGCGCGCGGTCGCCGCTCATGACGACGACCGCGGAGGCGCCGTCGCTGGTCTGCGACGAGTTCCCCGCCGTCACGGTGCCTTTGACGTGGAACGCAGGCTTCAGCTTCGCGAGCGCCGCGACTGAGGTATCGCGCCGCGGCCCCTCGTCGACGGCAAGAACAACTGGTGCGGAGGCTGCGGCGACCCTGGCGCCAACCTGCACGGCTTCCTCGAACGGTGCCGAGCGGACCGCCCCTACTGTCGCAAGCTGCGGCGTGGCAATTTCTGCGCGGCCTGGGACTGGGACGAGTTCGTCACTGAATCGTCCGGCATCGAGTGCCGCAATCGCGCGCTGATGACTGCGCAGCGCGAACGCGTCCTGCTCCTCGCGCGAGATGCTCGCCTCGCGGGCGTGATTTTCTGCCACCAGGCCGGTCGTCAGGTACACGTCCGGGTAACTGTCGACGAGCGCGGGGTTCGGCGCGACCTTGTTGCCGCCCATCGGCACGAGACTCATCGACTCGGTCCCGCCGGCCACGATCGCCGCAGCGCCACCGGCGATGATCCGCTCCGCGGCGTAGGCGATCGCCTGCAGGCCCGACGAGCAGAACCGGTTGATCGTCACGGCTGACGCGGTGATCGGCACGCCCGCGCGCAAGCTGGCAATCCTGGCCACGTTCAAGCCCTGCTCGGCTTCCGGCATCGCACAGCCCAGCACCACGTCATCGATTTCTGCGCCGTCGAGGGCCGGGACGCGTTGCAGCGCCTCGGCGATCACGAGCGCCGCCATTTCGTCAGGGCGCGTAGTGCGCAGCGACCCGTTCGGCGCCTTACCAACCGGTGTTCTCACTGCGGAGACGATCACGGCGTCTTTCATTGGGCTCCCTCCGGCGTGCTGGCGGCTGGCGTGGATGGACGGGTGGGGTCGACGTAATCGGAGAGGAGATCCTCCAGCGCCTCGCCGACTTCCGTCGTGTGCCCGTCGTAGAGATGATCCGCCGCGTCGATGACGACCAGCTCCTTCGGCTCGGGCAGCTGGCCGTACATCTTCCACATGTCCTGGATCGGACAGATATCGTCCGATTCGCCTTGTACGAAGAATTTCGCCTTCGTACTCTTCAACGTATTACTGAAATCGTAGCCAAGCTTCGTCCACGGCGGCGAGATGCCGATCAGGACCGATACGCGATCGTCGACCGCGCCGGTCTCGAGCGCGATCCACGATCCGAACGAAAAGCCGGCGGCCCAGAGGGGGAGGTCCGGAAACTTCGCGTGCATGTAGTCGAGAGCGGCGCGGAAATCCTCTTTCTCGCCGTCACCCCCGGTGAAGCTGCCTTCGCTGTGGCCGACACCGCGGAAATTGAACCGCAGAACCGCGCATCCGGCGCGCACCAGTCCCTTGGTGCCCTGATACACCGCCTTCGTGTGCATGGTTCCGCCATGCGTCGGAAGCGGATGCGCAAAAACCACCGCGGCCCTCGGCGTGCCGGGTGGCAGATCCAGCAATGCCTCGAGGCGCCCGGTGGGACCGCGCAAATCATGAATGGCCGGCAAGGAACTCCTTTACGATGCCGGTGAACCGATCCGGCTGTGTGAGCGATCCCAGGTGGCCCGTCTCGTCCAGCGACGCGTAGGCCGCGTGCGGGATCAGCCGCAAGTACTCCTTGGACGACGACACGGGGACCACGAGATCCAGGTCTTCGCCGCCGGTGATGACGAGCGTCGGCGCGGTGATGCGTGCGCAGTCGGACGCGAGCTGCGTCTCCTGCAGCAGGCGCACGCGCCGCGCCATGAGCCCTGGTACGGCGGGTGCGGTCACCGCATTCACGAGTTGTCCGAGCGTGAACCCGATGCGCGACGGCCAGTCGGGCAGCCCTCGCCGCAGCTCATGCCCGAGACGTCTGGCCGCGGTCACGCAAAACTCCGGCAAGGTCAGCCAGGGGCTCGCGATGTAGCGTGCCTGCCTCGGATCCGGCGACCATCCCGGTCCGGGCGTATTCGCGAGGATCAGCGCGGTCACGCGTGCGGGATGGAGCGCCGCATAGCGCACCGCGATCGCGCCGCCGTACGAGATCCCGCAAATCGCCGCGCGCGCGACGCCCGCCCGTTCGAGCACGCGATCGACCTGCTTGGCGAACACGTCGAAGCCGAGGGACGGATCCATCTTCATGCCCGCGCCGATGTCGCCGCAGAGCGAGTAGGAGAGGACGCGGTAATCGCGCGACAGCGGCGTGAGCACCGGGCGCATCCATTCCCAGCGGCCCTGAAGGCCGGGGATGACGAGGAGCGGTTTACCTGCGCCATGGTCGAACATCGCAAATCGGAGACCACCGCGTGTCAGCATTTCTCAATGCGCGTGGGGCCCCACCCCCACGCGCTTTACGCGCTTCGCGCGACGCCCTTACGGGCTTGCCCCCCCTTCGCGGCGGCCTTGCGTCTTACGTCGTCCGTCTTCCGAAATTCTGCTCGGGCTAACAAAAATGGCCCGCACCATTCAGGAATAACGCCCAGA
>JBKPRU010000244.1:0-28390 GCA_046734675.1 Acidobacteriota bacterium
TGCCGGATCCGGCCGGGGGCGCTGCGGGTGATCGTGCCGTAGCATTATCATGAGCCATATGCGCGCCGCGGCCGCCGCGAGCCTTGCTGCCCTGCTCACCGCGTGCGGCGGGGGCTTTTCGCCGCCCCCTTCGTCGCCGACACCCGCGCCGACGGTGCCGATCTCCGCCGCCTGCAACGTCCTCGGCGCAAGCGTCTCGGCCGCGACGTCGATCACCAACGGGACGACCTGCTCGTCGACGAACTCGCCGGTGGTGCTCATCAACCTGCGCGACACCGAAGGAAACCTTGCCGGCGGCTGCTCGGGAACGGTGATCGCGCCGCGGGCGGTCCTGACCGCGGCACATTGTCTTGCCGGCACGATTGGCGGCGCCCGCATCTTCAAAGGCAGCGGCGAACAGATTGCCGCCGAATCGCTGCATCCGTTCCCTGGCTATCGCGAGAGCGATCCCAACGCGCTCGACGTCGGCGTGCTGCTGTTCGCGCAGGACCTCGGCACCTCCACGATTCCGATGCTCCTCAACCGCGACGCACGCGTCGGCGAAACTGCAGTCATCATCGGGTGGGGACGCGATCAGGTGCAGGCGGGATCGACGCTGCGAGCAGGCTCGACGACGATCTCGGCGATCTCCGCCACGCTGCTCCAGACGGAAGTGTCGACCTCGAACAGTTCGGTGTGTCCGGGGGACTCCGGCGGCGCGCTGCTCCTCCAGGAGGGCGGCGTGTGGTCGCTGGCGGCGGTGATCTCGGCGAACTCCACGACCGCGTGCGCGTTCGGCAGCAACTTCTACGCGAACCTGCGCAATCCGCAAATCACCTCTTTCGTGCTCGGCCTCGTGCCGGATGCCCGGCGCCAGTGATGACGCGCGAGCGCGTCATCCGCTTCGCGGGGCTCGCGGTCACGCTGGCCTATGCCGTCATCATCGTCTGGGCCTACGCGCGTCAGCCCCAGACGATCGCGCAGGTGACCGGCGGGCTGACCGCCAGCGTCGGCGTGTATCGCATCGATCCGCAGGCATTCAATGACGGCCTGCAGTTCTTCCGCCGCGACCAGTTCGCCGAGGCGCGCGCCGCGTTCGCGCGGGCGGATTCCGCCGAGCGCGACGCACGCACGCAGTTCTACATCGCCTACGCCTATTACCGCGAAGGCTGGGGACGGCTCTACAACACCGACGCGTTGTTCGTGAAGGGGGTCGAGGCCGTCAACAAGGCGATTGCGCTCGCGCCGAACGGACGCCTCGTCGTCGACGATCCGGATCTGCAGATGCACTCGGCGGACGAACTGAAAGCGGAGCTCCAGCGCGGCCTCGAGCGCGACCTGTCGGACTTCAATCCGCTGCGCGTGTTCAGGAGCCGCAAATGAGCGCCGGGCGCGATGCCTGGGTGCTGCCGCTCGCGCTCCTGACGGTCGCGCTGCTCGGCGGCCTCGAGCCGGGCGCGCCGGCACCGTTCGTTCCGCCGTCGGTCTTCGCGCTCGTGCTCGCCGTCATTCTCTTCGCGGTCATCGTCCGCAGCGGCACGCTCGCGCCGGAACGGCTCGTCCATGACACGCGCGCGCCGCTCGCCAACGCGAACGGCGTCATGGTGCTGCTGTCGCTGTTCGCCGCCACCGCACAGATCTTCAACCTGCTCTCGCCGCGGTCCGGCCTTCCGCTCGTCGCGGTGGACGGGTTCCTCTTCGTGCTGCTGCTGAACACCTTCGTCGCGGCTCCCGATCGCGTCCGGCTGCTCCGCAGCCTCGTCGTGATCTGCGGCTCCGCGTTCGTCCTGAAGTTCGTGATCCTCGCGGGGCTATCGGATCCCGAGGGCGGACGTACGAAGCGCGTGCTGCTGGCGCTGTTCGATGCGGCGACGCTCGGCACGATCACGCAGGAGCCGCTGCCGTCCGCTGCCGGGTACATCGCGTTTGCGACGATCCTGCTGTATCTCATCGCGCTCGCGCTGCTCCCACGTGCGCCATCGCGACCGCCCGAGACGGCTCTCGAAGTCCCCCTTTCGGGTGACTTGCGGCGGCTGTGAACTGCAGTATTCTGATCCTTTCGCCCGCCCTGGTATGTCTCTCTCCCACTTTCATCCCGTCGTCGGCCGCTGGTTTGGCGAGACGCTCGGCGCGCCGACCGCGGCGCAATCGCGCGGCTGGGCATCGATCGCGCAGCAGCAGCACACGCTGATCGCGGCGCCGACCGGATCGGGCAAGACGCTCGCCGCGTTCCTCACCGCGATTGACGAGCTCTTTCGCGAAGGGCTCAACCGTCCGCTGCCCGACGAGGTGCGGGTCGTCTACGTGTCGCCGCTCAAGGCGCTCGGGACCGACATCCACAAGAACCTCGCCGAGCCGCGCCGCGGCATCCGTCAGCTCGCGCAGGAGGACGGGCTCGAGGCGCCGCGCATCACCGCCGCGGTGCGCACCGGCGACACGACCGCGTCCGAGCGCGCGGCCATGCTGCGCACCCCGCCGCATATCCTCGTGACCACGCCGGAGTCGCTGTACCTGCTGCTCACGTCCGAGCGAAGCCGCACCATGCTGCGCACGGTGCGGACGGTGATCGTCGACGAGATTCACGCCGTCATCGGCACGCGGCGGGGCGCGCACCTCGCGCTGTCGCTCGAACGGCTGCAGAACGTCGCCGAGCGGCCGCTCATGCGCATCGGCCTGTCCGCGACGCAGAAGCCGATCGACAGCGTCGCGCGCTTTCTGGTCGGCACGGAGGGCGGCGATTGCACGATCGTCGACGAGGGTCACCGCCGCGCGATGGATCTCGCGCTCGAGATCCCGCGCTCGACGCTCGACGCGGTGATGTCGCACGAGGTGTGGGAGGAGTACTACGGCCGCCTCCAGGAGCTGATCGAGGCGCATCGCACGACGCTCGTGTTCGTCAACACGCGGCGCTTGGCGGAGCGGCTCGCGCGCCGCTTGAGCGAGCGGCTCGGCGACGAGGCCGTCACGGCGCATCACGGCAGCCTGTCGAAAGAGAAGCGGCTCGACGCGGAAACGCGCCTCAAGACCGGCCGGCTGCGCGCCCTCATCGCCACCGCCTCGCTGGAGCTCGGCATCGACATCGGCCATGTCGATCTCGTCTGCCAGATCGGATCGCCGCGGCGGATCGCGACGCTGCTGCAGCGCGTCGGCCGCTCCGGCCACACCATCGCCGGCACCCCGAAGGGACGCATCTTTCCCATGTCGCGCGACGAGCTCGTCGAGTGCGCGGCGCTGCTCCGGTGGGTGGGCCACGGCGTCCTCGACGCGATCGTCGAGCACGACATGCCGCTCGATGTGCTGGCGCAGCAGCTCGTCGCCGAAGCGTCGGCGCGCGAAGATTCGACCAGCGAGGACGAGCTGTTCGCGCTCGCCCGCCGCGCCTGGCCCTATCGCGATCTCGATCGCGCCGCCTTCGACGCCGTCGTCGCGATGGCCGCGGAAGGTTTCTCGACCCGGCGCGGACGCCGCGCCGCGCTGCTGCATCGCGACGAGGTGCGCGGGCGCGTGCGCGGCCGCCGCGGATCGCGTCTGCTGGCGCAGACCTCCGGCGGTGCGATCCCGGAGGTCGCCGACTACCGGGTCATCCTCGATCCCGAAGAGACGTTCATCGGCACGTTGAACGAAGACTTCGCCATCGAAAGCAGCGGCGGCGACGTCTTTCAGCTCGGTAACGCCTCGTGGCGCGTGCTGCAGGTCACGACCGGCACGGTCCGCGTTGCCGATGCGAAGGGGGCGCCGCCGACGATTCCGTTCTGGCTCGGCGAGGCGCCGGCGCGCAGCGACGAGCTGTCGCGCGCGATCAGCGAGCTGCGACGCACGCTCGAGTCCTATCTTGATGATGCACGGCCGCAGACCTCGGAGGCGCTGGCGCATGCCGCGTGTGACTGGCTGACCGCAGAGGCTTGCATCTCGCGCGACGCCGCGATGCAGATCGTCGAGTACATCAGCGACGGCCGCCGTACGCTGGGTGCCGTGCCGACCCAGGAGACGCTGGTGCTCGAACGCTTCTTCGACGAAGCAGGCGGCATGCAGCTGGTGCTGCACGCGCCGTTCGGCAGCCGCATCAACAAGGCCTGGGGGCTCGCGCTGCGCAAGCGCTTCTGCCGGCAGTTCAACTTCGAGCTGCAGGCGGCGGCCACCGACGATGCCGTGTTGCTGTCGCTCGGGACGCAGCATTCGTTCCCGCTCGCGGACGTGTTCCGGTACCTCCACCCCGACACGACGCGCGACGTGCTGGTGCAGGCGTTTCTCGATGCGCCGGTGTTCCAGACGCGGTGGCGCTGGAACACGACGGTGGCGCTGGCGGTGCCGCGCGCGCGCGGCGGACGGCGCCTCGCGCCGCAGGTCCAGCGCATGCTCGCCGACGATCTGATGGCGGCGGTGTTTCCCGACGCCGCCGCCTGCCTCGAGAACATTCCCGGCGATCGCGAGATCCCCGACCATCCGCTCGTCAATCAGACGGTCCGCGACTGCCTGCAGGAGGCAATGGACTTCGACGGCCTGCGCGAAGTGCTCGCACGGATTCAACGTGGCGAGGTGCGCCTCGTCGCCCGCGACACGCCCGAGCCGTCGGCGTTTTCGCACGACATCCTCAACGCGCGCCCGTACTCCTTCCTGGACGATGCGCCGCTCGAAGAGCGACGGACGCACGCCGTGCAATCACGGCGCGCGGGGGACCCGGGATCGGCCGGAGAGCTCGGCGCCCTGGACGCCGCCGCGATCGAACGCGTTCGCGGCGAGGCGCGACCAGATCCACGAAACGTCGACGAGCTCCATGACGCGCTGATGACGGCCGGCTTTCTGGCCGAGGACGAAGAGCCCTGGTGCGCCCTGGAACTGGTCGGCGAGTTGATTGCGATGCGGCGCGCGACGTGGGTGTCCTGCGTCGCGTCGCGCCCCCGCGTGCTGGTCGCGGCAGAGCGCCTGCCCGAATGGCTCGCGATCCACCCGGACGCGCGCCTCGACGCGCCGGTCACCGCGCCCGCCTCGCGCACGCGGACCTGGTCGCGCGCGGACGCGATCGTCGAGATCGTCCGGAGCCGCCTGACCATCGTCGGCCCGACAACTGTCGCGGACCTCGCGCGCACCCTCGGTATCGAGGACACGGAGGCGGACGCGGCGCTGCTTGCGCTCGAAGCCGACGGTGTCGTGCTGCGCGGACGGTTTACGCCGCCAGACGGCGGACCGCCAACCGCCAGTGGTCAGCATTTCTCAACGCGCGTGGAGCCCCACCCTCACGCGCTGCGGCTCGACTCGCACGCTCGCTCGCCGCGGCCGCAGGCGCTCGAATGGTGTGATCGCGCGCTCCTCGCGCGCATTCACCGATACACGCTCAATCGCCTGCGCGCCGAGATCGAGCCGGTCACGCCCGCCGACTTCATGCGGTTCCTGTTCGACTGGCAGCACGTCGCGGCCCCGTCACGCCTGGCCGGCATCCACGGGCTGCGCGACGTCGTTGCCATGCTCGACGGCTTCGAGCTGCCCGCGTCGGCGTGGGAGCGCGCCGTGTTGCCGGCGCGCCTCGACAACTACGATCCGTCGCTGCTCGACATGGCCTGCCTCTCGGGCGAGGTCGCGTGGGCGCGGCTGAGCGACGGGAGCCGCGCGAGCGGGCTTCCCAACGTGATCGGCGCAACCCCGATCGCGCTCTTCCTGCGCGAGCACGCCGGCGCGTGGCAGTCGCTCCGCCAATCCACCCCGATCGACGAGACGACGCTGCCCGATTCGGCGCGGGCGGTGCTCGCGACGCTCCGCGCGCGCGGCGCGTCGTTCTTTCAGGACGTCGCGGCGGCGACCTCGCTGGACGCTGATGCGCTGCGCCACGCGATCGGTGGGCTGGTCGCCTCGGGGTTGGTCGCCTCCGACGGCTTCTCGGGGCTGCGGGCGCTCGTCAAGGCCGCGCAGGGGCGCGCCACCTCGCTCGATCGCCGTGCGAACTTCGCCGGGCGCTGGACGATCGTGGAGCGTCCGATGGTGGAGCTTCCACCTAAAGGTGGAAGCTACGGAGATGACGGCGCCGCCGATCGTGAACGGCACGAGGTCAGCGGGGACCTGCAAGCGCGAACGCTGCTGCGGCGCTACGGCGTCGTGTTCCGCCGTCTGCTGACGCGCGAGCCGAACGCGCTGCCGTGGCGGGAGCTGACGCGCATCTATCGGCGGCTCGAAGCGCGCGGCGACATCCGCGGCGGCCGCTTCGTCTCCGGCGTATCTGGCGAACAGTTCGCGCTTCCAGGCGCCGTCGAACGTCTGCGCGCGATCCGCCGCATTCCCGCCGACGGCGCGCTCGTCGCCATCAGCGCCGCCGACCCGTTGAACCTCTCGGGCATCGTCACCAGCGGCGAACGCATCCGCGCGGTCGGCAGCCACCGCATCGTGTATCGCGACGGCGTGCCGATTGCCATGAAGGAAGGAGAGTACGTCCGCGAGCTGACGGCGCTCGATCCTGACACCGCGGCCGCCGTCGCCCGCGCCGTCAGCCGGCGGCGTGTCCCCGCATCCGTCCAGCGCACTTCCGCCTGAAGGCGGAAGCTACGCCAACACGAAATAGCGCGCGACGCGTTTGGCCTCGGTCGGCGTGGATCCCTTCGCCAACGCTGCTTCGAGATCCGCGATCGTCTTGTACGGGCGTCCCGCTTTGATCTTCTCGACGGTCGGCGCGGTGATCGCCGGGATCGTCTGCAGATCGGCATCGCTGGCGGTGTTTGGATTCATCGGGATGAAGGTGTACTGGGCCAGCTTCGCGGTCTGCTCCGGGCCGACGTACTTGCCGATCTCGCGATCGAACTGCGCGTAGGAGCGCCACGGACGGTACTCCGCGAATTCATGCGTCATCCGGCGCCCCGCGCCGGGCACGAGCAGGATCTCCTCGGACGTGGCCGTGTTCAGGTTGATGGGCACGAAGGCTTTCGCGTAGAGCGCGTTCGCCTGCTCCTGCGTCAATCCCTGCGACAGCAGGAACGCGTTGAGCTCCGTGATGCTCGTGAACGGCCGCTTCGCGACAATCGCCTTGGCAATCGCCGCCGTCAGGCCCGGCATCGTCGCGAGATCGCTCTCGGAGACGGCATTCACGTCGACCACGCCCTGCGACCTCCCGACCTGCGCGAGCCCGCTTGCGGCCAAGGTGCGCCCTACCGCATTGCGGCCTGCAACAGGACAGGTGTAGGGCGGGTCTTTAGACCCGCCGATCTGGGAGCGGCTCCGATGCCAGAACCGGATCCACGTGCGTTGCCTCCGCGCCCGGATGCGCGAGCACCGATCGTGCGCGCTCGAGGTCGAGCGCGTTGTCCCAGCGCGCAATCGCCACCGTCGCGACGGCATTGCCGGTAATGTTCGTGAGCGCGCGCGCTTCGGACATGAACCGATCGACGCCGACCAGCAGCGCGAGGCCCGCTGGAGGAATCGCGGGAATCGTCGCGAGCGTGGCGGCGAGCGTGATGAAGCCGCTGCCGGTCACGCCGGCAGCCCCCTTCGACGTGATCAGCAGGATCGCCAGCACCGAGAGCTGCTGCCACAGCGTCAGGTGCACGCCGCTCGCCTGCGCGACGAAGATCGCCGCCATCGTCATGTAGATCGCGGTGCCATCGAGGTTGAACGAATATCCCGCCGGCACGACGAGCCCGACCACGGGCTTGCTGCACCCGAGACGTTCGAGCTTTGCCATCAACCGCGGCAGCGCCGATTCCGAGGACGACGTGCCGAGGACGATCAGCAGCTCCTCGGCGATATAGCGCAGGAATGGCAGCAGGCGTAGGCCGGTCAGCCAGAGGATTCCACCCAGCACGAAGATCACGAACAGCAGACAGGTGATGTAGACGGCGGCCATCAGCTTGCCGAGCGAGAGCAGCGATCCGATGCCGTAGCGGCCGACGGTGAACGCCATCGCGCCGAACGCGCCGATTGGCGCCAGCCGCATGATGATGCCGATCACCGCGAACAGCACCTGCGCGCTCTGGTCGATGATGGCGACGAGCGGCCGCACGCGATCACCGAGCCCGAGCAGCGCGATCCCGATCAGCGTGGAGACGACGAGGATCTGCAGGATGTCGCCGCGGACGAACGCGTCGAGGATGGTGGTCGGGATCAGGTTGAGGAGGAACGCCACCGTGTCGTGCGATTGCTGCGCCTGGGCGCCGTAGCCGGCCGCCGCCTGCACGTCGGCAGCAGATGCGGTCACGTGCAGCCCGGCGCCGGGCTTCAGCACGTTGACGACCACCAGGCCGATGACGAGCGCGAGCGTCGAGACGACCTCGAAATAGATGAACGCACGGAGCCCGATGCGGCCAACCTCGCGCATCTCGCCCATGTGCGCGATCCCCACGACGATCGTCGTGAAGATGATCGGGCCGATCATCATCCGGATCAGCTTGATGAAGCCGTCGCCGAGCGGCCGCATCGCAGCGCCGGTCTCGGGCCACAACACGCCGACGATCACGCCGAGCGCGATCCCGCAGAGCACCTGGACGTAAAGGTTCCTGAACACGGTGTCGGTCTATACTAGTGGACCGTCTCGATCGATCTCTACGAGACCCGCTTTCTCGCCAACCTGACGAACGCCCGGAGCAGTCCATGCCTTTCACGCTGAACGTCAACGGCAAGTCGACGACGGTCGATGTCCCTGCGGACACGCCGCTCTTGTGGGTCTTGCGCGATGTCCTGAATCTCAAGGGAACGAAATACGGCTGCGGCGTCGCCCAGTGCGGCGCGTGCACGGTGCACATTCGCGGCAAGGCGACGCGGTCGTGCATCACGCCGGTGTCGGCCGCCGCCGGCGCGCCGATCACCACGATCGAAGGGCTGTCGACCGATGGATCGCATCCCGTCCAGCGCGCGTGGATGGAGATCGACGTGCCGCAGTGCGGCTACTGCCAGGCGGGACAGATCATGACTGCCTCGGCGCTGCTCGCACAGAAGCCGCGGCCGAGCGACACGGACATCGACGAAGCCATGGCCGGCAACATCTGCCGCTGCGGCACGTACCTGCGCATCCGCCAGGCGATTCATCGCGCCGCCGACCTGTCGCGGACGCGAACCACCACCAGTGAAGCGGCTCGCAAAGCCGGTGAGCGATAAGGAGGCCGCGTCATGACGCCGATGGTCCTCACTCGACGCTCGTTCCTCCGCGCGACCGCGCTCAGCGGCGGCGGCCTGATGATTGCCGCCTATCTCGATCCGGTCGACCTGTTCGCGCAGGCGCCGACGCGCCCGGCGACGCCGCCGGCGCAGCCGCCCGCGCTCATGCCCTCCGCGTTCATCAAGTTCAACACCGACGGCACCGTCACGATCGTGTCGAAGAACCCGGAGATCGGTCAGGGCATCCGCACGTCGCTGCCCATGCTGATCGCCGAGGAGCTCGACGTCGACTGGAAGGACGTCCGCATCGAGCAGGCGGACCTGAATGAGACCGCCTACGGCCGTCAAGCGGCCGGCGGCAGCACGGCGACGCCGGTCAACTGGGAACCGCTGCGCCGCGTCGGCGCGGCCGGGCGGCAGATGTTGATTGCCGCCGCGGCGCAAACGTGGAGCGTGCCGGAAGCCGAGTGCGAGACCGCGTCCGGCCAGGTGCTGCATCGCGCGACCAATCGATCGGTCGCGTACGCATCGCTGGCCTCGAAGGTCGCAACGCTCACGCCGCCGGACGTGACGACGGTCAAGCCGAAGGATCCGAAGGACTACAAAATCATCGGGAAGTCCACGCCAGGGGTCGACAACTTCGCGATCGTGACCGGGAAGCCCGTCTTCAGCATCGACTTCACCGTGCCTGGCATGCTGTGGGCGGTCTACGAGAAGTGTCCGGTCTATATGGGCAAGGCGCTCAGCGCGAACCTCGACGAGATCAAGGCGCAGCCCGGCGTCAGGCAGGCCTTCATCGTCGACGGCACGAAGGAGCTGACCGGCCTGCACAGCGGCGTCGCCATCCTCGCCGACTCGTGGTGGCAGGCGCGCAGTGCGCGCGCGAAGCTGAAGGTGCAGTGGGACGAGGGACCGACTGCGGCGCAGAGCAGCGTGGAATTCGCGCGACGCGCCGTCGAGCTCTCGCAGCAGGCGCCCGGCTACACGATTCGCAGCGACGGCGACGCGCAGGCAGCGTTGAAGGGCGCCGCCAAGGTCGTCGAAGCGGCGTATGCGTACCCGTTCCTCTCGCACGCACCGCTCGAACCCCAGAACTGCATCGCCCAGTTCAAGGACGGCAAATTGGAGATCTGGGCGCCGACGCAGACGCCGGCAGCGGGCCGTCAGCTCGTCTCGCGCACGCTGGGCGTCGCCGAAGGTGACATCACAGTGCACCTGATGAAGACCGGCGGCGGGTTCGGGCGCCGCTTGACGAACGACTACATGGTCGAAGCCGCGGCGATTGCGAAGCAGGCGGGGGCGCCGGTGAAGCTGCTGTGGACGCGCGAAGACGACATGCAGCACGACCACTATCGTCCCGGTGGGTTCCACTTCCTCAAGGGGGGCGTCGACGCGTCGGGCAATCTCGTCGCGTGGCACAACCACTTCGTCAGCTACGGCGAGGGACAGACGCCCGCCTCGTCCGCCGGAATTAACGGCGCGCAGTTCCCGGCCAGCTTCGTCGACAACTTCTCGTTCGTGTCGACGTTGATGCCGCTCGGCGTCCCGACCTACGCGATGCGCGCGCCGGGAAGTAATGCCTTCTCGTGGGTGTTCCAGTCGTTCATCGACGAGCTCGCGGTCGCGGCCGGCAAGGATCCCATCGATTTCCGGCTGGCGCTCCTGACCGGCCCGCGCAAGACGACCGACAAGGACAACGACGCCTTCGATCCGGCGCGCGCCGCCGGCGTGTTGAAGCTGGTGCGCGAGAAGTCGGGATGGGGCTCACGCAAGCTGCCGGGCGGCACCGGCGTCGGCGTTGCGTTCCAGTACTCGCATCGCGGCTACTTCGCGGAGGTCGCCGAGGTGCGCGTCACCGGCACGGCGATCAAGGTGAACAAGGTGTGGGTGGCGGGCGACGTCGGCAGTCAGATCGTCAATCCGAGCATGGCAATCAATCAGGTGCAGGGAGCGGTCGTCGAAGCGCTCAGTCATCTGATGGCGTGGGAGATCACCTTCGATCGCGGGCGCGCCGTCCAGGCCAACTTCAATCAGTACCAGCCGACGCGCATGCCGCAGGCGCCGCCGGAGATCGAAGTGCACTTCGCGCAGACGACGTTCCCGCCGACCGGCCTGGGCGAACCGGCACTGCCGCCGCTCCTGCCCGCGGTGTGCAATGCGATCTATGCAGCGACCGGCAAGCGCCTTCGCACGCTGCCGCTCGCCAAGAGCGGCTATTCCTGGGCCTGACACGCGAAGATTACGGAGGACGGGCCGCAATCCGAGGGCGCACCTTTCGGTGCGCCCTTTTTGTCGGCGGGTCTGAAGACCCGCCCTACATGCCGCCTTCCGTCTTCCGTCTTCCGTCTTGCGTTGACTCTCATTTTAGTTTGATCTAAATTCACGGCGTGCCGCTCGCCCATGCCGTGCTCGCCGCCGTCGCCTCGCCGCGCCGCCGCGAGATCCTGCGCCTGGTGTGGGACCGCGAGCTCCACGCCGGCGCGATCCACGCCGCCATGCCCGACGTCTCGTTCGGGGCGATCTCGCTGCAGCTGAAGGCGCTCAGCGACGCCGGGCTGCTCGAGTGCCGGCGCGATCACCGCTTCCGCTACTACCGCGCGCGCCGCCAGGCGCTCGGCGCCATGGCCGCGGCGCTCGAACGCATGTGGGGCGACGCGCTGTCGCGCCTCAAGCTCCAGGCCGAACTCGAACAAACGCGCCGCGGCCCGCGCCCGCGCCGCCGCCCCGCACGTGCGCGGAGCGCGAAACGAAAGGCACGATCATGAACCTGCCCCACTCGCTCCAACGCACCATCGTCATCGAGGCGCCGCCCGACGTCGTGTTCCGCTACTTCACCGACACCGATCGCTGGGCCGCGTGGTGGGGCGCCGGATCGACCATCGACAGCCGCCCGGGCGGACGGGTGCTGATTCGCTATCCCGGTAACGTCGAGGTGCGCGGCGAAGTGGTCGAGATTACCGCGCCCGATCGCATCGTCTTCACCTACGGCTACGTCACCGGCAAGCCGTTCGGGCCAGGCGAATCGCTGGTCACCATTCGTCTCGAGCCGGCCGGGCGCGGTACGCGCGTGCACGTGCAGCATGCGCTTCCGGAGCCCGGCACGCGCGACGAGCACGTGCAGGGCTGGCGCTATCAGCTGTCGCTCTTCGCAAACGTCGTCGCCGACGACATCCACCGCGATGCCGAACGCCTCGTCGACGGCTGGTTCGCGGCATGGAGTGAGACGAGCGAAACCGAACGGTCGCGGGCGCTGCAGCGGATCGCCGCGCCCGGCGTCCGCATGCGCGATCGTTTCAGCTGCGTCGAAGGGCTCGACGATCTCGCGCACCACCTGACCGCAGCGCACCGCTTCATGCCCGGGCTGCGCCTGCAGAAGGCTGGCGCCGTTCGCCATTGCCAGGGCACCGTGCTCGCCGATTGGACCGCGGTCGGCCCGGACGGCCAGCCGCGCGGCCAGGGCACGAACGTGTTCGCGCTCGACGCCGACGGCCGCATCGAATCCGTTACTGGATTCTGGACATTGCCGCAGCGCGCCTAGTTCTGGTTGACGCGCGTCGCACTCAGGCGGGTCCAAAGACCCGCCCTACACAGATCGTGTGATTCCACGTAGGCCGGGTCTTTAGACCCGGCAGACACGCCACTTGTTGCGGCGGCTCACGCGCAGGCGGGTCTAAAGACCCGCCCGACACCCGATCACGCCGACGCGCGTGAGCCGTGAGCCTTGAGCCCTAAGCCGTGAGCCGCTAGCGAGACGAGCGCGCACCGCGAGTGTCGCGAGCCCTGCGTGATAGGCTCTGGCGCGTGCCAACTGCTTACCTTGCTGAAGCTGTCGGGACGATGATCCTCGTGCTGCTCGGGGATGGCGTCGTGGCAAACGCTCTTCTCAAACGATCGAAAGGAGAAAACTCGGGGTGGATCGTCATCACGACGGGATGGGGCGTCGCGGTCGCGATCGCGGTCTACGCGGTCGGCCGAATCAGCGGCGCGCACCTGAATCCGGCGGTGACGATCGCGCTCGCAACGATTGGCAGCTTCTCGTGGGCCCAGGTGCCCGGCTATATCGCGGCGCAGATGATTGGCGCCTTCATCGGTGCGGTGCTGGTATGGCTCGCCTACCTGCCGCACTGGCGCGAGACGGCCGACCCGGCGGCCAAGCTGGGCGTGTTCGCGACAGGTCCGGCAATTCAGCGCGTGGGTCCCAACTTCATCACCGAAGCGATCGGCACCGCCGTGCTGCTCTTCGGCGTGCTTGCGATTGCCGCGAACGCGCAGGAGCTCGCGCGTCCTGGTGAGTTGAACCTCTCCTACGTCTTCAGCCGCGGACTCCAGCCGCTGCTCGTCGGCGTGCTCGTCCTCGGGATCGGGCTCTCGCTCGGCGGACCGACCGGCTATGCGATCAACCCCGCCCGCGATCTCGGGCCGCGCATCGCGCACGCGGTGCTGCCCGTCGCCGGCAAGGGCCCGTCCGACTGGCAATACAGCTGGATCCCCGTGGTCGCGCCCATCGTCGGCGGCATTGCCGGCGCCGGTCTCTTCTCCCTCATCGGATTCTGACCATGGCGCGTTACGTAGGGGCTGTCGACCAGGGCACCACCAGCACGCGCTTCATGGTGTTCGACCGTGAAGGCCGCGAGATCACGCGGCATCAGATCGAGCACACGCAGATCCTGCCGCAGGCCGGCTGGGTCGAACACGATCCGCTCGAAATCGCGTCGCGTGTCGACGAGACGATCGCCGGCGCGCTGTGGCGCGGCCAGCTCACCGGCGCGGACCTCGCGGCGATCGGGGTCACGAACCAGCGCGAAACCACGGTGGTGTGGAACCCGAAGACCGGGCGTCCCTGGTACAACGCGATCGTGTGGCAGGACACGCGCAGCGAGCGCATCGTGCAGGCGCTCGAACCGAAGCGCGATCTGCTGCGCTCGAAGACCGGGCTGCCGCCGGCCACGTATTTCTCCGGGTCCAAGCTGCAGTGGATTCTCGAGAACGTCGACGGCGTGCGCGCCGCGGCCGAGCGCGGCGAGGCGATCTTCGGCACGATCGACACATGGGTGATCTGGAACCTGACCGGCGGCAAGGACGGCGGCGTGCACGTCACCGACGTCACGAACGCGAGCCGCACGCTGCTGATGGATCTCCGCACGTGCAACTGGGACGAGGAGCTGTTGAAGCTGTTCAACGTCCCGCCCGCCATGCTGCCGCGCATCCGTCCGTCCTCAGCGCGCGAGCCCTACGGCCTGACGCGCGCCGCCGGCGCGGTCGGCGCCGAAGTTCCCGTCTGCGGCGCGCTCGGCGATCAGCAGGCGGCGACGGTCGGTCAGGTGTGCCTCTCGCCCGGCGAGGCGAAGAACACGTATGGCACCGGCAATTTCATGCTGCTCAACACGGGCCGCGACATTGTCCCGTCCAAGGCGGGGCTGCTGACGACGCCGTGCTACGCGAGGGATGAGAACGACACGGTCTATGCGCTCGAGGGATCGATCGCGGTGACCGGATCGGCGGTCCAGTGGCTGCGCGATCAGATCGGGATCATCCGCACCGCCGCGGACATCGAGCCGCTCGCCGCGAGCGTTCCGGACAACGGGGGCGTGTACTTCGTTCCGGCGTTCTCGGGCTTGTTCGCGCCCTACTGGCGATCCGACGCGCGTGGGGTGATCGTGGGGCTGTCGCGCTTCAACACGAGCGCGCATCTCGCGCGCGCGACGCTCGAAGCGATCTGCTTCCAGACGCGCGCGGTGCTCGACGCGATGACCCAGGACTCGGGCGTGAAGCTCGACGTGCTGAAGGTCGACGGCGGCGCGACGGTCAACAACATGCTGATGCAGCTGCAGGCCGACGTGCTCGGCGTCCCGGTCGTCCGCCCCGTCGTCGCGGAGACGACGGCGCTAGGTTCGGCCTACTTCGCAGGCCTGGCCGTCGGTTTCTGGGACAGTTTCGACGATCTGCGCCGCAACTGGAAGGCGGATCGCCAGTGGGAGCCGGCATGGTCGGAGGATCAGCGGCAGAGCGCGTACGAGGCGTGGGAGAAAGCCGTCGAACGCAGCCTTGGCTGGGTCACGGTCTGACGTCTGCCGTGCGATGACGCCGTCGGCGGAGGCGCCAATTGAGATCGTCGAGTACGACGGTTCCTGGCCTCAGCGATTCGTCGATGAGGAGCTGGTCATCCGTGCGGCGCTCGCACCCTGGCTTGCCGGCCCCGTCGAGCATATTGGCAGCACCGCGGTGCCGGGGCTCGCAGCAAAGCCAGTGGTGGACATCATGGCGCCAGTCGCGAGCCTCGACGAATCGCGCCCGGCCATCGACGCCGCGTCGGCGATCGGTTACTGCTACGCGCCGTATCGACCGGAGGATGAGCACTGGTTCTGCAAGCCATCGTTCGCGCTCCGGAATTTTCACCTGCATCTGGTACCGCTCAGCAGCGCGCAGTGGTCGAGCACCCTGGCGTTTCGCGATTACCTGCGGGCACATCGTGATGTCGCCGCTGGATATGAGCGGTTGAAACGCGAACTCGCGGTGCGCTACCGTCACGAGCGGGAGGCGTACACCGAGGCCAAGCGTCCGTTCATACTCTGCATCGTCCGACGCGCGCTGGATGAGCGGTCAGGCCGCGCCTGATCCGGATGCGTCAGAACAACATGCAGCAGCGAGGTGCGAGGGTGTGGCGGTTCACCACTATCGCGAGCGTCCTGACGCTCGCTGCCGCGGTTCCCGCCTCGGCATGTTCGATCATGAGTGCACCGAAGTCGCCGCAGGAACTGGTCGGCGGCGCTGACCTGATCGTCCGGGTCCGCGTCGAAGGAGTGGTGCAGCCGCCGCCCGTTGCGCTGGGTCCTCACGGCTTCGGCGCGGTGCGCTTCCGTGTGCTGCAGACGCTGAAGGGTACGTCGCCCGCGGATCTCTTGATCTTCGAAGGAGAGCTCGACGCGCACGACGATCGCAACGATCGTCCGGTGCCGTACGATTTCGTGCGCCCCGGCGGCCAGCACGGAAACTGTTACGCGCTCAACTACCGCCAGGGAGCGGAGTACCTGCTGCTCGCGAAGAATATCGACGTGCAGGGCGAGCCGCACGAGCTCAGCATCTACTGGGCACCGCTCGCGCCGACGAACGAACAAGTGTCGGGCGAGGACGACCCGTGGGTGCGATGGGTCGTGGCTGCGATCGCCGGGTCTAAAGACCCGGCCGACGACTGAAAAGAAAGCCGTCGCGTATTCGGTGGTGCCCACGCAGGCCGGGTCTTTAGACCCGGCGTAGTCCGGCCGACAACCGACAACCGACTACAGCGTGTTGAAGACCAGCGCGACGAAATCGTCGGGACCCATCGTCCTCTTGCCCCACGTCGCGTCGAAGTCCGCGGTCGGCTTCGCCGCCTGCACTTCCTTGAGCGACTTCCCCGACTTCTTCAGCGCAAACACCTTCTCGCGCACCGTCGCCAGCATCGTGCGATAGCGGTCGAGCGCGGCACGATCGCCGAGCGGACCGTGGCCGGGCACGACTCGGGTGCGGCTGTCGACCAGCTTCAGGGCGCGCTCGGCGCCGGAGATCATCCCGTCGATGTTCCCGCCCGTGCTCGCGTCGATGAACGGGTAGAACCCGTTGAAGAACACGTCGCCGAGGTGCAGCACGTTGGCGTTGCGGAACTGGACGACGATGTCGGTGTCGGTGTGCGCCGGCGGAACGAAGAAGAGGGCGATCTGCTCCTTGTTCGCCTGCACCATGCGTCGATCCGCAAATGTGGCGGTCGGCAGCGCGTCAGGGGGCGCCGGGTCGAAATGCATGCCGACCAGGTCGTGCGGCTCGGAGAGACGCTTCTTCGTGTTTTCGTGCGCGACGATGGTCGCGCCGGCGGTGTGGAGGTGGCCGTTGTTGTCGGTGTGATCGAAATGCCAGTGGGTGTCGATGAGCGTCGCGATCGGCGCGGAATTCAGGCCGTCCAGCGTCGATTTCAGCTTCGGCCACGCCGGCAGCACGAACGAATCGACGACTACCTTGCCGTCGCCGCCGTAGAGCACGACGACGTTGCCGCCCGGTCCCGACAGCATCACGATGTTGTCGCCCAGCTTCGTCGTCTCAATCGGGGTGGCGCCCAGCTGCGCGCGGCGTTCCGCGAGCGCATTCCCCGCGGTTTTTGCCTGTTGCCAGGCCGCTTCGGCGTCCAGCGGCGCGAACCCCGGCGCGTATCGCGTGGCCAGCGCACCGCCCGCCAGGACACCGGCGGCGCGAAGAAAGCAACGGCGTGAAGACGCGTCGAATCGATCGGACATGAGGACTCCTCGAAAATTTGCATTGTATCCATATACTGCTCGGCATGCAGGAGACTATTGGCTTCATCGGGCTTGGCGTCATGGGCAGGCCCATGGCGAAGAACCTGATCGCGAAGGGCTACGCGCTCGTCGTGCACAACCGCAGCCGCGCGGCCGTCGATGCGCTCGTCGCGGAGGGCGCGGCGGCCGCCGCGTCGCCGGCGGAGGTCGCCGCACGCGCGCGGCGCATCATCACGATGGTGCCCGACTCTCCCGACGTCGAACAGGTGCTCGAAGGACCGTCGGGTGTGTTCAGCGCGATCCAGCCGTCCACGATCGTGATCGACATGAGCAGCATCGCGCCGGCAACCGCGCGTCGGCTTGCCGGTGCAGCCGCCGAGCGCGGAGCCGTCATGCTGGACGCGCCGGTCAGCGGCGGCGAGATCGGCGCGATCAACGCGTCGCTGTCCATCATGGTCGGCGGCGACGCGACCGCGTTCGCGGCGGTGAAGCCGATTCTCGACGCCATGGGGAATCCCGAGCGCGTCGTCCGCATCGGCGAATCGGGAGCGGGGCAGATTTGCAAGGTGTGCAACCAGATGGTGATCGGCGGCACCCTTGCCGCGGTGTGTGAGGCGTTTGCGCTCGCCAGAAAGGCGGGGGTCGACGCTGGGCGCGTGCGCGAGGCGCTGCTCGGCGGATTCGCCGCAAGCCGCGTGCTCGACGTCCACGGCCAGCGGATGCTGAAAAACGACTACAAGCCGGGATTCCGCGCGCGACTCTACGCGAAGGACCTGCGCATTGCGACCCAGACGCTCGCCGAGCACGAAGCGCCGGCGCCGGTGTCCGCGGCGGTACACCAGCTGGTGACCGCACTGGTCGCTTCCGGACGCGGCGAAGACGACTATGCCGCGCTTGCGACGGTGCTGTTCGATCTCGCGGGCGTGCCGATCAGTGGTGCTTCCGGCTGAAAGTGTGCTTCCGGCTAAAGCCGGAAGCTACGGGACACGCGGCAACCTGTAGCTTCCGCCTTCAGGCGGAAGGCGCACTGGCGTCGACTTTGCTTCGGCGACGATCACCAGGAGGCATCTATGACCATCGAACAGCTGGCGCCTCTCACCAACGGGCTGTCGCTCTACGCGTGCAATCAGACCGTGATGCTCGACCGCGCGCGCATCACGCGGCTCCCCGACCGCAGCGTCGAAATGGCGTTCCGGATTGCCGGCACCGATCTCGCCCCGCGCCTGCGGCTCTCGGCGATCCGCCTCGCCACCAGCTCGCTCGAAGACATGACGACGGCGATTCGGCACGTCGCGGCGCGAGCGCTCGGCTGCCCCTAGTGGCCGGTCCACACTGAACGAGGACCGGCCACTAAACTCTCAACTCCCGCCCTTTTTCTTGAACAGGCCGCCGAGGAAATCCTTGGCGCGCCGCTGCACCTCGTTTGCGAACGCGCGCTTGGCCGCGGCGGCGACGTCCACGAACACGACCGGCTTGGACAGGGCGCCGCTGACCGTGACCGGCACGATCACGCGGCCGTCCTGCTGCGCGTAGCGGCGGAGGTCCGTCCCCGACTGTGCGGTCAGGTCCTCCGACAATGCGACCTCCGCGCGTCCGTTCAGCGCGCCGGAGTCGAGCCGCAACGTCACGTCGCCATTCATGTCGAAGTCGCGCGACGCCAGCGCGACGTTGTCCGAGGACACCGCATTGTGGGCCAGCGTGAACGTGCCGCCGAGCCGCGAGAAGGCGGAGCCGGGTCCTTCGGCCGGCGCACCGGAGGGCTTGCCGAACGCGAGCACCACGGTGCGCACCATGTCGAGATGCTCGATCTCGCCGTCGCTGATCACGGCCGCGACCGTGCCCCGTGCGTTCCGCGTGATCGATGCCGCGTCGGCCCCGTCACCGGCGAGCGCGACGGTGCCGCCCAGTTTCCCCGTGATGCCCTGCGCGGAGCCGCCGGCCTTCATCAGCGCCGGCACGTCGAAGCCGTCCAAGCGTCCGCTCAATTGCAGCCGCGGCACGCGGCGGGTGCTATCGACCTCCAGTTTCCCGCGGAACGTGCCTTCGAACGCGCCCACCGACAGCGGCGACAGCACCACGCGGCCGGGGACGAGATCGATCGTCGACGACAGATCGTGGAAGAAGTAGGCGTCGAACTGCCCTGACGCCGCGGCAATCTTCGCGACGATGTGCATCGGGGTGACGTCCGCTGCCTTGATTGGCGCGGGCGACGGCGCCTGCGGACCGGCGGCCGTGAACGCCGACGCCATGGCAATCACTTCGTCCAGATCAAGCGACTTCGCGTTCGCCTCGATGTTTCCCTGCAGGCGCGCAATGCTCGTCAGCACGCCGCTCGCGTCGATGCTCGTCCGCTTGCCGCGCAGCAGGAGGCGCGAGATTGCCAGTTGATCGCCATCGACCGAGGCGTCGAGGTCCACCTGCACGGTCTGGGCAGCCGCAGCGACGGCGAGGTTCCGGAACGTAATCGTTTTGATCGACGTGATGGTGAATCCGGGTCCCGACGTGGACGCAGAAGACGCGCTTGCCCCACCCGGCGCAAATGGCAACGGCAGCGTCACGCGGCCATTCGAAACGACGACCTGTCCGTCGACGATCGTGCGCGAGAAGAGACCACGCAGGCCGGTGACGAGCTGCACGTCGCCGAGCCGCTGAGTCGGGGGCTCGCCGATCGCGACCTCCTGCAGGTGGACCGCAACTCTGGGAAAGACCGACGCGGCGAGCGATTTGATGTGGACTGGCTGTCCGAGTCGCGCGGTCAGCTGCTGCTCCAGCTCGGTCCGGACCAGGTCGGACGCAAGCATCCGGTCCGCGAAAAAGTAAACGACGCCCGTGAGCACCAGCAGCAGGAGCACAACCGCGAGCAGCAGCTTGCGGATCATCTACCTATAGTTTACGGGTCCTTTTCAGACAGGTGTAGGGCGGGTCTTCGCCTTCGCGCGAAGCGCTTCGGCGGACCGCCGTAGCCTTGGCGGAGGCTGGTCAGACCCGCCTCGGCGTGCGGCGCACACCTGCGCGAGGGGTCCCGTCCCGTAGCTTCCGCCCTTAGGCGGAAGCACCAGCGAGGACGCGCGCGAAGACATCAGGGTCGACGTTGGCGCCGGTCAGCACGATCCCGACCTCACGCCCGCGTACGCGCTCACGTTCTTTCAGCAGCGCGGCGAGCGCCGACGCGGCAGCGCCTTCCGCGACGTTGTGCGTGTCGTCGTAGATAGCGCGCATGGCCGCCTCGATCTCATCGTCACTCACCTCGACCACGCGCTCGACGCCCCGCCGCATCGTCTCGATGGCCTCCGTCACCGGTGTCCGGCAGGCCATGCCGTCGGCGATCCGCGTGGTGGCGTCGTGCGAGACCGGATGGCCGAGCGCGAGCGACCGCGCGTACGCGGGGGCGGACTCCGCGACCACGGCGACGATGCGCGTGCTGCGTCCGAGCGCGTCACGCGCGGCAATCGCGCCGCAGATGCCGGAGCCGAGGCCAATCGGCACATAGAGCGCGTGGAGGTCGGGCGCGGCGCGCAGCAACTCGAGCGAGTAGGTGGCGGCGCCGCGCACGAGATCCGAGTGAAACGAGGGGACCATGTGCGACCCGTTCGAGGCCGCGTGGCGCGCCGCTGCCTCGAGCGACGCCTGGAAGTCGTGCCCTTCTTCGATCAGTTCCGCACCAAGCGCGCGCATCGCGTTGTTCTTGCCACGGCTGTTGCCGTGCGGCACGACGATGGTGCTCGTCAGACCGTGGCGCGCCGCGGCGAACGCGACCGCCTGGCCGTGATTGCCGCGGGTCGCTGCGATCACTCCTTTCACCTGCGGATCGCGCGCGCGCAGCGCGTCGATGTAGACGAGCCCGCCCCGCACTTTGAACGCGCCGATCGGCGTGTGGTTCTCGTGCTTCACCCACACCGCCGTGCCGCACCGCTGGTCGAGCAGCGGCCAGCGCTGCTGCGGCGTCGGTGTCATCGCGTCGTACACGACGCGCGCGGCCCGTTGCAGATCGTCAAGAGTCATGGATCGATTGCCGGTTGGCGGTTGTTGTCGGTTGTCGGTCTCGGTTCTCGGATCGCAGAAGTCGAGTGCGATCCGCCGCCTACCATGTCATATAAACTGCTCGCTGCGGATGCCAAACCTGAGCCGGCGTGCTCGTGCGATACGCGCGGCAGCCATCGTCCTCGCGCTGTTGATTCCGGTCTGTATTGCCGCGAGGCAGAACCGCGGCAATGCGCAATTCCCCGGCGGCGCCAACGCGGACGGGTCGCTCCGGCCGAGCCCCCCGCTGACGCGCCTCTTCACGCAGGACGCGTACACCGAATACGCGCTGCTCGAACCGGGCAGCGCGTCGTTCCGGATCATGTTCCTGCCCGAAGAGGCGACGGTGGGGGCGACGGAGCTGGTCAACGCGACGCGCGGCGGCAGCGAAGGATCGGCCATCGAGGTCTACGATCCGCGCACGGGCAGGCCGCTTCCCTTCAGGTACGAGCAGCAGGCCAACGATCCCGAGAGTCACGCGATCCGCGCCGCACTGCCGCGCCCGGTGCCGGACGGGGGCGTGGGCCGCGTGCTGATCTACAAGACCTACAAGGATCCGCGCACCTACATGACGAACGGCAAGGATATCGTGTGGGTGCGCAGCCTCAGCGGCTACCGGCTCGGGGTCGTTCTCCCGAATGGGTTCGCGTTCATCTCGTCGAACGTCGCCGCGCAGGTCACGACCACGAGCGAAGGACGATTGAAACTGGCGTTCGCGAATCCGAGTGGCCAGAGCAACCCCGTCACCATTCACGCGCGGCCCACCGGGGTCGTGTTCACGCCTTCGCCGTTCACCGACATGTTCTTCGACGACATCAAGACCTTGTACGACCTCGACGCGCCCGAGACCGGGCGCATCGCCGTCGAACAAACCTACAGCGACACGCGGAAGGGGGAACGTGCGCGGCTGGACTCGCTCGCGTATCTGCCGCTCCAGGATCTGCGCGTCGTCGATCTCGATACGGGCAAGGCGCTGCCGCCGGTGCGAACGCGCCGCGCGATGTTCGTGACGCTCGACGTGCCGATTGAAAACGAACGCCAGAGCGCGCATCTCAAGCTGACCGGCACGCTCCGGACGCCGTCCTACACGGTTGTGGGCGGAGAGCTCGTGTTCCAGCGTGTGCTTCGCGGACTGCGGAACACGATTCTGCTACCCGCCGGGTGGGAGCTATCCGCGCTGTCGCAGTCGGGCACCATTGGCACGTACCGCGGGCGCACGTTCGTCGCGCTCATCAACCTGAACGCGGAGAACCGCTACAACGTGACGATCCGCGCCCGCCGCGCTACTGCAGCTGCACCTTGATGACGGTCGCGACCGGATCGACCGGCTGCGCCGGTACTTTGATCGTGAAGCCGCCGTCCGACGCCGATTTGTCGATCGTCAGCGTCGCCGAACTTGCCAGCAGCGTCGCGCTCGCGGGCGTCCCGGCCTCCGCGGGGACCTTCAGCAGACCATCGGGCGGCCAGTCGAATACGTGCAGGTAGAGGACCTTGCCCTTCTTGGTCGCGCGTCCCCACGGCAGCTGCGTCGTGAACGGGCTGTGGGTCGTGCCGTAAATCGACTCGCCGTTTTTGGCCATCCACCTGCCCATCGCGGCGAGGCGATCGACGCTCGCGCTCGGGATCGTGCCGCGCGCGGACGGCCCGACGTTGAGCAGGTAGTTGCCGCCCTTTGACACGATGTCGACGAGGTTGCGAATCAGCTTCTCGGGCGTCTTCCAGTTCTCGTCGTAGGACTTGAACCCCCACGTATCGTTCATCGTCATGCAGCTTTCCCAGTCGACGCCGGGTAGACCCGACGCCGGGATCTGCTGCTCGGGCGTGCCGAAGTCGCCGGAGTAGGTGCGGTCCGTCTTGTTCAACCCTTCCATGCCCTTGCGTCCCTTGCCGACGCGGTTGTTGATCAGGATGTCGGGCTTGAGGCTGCGCACGTACTTATAAAGATCCTGGCCGTCCTCTTCCGTCCACCAGTCCACCCATTCGCCGTCGAACCACAGCACGGCAGGGTCGTACTTGGTGACCAGCTCCTTCAGCTGCGCCTTCATGTAGTCGACGTATTCCTGCTTGCGCCCCTCGCGAATCTTCGTCTGTCCGTGTCCCGCGGTGGGATCCTTGCCCGGCGCGTCCACGTACTGCGCCGGGTGGTGCCAGTCCATGATCGAGTAGTAGAAGGCGAACTTGATCCCCTGCCGCTTGCACTCGTCGGCGAGCGCGCGCATCGGGTCCTTTTTGTACGGCGTCGCGTCGACGATGTCGTAGGTCGTGACGCCGCTGTCGAACATCGAGAAGCCGTCGTGGTGCTTCGACGTGATCACGATGTACTTCATGCCGGCGTTCTTCGCGATGCGGACCCACTCGGCCGCGTTGAACTCCTGCGGGTTGAATTGGGGCGCGAACTTCTCGTACTCGGCGCGCGGGATGTTCGCCCAGGACATGATCCACTCGCCGATTTCCTTGGACTGCTTGCCGTTGTAGCTGCCGGCCGGAACGGCGTAGAGGCCCCAGTGGATGAACATGCCGAACCGCGCGTCGCGCCACCACGCCATCCGCGCGTCGCGCTGGGCCGGCGTCTCTTGGGCCGCCTGCGCACGTGGCCGGAACTCCGCGCCGCCGATCATCATCAGCATCAGCACAACTAGCACACTCACTCGCCCTCTTGTTCGCTGCAGCATCTCAGAGCACTCCAGCCTTTTTCATCACATCGGTGGTCGTCTTCAGCCCGAGGCGTGCGCCTTCTTCGGGCGGCATGTCCGCCGGCACACGGCCGATCGGCTCGGGGCTGATCGCATCGGTGTAGTCGATCTTCTTCAGCGCCTGGAAGAACGTCACGAGGTCGATCACCCCTTCGCCCGGGAACAGGCGCTGATTGTCGCGCACTTCTTCCGGCGGCTGGGCCTTCGCGTCGGACACATGGATGTGGACGATGCGCGATTTGCCGGCGGTCGTGATGTCGCTGGCCGTCGCACCGGCGTGATGCCAGTGCCACACGTCGAGCAGGATGCCGACGTTCGGTCCGCACTCCTTGCAGAAGTCGAGCGTCTCCGGCATGCGCCAGATGAACTCGTAGGGGTTGCGCGTGCGGAAGTGCAGCGGCCCGAGGAACTCGAGCCCGAGCCGCACGCCGGCCGATTCGAGGGTCTTGGCGATGGCGCTGATGCGGGTCTTGAGCAGCGCGCGGAACTCCGCCTTGGGTGTCGTACTCGAGGGCGGCAGCACCGCGACCATGCGCGGACAGCCGATCGTCGACGCAAACACCGCCGCGTCTTCGAGCTTCGCGAGCCCCGACTGGAACGTCGCCTCGTCGCCGGCGAAGTTGACGGGGAGCCCGACCGAGCCGGGGGCGATCTTCAACGTCCGCAGCAGCGTGCGCGTATCCGGCGCTCCCTGCGCCCGTGCGCCGCCGAGGTCCACGTCGACGCCGCCGTAGCCGGTTGACGCGGCCAG
Source organism: Acidobacteriota bacterium (assembly GCA_046734675.1). GTDB lineage: Bacteria > Acidobacteriota > Vicinamibacteria > Vicinamibacterales > 2-12-FULL-66-21 > QHWT01. Next base: position 24,777 of record JBKPRU010000244.1, read on the forward strand.
CTTCGCGAAATCGAGCCACTCCATCCGCCGTGTCAGCGACGAATTGAGCGATACGAACATCTGTCGGGAGGGCGTTGGCGATTGCGCAGCGCGGGTGAGGGCCGGGAGGGCCGCCGCGCCGATCGCGGTCATGAGGAAGTCGCGCCGATGCATGCGCGCTCATTATGCACGAGCGCGCGCTCAATGCGGTGTACGTGCGGCCACGAACCTGGGGAGATTGGGGAGAACGCTCCCTTAAATCTGGAAAATGGCTTGTGAGCGCGTCCTCCGCGTACGTCAGTGCACGCCCGCGGTCAGCGGATTACCTGTCCCACTCCGGCCAGAACATTTTGTACCGCCGTCGGATCTGCCGCGTCGTATTCACCGGCAGGCTGCGCGCCGCGGCCGCGTCTTCCACCTGCCGCAGGCCGTCGTGAAACCGATCCGCCGACTGCTTGAAGTACGTGCTCCACGACGCGCAGCGCGCGACCTCGTGCAGCGTGAACGTCCGTCCGTCGGCGAGCGCGAACCATTCACGCGCCGGGGGCGGCGCCTCGCCGGGTTCGACGAAGCACGACGATCGGAAGTCGCGCCAGCGCGTGTCGACCTCGTCGGCGCGCCCGGCGAGGGTTGCGATCCCGCGCTCGTAGCCGGCGAGCTCGCGATCGCGCCGCAGGTCGGCCTCCGACTTCAGCGAGAAGTCAGGCCCGAGCATCCGGCGTACGTACTGGACCGACACGGCGAAGCCGAGCGACTGCAGGGCGTCGCCGGCAAGCTTCAGCGTGTTCACCCCGATGACGCGTCCTTCGCGATCGATCAGCGGTCCCCCGCTGTTGCCCGGATTGATCGCCGCGTCGGTCTGAATCACCGAGATGCCGCGATAGTCGCGCGTGCCGCTGACGATGCCGCGCGTGACCGTGTTGCGAAGACCGAGCGGCGATCCGATTGCGATGACCTCCGCCCCGAGATGCACGTCCGACGAGAGCGCGAGCGGCAGGTAGGTCTGTTCGGGATTGACGACCTCGATCTTGAGGACGGCGAGATCGAAGTCCCACGAGGAGTCGGCGACCTGCGCGTGGACGGTGCCGCCGGTGCTCTTTCGGACCGTCACGGCGGTGTTCCCCTGCACGACGTGTTTGTTGGTGAGAACGGTGTCGGACGACACGAAGAATCCACTGCCGACGCCGTCGCCCGTCTCCACGGTCACGACCGCGGGCATGGTCCGCGTGACGAGCTCTTCGATCGTCGGCGTCGGTGCGTCGGCGGCATCGAACGTCATGATCGGCAGCGACGGCACGTCGCCGAGCGAGGCCGCGGACGGAGATGCCGACGCGGACGCTGGCTTCGGCGCTGCGGCGGCATCAGGAGCGGCAGTCGCCGCGGCCGGGCGTCCGAGCCACCACCACGCCGAGATGCCCGCCGTCGCCAGGATCGCGGTTGCCATCGCGGCACCCATGAGCATTGGCGAGAGCGGCGCGCGCTGCGCCACCGGCGTCGAGACCGGCGTGGGCGCGAGTGGCGGAGGCGGAACCTCCGCAGGCTCCGGAGCCAACGGCGGCGCGGGCGACGCCGACTGCGCGTAGCCGCATCGGCATGCCGTCACGCGCCTCGGCACACTTCGCCGACACTGCGGACACGTCCACACGAATTGAGGGTCCATTGCGCGTTGTGCGGGGAAGCCGGTCCATTATCGGACCATTCGAACCGCCTCGCAACGACTTCCCGCGATCCGGTCGCTCAGGACCTGTAACTGCACACAAGCGCCGCTCGTTGCGCTACACACCAAAAAAGGGGGCTGTCCCCTTTTTTCGCAAAAAAAGGGGACAGCCCCCATTCTTTGCGAAGAAAGGGGACAACCGTGGCGATACGCTGGAAGCATGCCCGCGCGCTGTGACGTCGTCATCGCGAACGCCACCGTCCTGACGATGGACGCGCAGTTCACGATGCACGCGAACGCCGGCGTCGCCATTACCGGCGACACCATCGTCGCGGTTGGACCGGACGCCCTCGCCTGCGACGCCCCCGAACGCCTCGACTGCCGCGGCGCGATCGTCATGCCGGGGCTGGTGAACGCGCACACGCACGTGCCAATGGCGCTGCTGCGCGGCCTCGCGGACGACCTGCGGCTCGACGTGTGGCTCATGGGCTACATGATGCCGGTCGAGCGCGAATTCGTGACGCCGGAGTTCGTGCGGCTCGGAACATTACTCGGCTGCGCCGAGATGATTCGCTCCGGCGTGACCTGCTTCGCCGACATGTATTACTTCGAAGAAGCGGTCGCCGAGGCGACGGCCGCGGCGGGGCTGCGCGCGCTCTGCGGGCAGACGGTGCTGCGCTTTCCCGCGCCTGATGCATCCAGCTACGAGGACGCGCTGACGCGCGCGCGCGACTTCATCGTCCGCTGGCGCAACCACCCGCTCATCGTTCCAGCGCCGGCGCCGCACGCGCCCTACACCTGCACGCCCGAGATCCTGCGCGACTGCGCGGAGCTTGCCGCGGAGTTCGACGTCCCGCTCCACACGCACCTGTCGGAGACGCTCCTCGAAGTCGAGGAGTCGCGGCGCGTGAACGGTATGCCGGTCGTGCCATTCGTGAAGAAGCAGGGACTGTTCGGCGCGAAGGTGCTGGCGGCGCACTGCGTCCACGTGGACGAAGGAGAGATCCGGGCGCTCAAGAACTCGGGCGCGGGCGTCGCGCACAACCCGACGAGCAATCTGAAGCTCGGTGCCGGCGTGGCGCCAGTCGCGAAGATGCTGGAGCTTGGCGTTGACGTCGGGATCGGCACCGACGGTCCCGCCTCGAACAACGACCTCGATATGTTCGAGGAAACGCGGCTCGCCGCGCTCCTCGCAAAGGGCATCGGCGGCGATCCAACGGCAGTGCCGGCACGCCAGGCTCTCACAATGGCGACGCGGCTTGGGGCACGCGCGCTCCATCTGGATCACTTGACGGGTTCACTCGAGCCGGGGAAGCGCGCCGACCTGCTGGTGCTCGACCTGTCGCCGATCCACAATGTCCCCGCCTTCCGCCGCGATCCCAACGGCATTTACGCGCAGATCGTGTACGCCGCGAAGGCCACCGATGTCGTGCACGTGATGTGCAACGGGCGCTGGCTGATGAAAGACCGCGGGCTGCTGACCGTGGACGAACCCGCACTGCGCGAGGCCGCGGCCGATCAAGCGCGGCGCATCGACGCGTTCCTCGGCAGCCGCGAGGTCAGCGTGCTCCAGAAACTGGTGGCGGTTGGCGGCGCGATCGAGCAGGAAAGCTTCGAGGTCCAGGTCAAGGCGCGGGTGCCGACCGCCGAGCAGGTGCTGAAGATCCTCGAGAGCGATCACGTGACGGTCATCCGCCAGAGCCGCTACCACCAGTTCGATACCTACTGGTCGTTCGAGGACCTGGAGCAGGGACGGCTGCGCTACCGCGAGGACGAGTTCCTCGATCCCGACGGCAACGTCACCGGCGCGCGCGCGCGGCTGACGCTGACGGGCCGCACCCACGAGCAGCGCTTCGGCCACGTGATCCTGTTCCGCTCCCGCTATCTCGCACCGGCGGCGCACTCGGCGCGTTTCTATCGCGAGTACTTCCGTCCCGCTGCCGAGCGCTTCGTCGACAAGGAACGACAGCGCTGGCTC
>JBKPRU010000245.1:0-5790 GCA_046734675.1 Acidobacteriota bacterium
GATCCGTATAATACCGGTCAAGAGCATACGATGTCGCCGGGTCTGTAGACCCGGCCTACGTTTTTCAAGGCGCGTGGGGCCCCACCGCCACGCGCTTTACGCGCTTCGCGCGACGCCCTTCGGGCTTGCCGCCGCTTCGCGGCGGCGTATGACCTGCTGCCTGCAGCAATCCACGTAGGCCGGGTCTTTAGACCCGGCGACAAGCGGCACTACACGCCAAACTGACGCAGGTGGTGATCGTAATGGCGGTAGACGAGCACGCCCCAGGCCTGCTCGCTCATGCGACCGAAGACGGGATGATCGGGGCGCGCGCCGTCGGGCGGCGAGGCGAGCCGCTCGAGGAGCGCGCCCGCGGCCTGAACTTCCTGCGACCAGTCGCCGGGGACTCGGCGGATCAGTTCCGGCGCGGTCGGCACCCCTTTCGGGATCGGCAGGCAGTAGATGCACAGCTGTTTGAACGGCGCGAAGCGCAGCGGCGATTTCTTCGGCGCCACCGGCAGATCGCCGATCGCCATGCGTGAATTGTCGGCGAGATGCGCGACCATTTGCGGCGCCGTCATACGGCCCCACCGCCCTGGCGTGGATGGCGAGAGCTGCGCGAGCCGCGACCGCAGCTCGTCGCGGACCGAGGCTTTCCAGATCGTCTTCATGCCTCCCACCGCGCGACCGCCCCGCCCAGCCACGCGCATGGCGCCATCAGCAGCAGCGCGGCGATCTGCGACCAGCGGGCCGTGCCCGGGGGTGTGAGGACCATCGAGAGCAGCGCGCCGACGGCAATGATCGCGCCGACGACCGCCGCATGCGTCGAGGGGCGGCGTCCGGCAATGTGCGCGGTGAGAAAACCGGCGATCAGTGCGAACACGCAGCCCCAGACGATGCTGCCAATTTTGAACGCCTGCGTGGCGGCAGCGTGCGGCGCCTGGCCCGAGAGCTGAAACAACAGCGCCGCCGAGCCGGCGAAGACCAGATAGCCAGCCGCCACCGCGCCGATGCTGCGGATCATGAGCGGAGAGTGTAGCCGAACCGGCGCGCCGCGCGTGAGCCGATCCGCCGCGCCATTTCGCCTTCCGGCGTAGAGGCACCATGCGCCGCTGGTTTGTGTTCAATCTCGTCGGGGTCGCCGGATGTGCCGTGCAGATCGCCGCACTCGCGGTCCTGCTCCATGCCGGCGCCCACTATCTTGCCGCAACCGCGCTGGCGGTCGAAGCCGCGATCCTGCACAACTTCGTCTGGCACGAACGCTGGACCTGGCGCGACCGCGACGTCCCGCTCTCGCCGGGCGCACGCCTGTGGCGCTTTCACCTGCTGAACGGAGCCGTGTCGCTGGTCGGAAACGTCGCGCTCATGCGGACGCTGGTCGGCGGGCTCGACGTCCCGCCGCTCGTCGCCAACCTGATCGCCGTACTGGCGTGCTCGGCGATCAATTTCACGGTCGGCGATTCGGTGGTGTGGGGCGGCGGCGATGGCGCCTCTAAAGAGGCGCCCTACCGTCAGCGGTTCTAAAGGCGCACGTCCGTGGTAGGGGGCACCTTTAGGTGCGCCTCCACGACGGCGCCTTTAAGAGGCGCCCTACCGTCGGTGGGTTGTGTGGCGTCGTGCGGTAGGGCGCACCTTCAGGTGCGCCGTCCACCCTGAGATCACACGCCGCTGACGACGATCATCTCGCTGCGCGCGGTGGCCTGGCGCAGCGCCTTGGCCTCGGCGTACTCGTCGGACGCCCACCACGCCTTCGCGCGCGCGACGTCCGGAAATTCCACGATGACCATCCGCTTCGGCGACCAGCTGCCTTCGAGCGTTTCGGTCGCACCGCCGCGGGCGAGAAAGCGGCCGCCGAACTTCTCGAGCGACGGCGGCACCATCCGCTTGTAGTCGTCGTAGCGCGCCGGATCGTGGACCTCGATCTGCACGAGCACGTATGCGCTCATCGCCCTCGCACTCCGCCGTGATCCGTCCGGCGATTGCCATCCCACACGTCGGCATCGCCCATCAGGTTCTCGATGAAGAACTCCATCATCCGCTGCTGGTTGACGCCCGAGTGCCCCTGGTCGGGCCCGACCTGCAGGTCGAAGCTCTTACCCGCCTGCTGCAACGCCTTGATCAACTGGAGCGAGTTCGCCGGATGCACGTTGTTGTCGGCGGTCCCGTAATACAGAAGGAGGCGGCCCTTCAACCGCTCGGCGTAGGTCATCGCGGAGCCCGCGTCGTAGCCGGCGGCATTCTCCTCGGGAATCCACATGTAGCGTTCGGTGTAGATCGTGTCGTAGTTGCGCCAGTCGGTCGGCGGCGACGAGGCGGATGCCGCGGCAAAGACATCGGGATGGCGCAGCAGCTCCATCAGCGCGGCGTAGCCGCCGTACGACGTGCCGTAGATGCCGACACGCGCGCGATCGAAGTAGGGGCGGTTCCACAGCGCCTTGACCCCTTCCGCCATGTCGTCGATCTCGGTCTGTCCGAGCTTGAGATACAAGCTGTCGAGCGCGCGCTTGCCGAGCCCCGGCACGGCGCGCGAGTCGAGATTGATCACGAGGAAGCCGTACTCGGTGATGCTGTTCGGCACGGTGAAGCGCTCGTTGGCGGTGTTGCTGCCCGACGCGGGGCCGCCGTACACCGTCACCAGCGCCGGATACTTGCGCGACGGATCGAACGTCGAGGGGAAATGAATCAGCCCGCGCAGCATCGTCTTGCCGTCGGCCGCCGTGTAGGTGAACATCTCGATCTTCTTGAGACCGAGCTGATTGAATTTCGTCAGGTCGCTCTTCGCGAGCTCGGCGACGAGGCGTCCGTCGCTGTCGAGGAGACGCGAGGTCGGCGGCACGTCGTGCGCCTGCGCAACGTCGACGAAGTACTTCCCGTCCGGCGACATGTTGACGGTGTGATGGAGCGACGCGTCGGTGAGACGTACGTCAGCCTTGCCATCGAGGCCGACACGGTGCAGCTGCAACTTGAGCGGATTGTCGCCGTCGCGCGCCGTGTAGAAGAGGAGCTTCCTCGCTTCGTCGACATGAACGATGCTGCCGGCCTCGAACGTGGTGCTGGCGGTGAGCGGACCGAGCAGCTTGCCTGTCAGATCGTAGAGGTAGAAGTTCTTCCAGCCGTTGCGCTCCGACGCCCAGATGAAGCGCTGACCGTCGGTCAGAAACCGGCGCTCGGGGTTGTTCTCGATCCAGCCGGTGGGCCACTCGTCGTGCACGATGGCACGGCAGCGGCCCGTGTCGGGACGGCACGCGGCGAACTCCAGCACGTTCTGCCGGCGGTTCGTGCGATTGAGCAGCAGCTCCGTGCCGTCCTTCGACCACTCGATGTCGTACACGTAATAGCCGACGATGTCGTTGGCGAATGGCTTGCCGTCGCGGACATCGATCCTCGTCGTCTTCTTCGTCGGGACGTCGTACACGAACAGATCGACCACCGGGTTGGGCGCGCCCGGCTTCGGATACGCCTCGACGTCGAGGGTGTCGTAGGTCGCGGTCTGATTCATCTGCAGGTAGTAGTCCGGCACCTGCTTCTCGTCGAACCGGTAGAACGCGAGCCGGCGGCTGTCGGGCGACCACCACATCGCGGTCCGTTGATCGAGCTCTTCGCCGTACACCCAGCTCGCGGTTCCGTACTTCACCCGGTTCTTGTCGTTGCCGTCGTTGGTGATGGCCGTCGACGAGCCGTCCGCGCTCGTGAGCCACACGTTGCGATCGCGATACGCGGCCGTCAGCGTGCGATCGGGTGATTCGGCGGTGTCGAACTGCCGGCCACGCGCCGGCCCCTGGCCGTTGCCGCGCGATCGTCCACCGCGGCCGACCCGCACGGTGGTCGGCGCGTCGCCGACCGGCGTCGCCTGCTTCGACGCGATGTCGAATCGATAGAGCTTGCCGTCGACCGAGTATTCGAACGACGAGCCGTCGTCCTTCCACTCCGGCACGACCGTGCCGAACGTCACCGCCCCTTGCGCCTGCGCGCTCATGCGCGCGTACTGCTCGTAGCCCGGCATCTGCTTCAGCCGGTCCTGCGCGGCCGTCGGCGTGTGGATGGCGGCGAGGGCGACGGCGGCGGGCAGTGCACGGCGCAGCCAGGCGCGGCCCGAAGAGCGTGGCGTCGGCAAAGCGATCTCCTTGGACATGCGTGGGATCAATTGTATCCGGCGGCAAGATGCGCGCGAATTTCGGCCACGAACGCCTCGCCCAGCTGCTCGGCTTTCCGCGCGCCGATGCCGTAGACGCCCCGGAGCGCCGCGAGCGAGGTCGGCTTCACCCGCGCGAGCTCGCGCAGCGTCGTGTCATGGAAGATGACGTAGGGGGGCACGCCGCGCGCGCGGGCAATCTGCAGGCGCACGCCGCGCAGCCGCTCGAACAGATCGCGGTCGACGTCCTGCCACGACTCGGTTTCCGCGCGCGACCGCGGCGCGACCCGATCCTTCGCTGGCCGCTTCTGCCGCGCGAGCGCAAGCCCGGGCCGCGACCCGGCGTCCTTCAACAGCGCGACGCCGTGCTCGGTGAGCGCGAGCACCGGATACGGTTCGTCGGTCTGGCGCAGGAGTCCCTCGGCCGTGAGCTGCTCGATGTAACCGCGCACCTCGGCCACCGGCGCGTCCTTCATCAGGCCGAACGTCGACAGCCGATCGTGGCCGCGCGAAGCAACCTGCTCGTTCTCGCTGCCGCAGAGGACGTTGGCCACGTGCGCGGCGCCAAAGCGCTGGCCGACCCGCGCGACGCACGACAGGATCTTGCGGGCGGCGACGGCCGGTTCGGCGATCGACTCGAGCTCGCCGATGCAGTAATCGCAGGCGCCGCAATCGCTCTTCGTGTACGCCTCGCCGAAATAGCGGACGAGATGACGATGACGGCAGCCGACGCCGGCGGCGTAGCGCTCCATGTCGCGCAGCAGCGCGCGCCGTGCGTCCGTCAACTCGCCGTTGCGCTCGAGCATCATGCGCCACTTCAGAAAGTCGGCGCCCGAGTAGATCAGCACGCACTCCGCCTCGAGCCCGTCCCGGCCCGCGCGTCCTGACTCCTGCTGGTAGTGCTCGACCGACTGCGGCGCGCCCGCATGCACGACGAAGCGCACGTCCGATCGATCGATGCCCATCCCGAAGGCCACCGTCGCGACGACCACATCCGCCTCTTCGTTCAGGAACGCGTCCTGGTGCCGGTGTCGATCCCGATCGTCGAGGCCGGCGTGGTACGGCAGCGCACGGACGCCCTCGCCCTTCAACCAGGCCGCGAGCGCGTCTACCTCGCGGCGTGAGGGGCAGTAGACGATTCCCGCCTCGCCATGATGGCGCGCCAGAATGTCCTGTAGCTGGCGCTTGAGGCTGGCGCGCGGCAGCACGCGATAGACGAGGTTCGGGCGATCGAACGATCCGACCAGTTCGAGCGGATTCTTGAGCGCGAGCTGCGACACGATGTCGCGCCGGACGCGCGCGGTCGCCGTCGCGGTGAACGCGTGCAGACTGACGTCCGGAAAGCGCGCGCGCAGCGCGCCGAGCTGCCGGTACTCCGGACGGAAATCGTGCCCCCACTGGCTGATGCAGTGGGCTTCATCGACCGCGATGAACGACAGCGGTCCGCGGAAGAGCGACAGGAAGCTCTCGCTCGCGTCGCCGGCAAGCCGCTCGGGCGACACATACACGAGCGCGTAGCGCCGGTCGCGAATGCCGGCCGCCGTCGCCGCCTTCTCGTCGGCGGAGAGCGCGCTGTTATAGCACGCCGCGGCAATGCCGTTGCCGACCAGCGTGTCGACCTGGTCCTTCATCAGCGAGATCAACGGCGAGACGACCACTGCCAGCCCGCTGCCGAGCAG
>JBKPRU010000246.1:0-13822 GCA_046734675.1 Acidobacteriota bacterium
CGTCGAAGGAGCTCCTTCGAGTCCTTCGCACGTCTTTCGACCCTTCGAACGTTAGCGGGCCGCGGTCTGCCGCCGCCGCTTCGTCACGAACTCCGGCGCCTGGGCGATGCACGTGCCCAGGATGCCGAGCGAGCGTACTAGTGCCTTCCCGCCAGTCAGCGTAATCTCCGCCTCGCCCGGTCCGACGTCGGGATAGCCGTTCGCGTCGGCCCTCAGCGTCTCCCAGTTGCGGAACAGGCGGCCCCACGCGCTCGCGAGCACGTCGCGCATCATACGACGCGCGTTCATCGGGTACCAGAAGCTGTCGTGATAGATGACGCTCGCGATGTAGGCCCACGGCGCCAGCACCGTCTTGAGCGACCACTCGATCGGCTTCTTCATCGGGCCCCAGTAGATCTTGTGCTGCATCCGCGACGCGAAGGTCATCTTCTTGAACGGCCCGACGAAATGCCAGTTCTCGCGCGCCGCCGCCGTGTCGCCGACCAGCTCGATATCGCGCGGGTCACCGCAGCCGAGGCCCATGTCGTGCGCCATGCGAATGAACTTGATGCCGAGCGGATCGAATCCCATCAGCCGCGCGGCGGTCGCGTCAATAGCGACCTGGTCGTCGCTGGCCAGGATCACGTTCTTCACGTGCGGCATCATGCAGCGCGGGCCCGGGCCGTCGCCCGCGAACGTGCCATCCATGACCGCGAACACGCCGCGATGGATCTTCTTCTGGATCATCAGCAGGTCGACGAGCGTCTCGTGGATGACCGGATGCGTCCAGTGCCGGTGCTCGTTCAGGAGCCCGCCGAACGCGTTCTTCATCGCACCCGTGGTCGTCGTGAAGACGTGCGTCTTCACCGTCGGCAGGTGAATGATGTTCTCGCCGATGAACCGCTTCGGGATCATGAAGCCGGTCGGATAGACCTCGTTGAGGCACGTGAACTTCTTCGTCAGATCGCCGACCGCGTCCCGAATGTTGATCCACTCTTCGGTCTCGTAGATGTGGATGTTGCGCAGCCCGTGCGCCTCGACGACGTTCACCTGCTTGTTCTCGCGCTCCCCGAGGTGCGCGTCGATCACGACCGTGCGGTTGTGGCACGCATGAATCAGGTTCGGATCGTAGCCGTCCTGCTTCATCGCGCGGATCACCCCTTCGAGCTGCCACGGCGTCGTCGAGCTGCCGGGGAAGAAGAAATGCCACGAGATGTTGACCTTCAGCGCCGTGTCCGCGTCCTTGCGGACGACGTCCTGGTAGCCGGCCAGGTTCAGCAGCGTGTGATAGTCCCGGAGGACCGTCGCGGGTGAGGTCTTGAGGATCGCAACTCTGGATTTAGCCATTCACCTATCCGATGTGGAGTCCAAGGTCCGGCGCGTAGATGATGAGCGCGGTCGCCATCGCCCACAGCGCTACGCACACGAGCAGCGGTCGATCGTTCAGCAGCATTTCCGCGGGGCTGCCGCCCCCTTCCTTCTGGTGGACCAGGTAGAGGTACCGAAAGATGCCGTAGAGCGGAAACGGCAGCGTGAGTCCGAGATAGTCGGTGTGGAACTTGTCGACCGTCTCGGGACTGACCGTGTAGAACGCGTACGAGATCAGCGTCGACGCGGTGACGACCGCGATCATCTGATCGAGCAGGTACGGACTGTATTCCTCGAGAATCGGGCGATGCCGGGTCGCGCCGTCTGCCAGCAGCACGAGCTCGTGCCGTCGTTTGCTCAACGCCAGGAACAGCGCGAGCAGAATCGTGAGAATCAGCAGCCAGTGACTGATCGGAACATCGATCGCGACTGCGCCGGCGACGGCGCGCAGCACGAAGCCGATCGCGATCGTCAGCACGTCGATGATCACGACGTGCTTGAGCGGGCCCGAGTAGAGCGCGAGCAGGCTGACGTAAGCGGCAGCGACGAGCGCGAACTGCGGGCGGATCAAGTAGGCGGCCGCGAGCGCCACGACCCCGAGCACCAGCGCGGTCGTCAGCGCCAGGCTCACGGGCACGACGCCGGACGCGATCGCCCGGTGCCGCTTCAGCGGATGGCGGCGGTCCGCTTCCCGGTCCGCCACATCGTTGACGAGATAGACGACCCCCGAGAGCGCGCAGAAGATCGCGAATGCCGCGCAGGACTGGCCGACGGCGCTGACGTCGAGCAGACGCTGGCCGAAGATCAGCCCCGCGAAGATGATCAGGTTTTTCGTCCACTGCGAAGGACGCAGGGACAGAAGAAGACCGATCGCGACCGGCCGCGCCGGAGCGTCGTCCCGCTCCTGGTGCGGCTCGGTCAACTTGGGTAATGTGCTGTGCGCCATGCGCGGAGTCGTCGCGCGGGCTGTAGTGCGGCCGACGGGCCGCACGGCGCGGAACTACTTGTAGCTCTTGATCGCGTCGGCTTCTGAGTCGTAGGTCTCGAACACGGTCAGCAGCTTCGTGATCGCCAGGAGATCCTGAATCCGCTTGGTCAGGTTGAGGAGCTTGAGCTTGCCCCCCTGGCGGCTGACGGTCGTGTACGTCCGAACGATTTCGCCGAGGCCCGCGCTGTCGATGTAGGGCACACCCTCGAGGTTGAGGAGCAACTGCTTCCGGTCCTGCTGGATCAAGGAATTGATTTTGTCCTTGAGGAGTTCGTCGCCTTCACCCAGGGTCATCTTGCCCTTGAGGTCGAGAACTGTCACTCCGTCGACGACACGTTCGTCGATCTGCATCGCTGCTCCTCCGGCCCTACGAATTTACCTTGAAAAACGACCCGCCAGCGTACTACGGGATTCTGAATAGTGTCAAACAATAGAGACAGTTAACGCCGGTCGAGGGCCGATCCGACGATACCGTCCAGGTCGCCCCAGATGCTCGGGCCAACTTCACCGCATTTGACACCGAAGCCGTCCGACGACCTATGCAGTTTCCGGCGCATGCGGCGCGCCCGTGAACCGTTCCCGCAGCGTCTCGATTACGACGTAGAGAACCGGGATGAACACGATGTTCAGGAACGTCGAGAGAATCATCCCGCCCGCCACGGCCGTCCCGACCGAATGCCGCGCCTCCTGTCCGGCTCCACTCGCCACCACGAGCGGAAGCACGCCAAGGATGAACGCGAGCGATGTCATCAAGATCGGCCGCAGCCGGATCCGTCCCGCTTCAATCGCGGCGTCGACGATCGACAGACCGCGTCCGCGCAGCTGCTCGGCGAACTCGACGATCAGGATCGCGTTCTTCGCCGCCAAACCGATCAGCATCACGAGGCCGACCTGGCAATACACGTCGTTCGCGAGACCCCGGATCCACTGGGCCGACAGCGCGCCGAGCACGGCGAGTGGTACGCCGAGCAGGACGATGAACGGCAGTACCAGGCTTTCGTACTGCGCGGCGAGCGTCAGATACACCAGCAGCAGCGCGAGGCCGAAGATGATGAAGGACTGCCGTCCCGCTTTCGTCTCTTCGAGCGAAATGCCCGACCAGGCGTAGCCGAAACCCTGTGGCAGACTCTGCTCCGCGATCGATTGCATCTGCGCAAGTGCTTCGCCCGAGCTCACCCCCGCCGCCGCCGATCCGTTGATCGTCGCCGACCGGAACAGGTTGAAGTGATTGATCACCTGCGGCGCGGTCGTTTCCTTGATCGTGACGACCTGTTCGAGCGGGATCATGGTGCCGCTGCGCGTCCGTGCGTACAGCTCCTTCAACGCCTGCGGATTCGACCGGAACTCCTGATCCGCCTGCACGTAGACGCGATACGCGCGGTTGTTGAACTCGAAGTCGTTCACGTACTGCGACCCGAGGAAGACCTGCATCGCGCTCGTGATTTCGTCGAGCGGCAGCCCCAGCGCGAGCGCGCGCTGACGATCGATCGTCACCTGCAGCTGCGGATCGTTGGCGGTAAACGGACTGAACAGGCCACGCACGCGGCCGGACTCGATGGCGCCGCCGATCACGGCCTGCGTCGCCTGGGCGAGCGCGCCAATGTCACTGCCGGCTTGATCGAGCACCTGGAATTCGAAGCCGCCGAACCGGCTCAGCCCCGGTATCGAGGGCGGCGTGAAGGCCACGACGATTGCGCCCGGCAGCCCGAACAACGGTCCGCTGATGCGGCCGAGGATCGCCTGGACCGAATGCCTCTGGCCGGGCCGGTCCTCGAACGGTTTCAAACGCACGAACATCAGGCCGGTGTTCGACGCCGCGCCGGTGAAGCTGAAGCCCATGACCGAGAACAGCGCGAGCACGTCCGGATCCTTGAGGATGATCTGTTCCGCCTGTCGCGCCACGCCGCCCGTGTATTGCAGCGACGCGCCCGGTGGCGCCTGGATCTGGACGATGAAGTAGCCCGCGTCTTCTTCGGGGATGAACGCCTGCGGCACGACGCGGTAGACGACATACGTGAGACCGAGGGCAAGGAAGAACACGAGGACGACCACCGGGCGCACACGCATCGTGCCGCGGAGTGCTTTCACGTAGAAGTTGGTGCCGGCCGTGATCCCACGCTCGAAGAACGAGAAGAAGCGTCCCTTGTGGTGGCTTTCGCGATCGAGCAGCAGCGCCGACAGCGCCGGCGTCAGCGTGACGGCGTTGAAGGCCGAGAGCGCGACGGCGAACACCATCGTCATCGAGAACTGCGCGTAAAGCCGGCCGGTCGTTCCCGGGAAGAACGCGACCGGCACGAACACGGCGATCAGCACGAGAGCGGTCGCGATGACCGCGCTCAACACTTCGCGCATGGCGTCGGATGCGGCCTTCCGCGCCGACACCTTGTACTCCTGGATATGGCGCTCGATGTTCTCGATGACAACGATCGCGTCGTCAACGACGATGCCCGTGGCGAGAATGATGCCGAAGAGGGTCAACGTGTTGATCGAAAAGCCCACCAGCTTGACGAACGCGAACGCGCCGACAAGCGACACGGGGATCGTGATCGTCGGAATGATCGTGCTGCGCCACGTCTGCAGGAAGACGAAGATCACCAGGACGACGAGCACGATGGCCTCGGCGAGCGTCTTCAACACTTCGCGGATCGACTCGCGCACGACGTCGGTCGTGTTGAACGCGACCTGGTAGTTCATCCCGGGCGGGAACTGCTTCTTCAGGCGTTCCAGCTCCTGGAGCATCGCTTCGTACACGTCGAGCGCGTTCGCGGTCGGCAGCTGAACGACGCCCATGCCGACGCCTTCGATGCCCTGGAAGCGGAGCTCGGAGGAATAGGTTTCGGCGCCAAGCTCGGCGCGTCCGACGTCGCGGACGCGCACGAGCGCTGCGTCCTCACCCGACTTCAGAATGATGTTGTCGAACTCCGCGGGCTCACGCAGCCGGCCGACGGCGCGGACGCTGAGCTGATACATCTGCCCTGACGGCGCCGGCGCCTGGCCGAGGCTGCCGGCCGCGACCTGCACGTTCTGCTGGCGCAGGGCGTTGACGACGTCGTTTGCGGTGATCTTGCGCGCCGCCATGCGGTCCGGATCGAGCCAGAGCCGCATCGAGTACTTGCGCTCGCCGAAGATGATGACGTCGGCGATTCCGGGAATGCGCTTGAGCGCGTCGCGGACGTAGACGTCGAGATAGTTGCTGAGGAAGAGCGAATCGTACTCGCCATGCTCGGCATAGACGCCAATCGCCGCGATGAAGCCGGTCGACTGCTTCTGCACCGTGATGCCGGTCGTTCGGACTTCGGCGGGCATGCGGCCGAGCGACTGGTTGACGCGGTTCTGCACGTCGACGGCAGCGAGGTCCTGATCGCGCGTGACGTCGAACGTGACGGTGATCTGGGCCACGCCGCTGTTGGTGCTCGCCGAGGACATGTACAGCATGCCCTCGACGCCGTTGATCGCCTGCTCGAGGGGCGTCGTGACCGCGGTTTCGACTTCCTGCGCGTTCGCGCCCGTGTAGAACGCGCTGACATTGACTTGCGGCGGGGCCAGCGTCGGATATTGCGCGACCGGCATGGTCGGAATCGCGAGCAGCCCGGCGAGGATGATGACGAGCGAACAGACCGACGCGAGGATCGGGCGGCGGATGAAAACGTCGACGAACATTGCTTCAGCCCCCGGGCCGCTACTGCGCGCGCACCGGCGCGCCGTCGGCCAGCTTCTGCACTCCGGACACGATCACGCGATCGCCCTCTTTCAGCCCGCCGGTGACGACGTAGTCGTTGCCGAGCATCTCGGCCACCTGCACGGGACGCTGACGCGCGACCATGTTGTTCTCGGTTTGCTCCGCGATGAAGCAGAAGTACTGGCCGCCGAGACGGAGCACCGCGACGATCGGCACGGTCAGGCCCGGCTCGCTGTTCCAGATGATGCGCGCACGGATGAACTGCTGCACGCGGAGCGACGGCGGCACTTCGCGCAGCAGTGACTTGGCGAGCACCGTCTGCGTCGCATCGTCGACGCGTGGGGCGACGAAGGTGATCGGGTTGGTCGCGACGACCTTGCCTTCGGTATCGAGGATCTGGACGGGCAGGCCGACGCGAAGCTCGGGCGCGCGCGTCAGCGGCACCTGCAGGTACGCCTCGAGCCCTTCGCGATCGTCGATGGTCGTGATCTCGGTCGAGGGGGTGACGCGGTCGCCTTCCCGGATCGCGATGTCGCCGACGATGCCGTCCTGCGGCGCGGTGACGCGGTAGTACTGCAGCTGGACCTGACCTTCACGGACCTGCGCGTCGAGCGCGGCCAGATTCGCCTGCGCCGTTTCGAGGTTGTGCTGTGCGGTATCGAACTCGTTGCGGCTGATGGCGCCCGCGCTGAGCAAGGAGCGCAGCCGTTCCACCTGTCCCTTCCAGTACTCGACGTCGGCCCGCCGCCCCGCGCGCTGCGACTGCGCGTTGGTCACGGTGGCGGCCTGCTTCTCGGGATCGATCTGGAGCAGCGCCGCGCCGACGCGCACCCGGTCGCCCGCTTTCACGAAAATGCGGGTGACGCGGCCGTCGACCTGGGGCTGAATGGTGGTGGAGTGCAGCGACTTGACGGTGGCGATGAGCTCAGACGCGCGCTCGATGGGCTTGCGCTCGACCGTTTGGATCTTTACCACGGCCGCGGGCGGGCCGCCGGCTGCGCCCTGCGGCGCCGCGGTGCCCTTCTTGCCATTGCCGCACGCCGCGACGAGCACAAGAACGACCGCAAGCGCCAGATTGACAGAGGAATGCTGCGACATGTCCGATTGAATGAGACGCGCCGTCGGGGAAAATGGCCCCAGAAAATACGAAAGGCCACGCCCGCGGGCGTGGCCTGTCCCATCACGCCGGCGTTCTGACGATTATGCTCCGCCGGCGCCCGCGAATTTCCGCGACTGGAAACATTCGCGGCAAAAGACAGGACGTCCCTGCGTAGGACGGAACGGCACGGTGGTCTCCTTGCCGCACGCCGAGCAGTTGGTGGTGGTCTCTACACGTTCGCGGCCGATGGCCGCGCCGCTACCCGCCGGACGCGCGGCTCGCTTGGCTTTGCAGCCCTTGCAGCGCTTCGGCTCGTTTTTGAAATTTTTGTCGGCGAAGAACAACTGCTCGCCGGCGGTCCAGACAAAGGGGGCCCCACAGTCCACGCAGGTCAGGGTCTTGTCAAGGAACTCCATCGCAACCTCTCTCGCTACCCAGGGCCCCGCCTGCGCCAAGGCGGGTTGCCGCGGGACGGCGCGCGCGCGCCAACCCGCGACCCCTTCTGCACCGGGCCTCGCGGCCTGGTGCAGCGCTTAATCCGACTCGCGGCGCTGCTTCTTGCGAGTCCGCTTCCGCGCCAAGGCCTGCTTGGCGCGCCGCCGATCGCCGGGTTTCAGGTAGAAGGAGTGCTTCTTGATATCCTTGATGATATCTTCCTGCTGCACCTTCCGCTTGAACCGGCGAAGCGCGCTTTCGATGGACTCGCCATCCTGCACTTTCACTTCAGCCAAGCTCGTTTACACCCCCTTCGCGCCCTACTTATGAATCGTCGGTCGCGCGGGGCGACCTGCACACTGTGTGGGCCTTTGATTCCGTCTGGAATACGTTAGGCTATCACAGGTAGGCGGGGATTCTAGGTGCAAAGCCAAAGCGGCGTCAATCGCAATTAAAGTCAACCACACAAGGGACTTATATCCACACCTCATGAATGTCTTGATCGTCGGCGGAGGGGGCCGGGAGCACGCGATCGCGTGGAAGCTCGCACGTGAATCAACCGTGTCGCGCGTCCTGTGTGCGCCCGGCAACGCCGGAATCGCGCGCGTTGCCGATCTCGCGAGCGTCGACGCCGCCGATGTCGACGCGCTGTGTGCGCTTGCCGCGCACGAACGGATCGATCTCACGATCGTCGGTCCGGAGCTGCCGCTCGATCGCGGCGTGGTCGATCGCTTTCACGCGGAGGGACGCCGCATCTTCGGTCCGCCGCGCGCCGCGGCCCAACTCGAATGCAGCAAGGTGTTCGCGAAAGGATTCATGGCGCGGCACGGCATTCCGACCGCGCGGTATCGCGTGTGCGACAGCGCACACGACGCGCGTGCGATCGTCGCGTCCGGCGAGTTCGGATTTCCGGTCGTCCTTAAAGCAGATGGCCTGGCCGCGGGAAAGGGCGTCGTGGTCGCGGCCGACCTCGAGGAAGCCGAACGCGCGATCGTCGCGGCCATGGACCAGCGACAGTTCGGCGAGGCCGGCGCCCGCCTCGTCATCGAAGAATGTTTGAGCGGCCCCGAGGTCTCCTTCTTCGCGGTCTGCGATGGCACGCGCGCGCTGCCGCTCACCTCCGCGCAGGACCACAAGCGCATCTTCGACGGCGATCGCGGGCCGAACACCGGAGGCATGGGCGCCTTCGCGCCCAGTCCGCTGCTCGATCGTGATCTCCAGTCGGAGGTGATGCGCGAGATCGTCGAACCGGTGCTGCACGGCATGCGCGCGGAGGGCACCGAGTATCGCGGTTTCCTGTATGCCGGCCTGATGCTGACCTGCGCAGGTCCGAAGGTAATCGAATTCAATGTGCGCTTCGGCGATCCGGAAGCGCAGGCGGTGATGCCGTTGATCGACGGGGACCTGGCGCCGGTGCTGTTCGCGGCCGCCGGCGGCGATCTCGGCGCGCACGCGCTGAAAGTGCAGCCGCGCGTGTCGGTCGGCGTGGTGATCGCGTCGGCGGGATATCCGGGCGCCGTGAAGAGCGGCGTGCCCATTCATGGGCTCGATGAGGCGGAGCACGTCGACGCCGCCCAGGTGTTTCATGCCGGCACCGCGGTGAAGGACAATCAGGTCGTC
The DNA here is from genome assembly GCA_046734675.1 of Acidobacteriota bacterium. GTDB lineage: Bacteria > Acidobacteriota > Vicinamibacteria > Vicinamibacterales > 2-12-FULL-66-21 > QHWT01. The sequence goes on from JBKPRU010000246.1 coordinate 9,169, forward strand.
ACCGCCGGTGGCCGCGTGCTCACGGTTGTCGCAACCGGCGCCGATTATGCGGACGCGCGGCACCGCGCGTACCTCGCGGTCAGCCGCGTCTCGTTCGCGGGGATGCAGTATCGTCGCGACATCGGCCTGAAGGCGCTCGACGCGGCGCCGCGCCAGGCTGCCGGCTCGAATCGCGTGTAAGGAACGGTGTGAATGCCTAGTGTGTTGATTCTCATGGGATCGGACTCCGACGCGCCGGTGATGCAGGGTGCGGCCGACGTGTTGAAGGAGTTCGGCATTTCGAGCGAGATGACGGTCGCGTCCGCGCATCGATCGCCGGAGCGGGTCATGCGCCTGGTCGGCGAAGCGCCCGGCCGCGGTGTAAAGACGTTCATCGTCGGCGCCGGCGCGGCCGCGCACCTCGCCGGCGTGGTCGCGGCGCATTCGACGCTGCCGGTCATCGGCGTGCCGATCGACTCGTCGGCGCTCAAGGGGCTCGACGCGCTGCTCTCGACGGTGCAGATGCCGCCGGGCGTGCCGGTCGCGACCGTGTCGATTGGCAAGCCCGGCGCGACCAACGCCGGCGTGCTGGCCGCGCAGATCCTTGCGGTCGGCGACCCCTCGCTCGCGCAGAAGCTCGTCGAGTACAAGAAGAAGCTCGCAGAGAAGGTGGAGGCGGCGGCCGCGAAACTCGGCGCATGAAGTACTCGATCGTCACCTTCGGCTGCCGCGTGAATCAGGCGGATTCGCTGCGGCTCGAAGAAGATCTCCGGGCGCGCGGCGCAACCGAAAGCGCGTCGCGCGACGCCGACGTGGTCATCGTCAATACGTGTTCGGTGACGGCGACGGCCGACCAGGGCGCGCGGCAGACGATTCGCCGCATCGCGCGCGAGAATCCGGGCGCGGAGATCGTCGCGACCGGTTGCTATGCGACGCGGTGTCCCGAGGAAGTGGCGGCGCTTCCGGGCGTCGTCCGCGTCGTTCGCAATGACGACAAATTTGACTTCCTCCATCGGTCGTCTGGGGGCGCGGCAATACGCGCTCTGCAGGCTCATCTCCAGCGAACGAGCGCAGCGCGTGAGCCACGCGAACGGAGCGGGGTCGGGGCCCCCGCGAGTGAGCGTGTAGGGGAGTTCGAGGGGCGAAGCCCCTCGAATGGTGACGGTCCGTGCGGCGCGCCAATCCAACCAGGTGTCGCCGGGCGCACCGCCTTCACGCTGCGCGTGCAGACGGGCTGCGAGGAGCGTTGCTCCTACTGCATCATCCCCACGACGCGCGGCGCGTCGCGCAGCTCACCGCTCGGCATCATCGTCAGCGAAGCCGAGCGGATCGCCGCCGCCGGCTTCAAGGAAATCGCGATCACCGGCGTGCATCTCGGCTCGTACGGCCGCGACCTCACGCCCCGGACGTCGCTCTTCGATCTGCTGGCGGCGCTCGATTGCATGTGCGGCGACGTACGGTTCCGCGTCAGCTCGCTCGAGCCGATGGACTGCACGCCGTCGATCGTCGACCTCGTCGCGCGCAGCGATCGCTTCCTTCCCCACTTCCACCTGCCGCTCCAGCATGCGAGCGACCGCATGCTGCGCGCGATGCGCCGCCCTTACACGCTGGACGACTATCGCGCGCTCGTCGATTCGATTTACGAGCGCCTGCCGCACACGTCGATCGGCACGGACATGATCGTCGGGTTCCCCGGTGAAACCGACGAGGACTTCGACGCCAACGTCGCGTATCTGCCGTCATCGCCGCTGACGCACATCCACGTGTTTCCGTACTCGGATCGCCCCGGCACAGAGGCGTCGCTCATGCGCGGTAAGGTGAACGGGGCGACGATCCGCGCACGCGGCGCGCGCCTGCGAGAGATCGGCGCCGCGTTGACGCGCCGCTTCCGCGACGCGCAGGTTGGAACTGTCCGCCCGGGCCTGACGCTCGAGGACGGCACGTTGGTCGTCACCGACAACTACGTGAAGGTGAGGATCGCGCCCGGGATCGCGCGTAATACCCGGGTGCTGGTTCGGATGGGCCCAGTAGGCCCGAGCTTCAGCTCGGGCGTGGTGGAACGAACGCTACGGTGATTCGGGGCGCGCCCGACCTGAAGGTCGGACCCACTGGGTGGACCTACACCGACATCAGATTCGCGAGCAGCTGCCCGGGAGATTTCTGACGGGTCGATTCGGTGATCAACTGCCCGCACGCGGCACGGATGTCGCGGCCGCGTGACTTGCGGACGGAGACGGCGACGCCGCGCTCCGACAGGATTTGCGCGAACCGGTTGACGCGCGCGTCCGAGGGACGCTCGTAAGGAATCCCCGCCGCTTCGTTCAATGGCAGCAGGTTCACCTTCGCGCGAATGCCGTTCAACAGACGCACGAGCCGGCGCGCGTCTTCGTCCGTGTCGTTGATGTCCTTCAGCATCACGTACTCGAACGTGATGCGCTCGCGCCGCTTCATCGGGAAACGCCGGCAAGCGTCGAGCAGTTCCTTGAGCCCGTATTTCCGATTGATTGGCACGAGCAGATCGCGCTGCTCTTCGGTCGTTGCGTGCAGCGAGATCGCCAGGTTGGGCATCAGCGGTTCGGTCGCGAGGCGCTCCAGGTTCGGCAGCACGCCAACCGTCGAGAGCGTCACGCGTCGCGGATTGACGGCCAGCCCGTGTTCGTCCGCGAGGATGCGCAGCGCTTTCATCGTCGCGTCGTAGTTGTGCAGCGGCTCGCCCATCCCCATCAGCACGATGTTGAACCGCGACTGCAGCATTCCGAGCTCGCGGGCCAGCACGCGCACCTGGCCGGAGATTTCGCCGGCTGTGAGGTTGCGGATGATGCCCATCTTGCCGGTGAGGCAGAAGCCGCAGCGCATCGCGCAGCCGACCTGCGTCGAGAGGCAGAACGTGTTCGACGGTGTGTCGGGAATGAACACCGATTCGATCAGCTGGCCATCCTCGAGGCGCAGCAGGAACTTCGTCGTCCCGTCAATCGACCGTTCGCGGCGGACGAGTTCAGGTGTCGTGATGCGGAATTCCGAAGCGAGCGTCGACCGCAGGTCGCGCCCGAGGTCGGTCATCTCACCAAAATCCGTGACACCGCGTTTCTGCACCCATTGAAAGAGCTGCCGCCCGTGAAAACGGGGGCGGCCGAGCGTCTCGAGAGCCTGCTCGAGCTCAGGAAGCTCCATCTCCGCGATGTCGTGGCGGCATTCAGTCAGCATGATCGTCAGCCGGAAGGCGAATCCTTATTGTACTATCGGCGTCCAGCACGGCTTTTAGACCCCCGACCGTGTTGCGCGCGAACGGGAGCGCGTGTTAGAATTTGTTCTTTAAACGGCTTCAATAATTCCTTTCCTTGCAAGCATTTGCGCGCACGGCCGGGGCGCCGGGCGCGGCAGCAGCTCTTCACTGACGCATGGTTACTCGCGAAGTCCTGGATACCGGTCTTCGTCTCATCACCGAGTCGATGCCGCACGTCCGGTCGGTCAGCATCGGCGTGTGGTTGATGCGCGGCTCACGGCACGAGCGCGACGACCAGAGCGGGATCGCTCACTTCGTCGAGCACATGCTCTTCAAGGGCACCGCCACGCGCAGCGCCGAGGACATCGCGCAGGTGATTGATTCGATCGGCGGACAGCTCGATGCCTTCACGGCGAAGGAATACGCGAGCTACTACATCAAGGTGCTCGACGAGCACCTGCCGCTCGCTGTCGATCTGCTCTCGGACATCGTCATGAATCCCAGGTTCGACGAGGACGAACTCGAACGCGAGAAGAAGGTGATCCTCGAAGAGATCAAGATGGTCGAGGACACGCCCGACGATCTGGTCCACGAGCTCTTCACGCAGCACTTCTGGGAAGGACATCCGCTCGGCCGTCCGATTCTCGGGACCAAGGAGACGGTCGAATCGTTTACGCCGGCGAGTCTGCGCGAGTACTTCAGCGCCGCGTACGCCGCGCCGAACCTGATCGTCTCGGCTGCCGGCAATATCGAGCACGCGCAGGTGCGGGAGCTCGTGGGCGGCGCTTTCCAGGCGCTGCCGCGAACCGCGCCGCACTACAGCGATGCGGTACCGCGCGTCGTACCGCAGGTGGTCGTGCGCTCCAAGGAGCTCGAACAGAGCCATCTCTGTCTGGGCACCGGCAGCTATCCGCAGAACCACAACGATCGCTACGTGAGCTACATCATGAACACCGTGCTGGGCGGCTCCATGAGCTCACGGTTGTTTCAAAACGTCCGCGAGAAGCGCGGTCTCGCCTATGCGGTCTTCAGCGGGCTGAGTGCGTATCGCGACACCGGCAACATCACGATCTACGCGGGGTGTGCGAACGAAGCGGTCGGGGAAGTCGTGGATCTCTGCGTCGAGGAGCTGCGCACGATGAAGAACACGCTCGTGCCTGACGCGGAGTTGCGGCGCGCGAAGGATCATCTCAAGGGCAGCCTGATGCTGAGCCTCGAGAACACCGCCAGCCGGATGTCGCACCTGGCGCGCCAGGAAATCTACTTCGATCGGCACTTCGGGCTGGATGAAACGCTGGCCGGCGTCGAGCGCGTCTCCCGTGAGGACGTGCAGCGCGTCGCCCGCGAGCTGTTCGCCAACGGCTCGCTCGCGGCCACCGTCCTCGGGCCGTCGCCGGCGGAAGTCACACGCGCGCAACTGGATCTCGGATGAGATGATCCCACGGTACCCCC
>JBKPRU010000247.1:0-22584 GCA_046734675.1 Acidobacteriota bacterium
CGCCCCGGCCGGTGCAGCTTCGTAAGCGCGGAGCGAATCATGACTATCGAGGCGAAATCCCGCCACTCGATTGGCGTCGCGATGAAGCGCAAGGAAGATCCGCGCTTTCTGCAGGGCAAGGGGCGATACGTCGAGGACATCAGCCTTCCCGGCATGCTGCACGCGGTGATCGTGCGCAGTCCGTACCCGCACGCGACGATCAAGAACATCGACATCAGCGCCGCCGTGAAGGTGCCCGGCGTCGTCGCGGTGATCACCGGCAAGGACCTCGAGGCCGCCGGCCTGGGCTGGCTGCCGACGTTCCACGGCTTCGACAAGCAGATGGTGCTGGCGATCGGCAAGGTCCTCTTTCAATACCAGGAGGTCGCGGCGGTGTTCGCGGAGACGCGCGCCGCGGCGGCCGATGGCGCGGAGGCCGTGGAAGTCGACTACGAGCCGCTGCCGGTCGTCGCCGATCCGTTCACGGCGAAGACCGACGACGTCATCTTGCGTCCCGATCGCGACCAGAAGACGAACCACATCTATCACTGGGAAGCGGGCGACCGCGCACGCACGGCGGAGGCGCTCGACGGGAGCGCGACGCGCGTGAAGGAGCGGATCTGGTTCCAGCGCTGTCATCCCGCGCCGCTCGAGCCGTGCGCCTGTGTCGCCCACTTCGACACGATGGGACGGCTGCACTTCTACGTGACCTCGCAGGCACCGCACGTCTACCGCACCGCGCTCGCGCTCGTCACCGGGATTCCCGAGGATCGCATTCACGTGGTCGCGCCGGACATCGGCGGCGGCTTCGGCAACAAGGTGCCGGTCTACGCGGGATACGTCTGCGCCATTGTCGGCGCGCTCAAACTCGGACGCCCGGTCAAGTGGGTCGAGACCCGGACCGAGAACCTCACGTCGACGGGATTCGCGCGCGACTATCACATGGACGTGGAGCTCGGCGCGACCGCCGACGGGAAGCTCACGGCGCTGCGGGTCGGCACCGCCGCCGACCACGGCGCGTTCGACGCCGCCGCGGATCCGACCAAGTACCCGGCCGGCATGTTCGGCGTCGTCACCGGCAGCTACGACGTGCCGGTCGCGCACGCCGAGGTCGACGCCTACTTCACGAACAAGGCGCCCGGCGGCATCGCGTATCGCTGCTCGTTCCGCGTCACCGAGGCGAGCTACGCGATCGAGCGGGCGATGGACATTCTCGCCGACGAATTGAAGATGGACCCCGTGGAGCTGCGCCAGAAGAACTTCGTGCGTAAGGAGCAATTCCCGTATTCGTCGGCGCTGGGCTTCACCTACGACAGCGGCGACTACCATGCGACCCTGCAGAAAGCCCTCGACACGATTGGCTACGCCGATCTGCTGAAGGAGCAGGCGGACAAGCGCGCCCGCGGTGAGCTCATGGGGATCGGCTTCTCGACGTTCACCGAGGTCGTGGGCGCCGGTCCGTCGAAGCACTTCGACATTCTCGGCATCAAGATGTTCGACAGCGCCGAGATCCGCATCCATCCGACCGGTGCCGGTGTCGTGCGCGCGGGCACGAAGTCGCAGGGACAGGGACACGAGACGACGTGGGCGCAGATCGTTGCGGAGGAGCTCGGATTGGATCCGCAGACGATCATGGTGGAAGAAGGGGACACCGACACTGCGCCTTACGGACTCGGCACCTACGCGAGCCGCTCGACACCGGTGGCCGGAGCGGCAATTGCGATGGCCGCGCGGCGTGTTCGCGACAAGGCGAAGAAGATCGCCGCACATCTGCTGGAGGTCGGCGAAGCAGACGTCGAGTGGCGCGACTACAAGTTCCAGGTCAAGGGCGTGCCGGCAAAGACCGTCACGATGAAGGACGTGGCGTTCGCGGCGTATACGAATCCGGGTCCGAACGAACCGGGCCTGGAAGCGACGAACTACTATGATCCGCCGAACATGACGTTCCCGAACGGCGCCTACGTCGCCGTCGTCGATGTCGATCGCGACACGGGAGAGGTGAAGGTCCGCCGCTTCGTGGCCGTCGACGACTGCGGCACCGTGATCAATCCGATAATCGTGGAAGGGCAGATCCACGGCGGGTTGACCGAGGGCTTCGCGATCGCGTTCATGCAGGAGATCCAGTACGACCGCGACGGCAACAACCTGAACACCAACTTCACCGACTATCTGCTGCCGACGTCCCTCGAAACGCCGAAGTGGGAGACGGCCAACACCGTGTCGCCGAGCCCGCATCACCCGCTCGGGGCGAAGGGCGTTGGGGAGAGTCCCAACGTCGGCAGCCCGGCGGCGTTCGTCAACGCCGTGATCGATGCGCTGTCGCCGCTCGGCGTCCGCCACATCGACATGCCGCTGACGCGCGACAAGATCTGGCACGCGATCCGCGACGCGCAGGCAGAGGCGCGGTGAAGATCGAGCACAGCGGTTGCGAGCGCATTGCCGCAGACCGCGCGACCGTGTGGACCTTCGTGAACGACCCGCGGCAGATCGGATCCTGCCTCCCTGACGTCGAAGGGGTGACGGTCATCGATCCGACGCACTTCGACGCCATCGTTCGCGTCGGGGTCGGACCGGTGCGCGGCCGTTTCAAGATGAAATTCGCGATGAGTGCGGACGAGCCGGCACAGCGCATGGCGATGACGATTGCGGGCGGCGGGTTCGGCAGCGCCGTCGACATGACCGCCGCCGCCGACATCGTCGCGGACGGCGACGGAACGATCCTGAACTGGACTGGCGAGGCGGTGATGCGCGGGCCGGTCGCGGCGGTCGGCGGGCGCGTGCTCGATGCGCAGGCGCAGAAGCTCATCGCCCGGACGTTCGCGAACGTGCGCGAGAAGCTCTCCGGATCCCATGCGGACGTTCTTCGATAAGGTCACGGCGCTCAGGCGGGACCGCAAGGCCTTTGCGACCGCGACCGTCGTCGGCCGCCGGGCGCCGGTCTCGGCGCACCTCGGCGATCGCGCCATCGTTTATGACGATGGCCGCATGGAAGGATTCATTGGCGGCGCCTGCTCGCGGGAGATCGTGCGCCGCCAGGCGATCGACGCGATGCGGACGCGGCGCGCGCGGCTCGTGTCGATTCGTCCCGACGCGGCGTCGGATTCCGCGCAGGATCCCGAACACGTCGTCGTGGCGATGACGTGCGTGTCGGAGGGAGCCGTGGACGTGTATGTCGAACCATTCGGGCCGCCGCGCCGATTGATCGTCGTCGGCGCGACGCCGGTCGCCGAGGCGCTGACGACGCTCGCGCTCGGCATCGATTACGACGTCGTCCGCGTCGTCGACGCACATGAAGAGGCGGACCTTGCCGACTCGGCGTCGACGTCCGGCGTGACGGTGGCGCCGCTCGAACAGCTCGCGGACGCCGTGCGTCAGAGTGGCGGAGATGCCGCGGCGGTCGTGGCGTCGCAGGGGCATTACGACGAGCAGGCGCTCGAGACCATCCTCAACGTCGGCGCGCGCTACGTCGGGCTGGTCGCGTCGCGTAAGCGCGGCGCGACCGTGAAGGCGTTCCTGCAGGACGCGGGCGTCCGCGGCGTGGACGCGATCCGGAATCCCGCCGGCCTCGATCTCGGCGCGCGCTCGGCGCCCGAAGTGGCGCTGGCGATTCTTGCGGAGATCGTCCAGGCGTCGCCGGCGAGCGCCTCGGGATTCTGCGGGGCCGACGCGCCGTCCAGCATGCCGGTCGAGACCGCGGCCGCACCCGCCACGGCCATCGATCCGATCTGCCATATGGAAGTGGAGATCGCCGGCGCTCGGCATACGGCCGACGTCGCGGGCACGATTTACTACTTCTGCTGCGCGCAGTGCCGGACCACGTTCCTCAAGGATCCCGCAGCGTTCGTCTCCTCACCCGCATGATTGACGCCGAGGCAATCCGCGCCCGGTTTCGCGAGCACGGCTTCATCGTCACCGACGCGTTCGCGGTCGCGCTGCAGCTGGTGCTCGCGCTGCGCAAGCCGCTGCTCGTGGAAGGACCGGCCGGCGTCGGCAAGACGGAGAGCGCGAAGGTGCTCGCCGACGCGCTCGGCACGCGGCTGATTCGGCTGCAGTGCTACGAGGGTCAGGACGCGCTGACCGCGCTCTACGAGTGGAACTATCCGCGTCAGATGCTGCGGATCCGTCTCAGCGAGGCGGAGGGTTCGAGCGTGCAGGAGCGTGAGGCGCAGATTTTCGGTGAAGAGTTTCTGCTGAAGCGGCCGCTGCTCGAAGCGATCGTGCAGGACGAGGCGCCGGTGCTGCTGATCGACGAGATCGATCGGGCCGACGAGGCGTTCGAGGCGTTCCTGCTCGAAGTGCTCGGTGAGTGGCAGGTAACCATTCCGGAGCTCGGAACAATCCGCGCCAGGCACCCGCCGCACGTGATCCTCACGAGCAACCGCACCCGCGAGTTGTCGGACGCGCTGCGCCGGCGCTGCCTGTTCATCTGGCTGCCCTACCCGACGCTCGAGGAAGAGATCGCGATCCTGCACGCGCGCATGCCCGATCTGTCGGCGCGACTCGCGGAGCAGATCGCGCGCGCCATGCAGGTGTTTCGGGGCCTCGGCCTGCAGAAAGCGCCAGGGGTCGCGGAGAGCCTCGACTGGGCGCGCGCGCTCGTCGCGTTGCATCGCGATCACCTGGACGCGCGGTCGCTGGAACAGACGCTCGGGTGCGTGCTGAAGGTCCACGACGATCGCGCCGTCCTCGACGCCAATCCTGACGCGCTGGCGTCGGTCTTGTCCGACGGTGCGCGCGAGCTCAAACCCGGGGGGCACAGCCTCGATACCGACTTCGGGTTCGGGTCGACTTCGAGGCCGCGTTAGCGATCTCGTGCACGCGTGACATTCGACTACGCGACGCTTCCCGAGAACCTCGCGGCGTTCTGCGCTGTGCTTCGACGCGAGTTCGGCTTTCGCAGCGGACCTCGCGAATTGATCGATGCGGCGCGCGCCCTGCAGGCGATCTCTCTCGCGGATCTGCGTTCGGTTCGCCATACGCTCCGTCCAATTCTCAGTTGCACGGCGGACGATGCCAGCGTGTTCGATGAAGCATTCGACCGCTTCTTCCTGAAACGCGGCAGTCGTCATCTCGAGAGTCCGCCGCTTCCCGGCGCGCAGACGCGCGAGACGGCCGGGCCGGCGCGGCGTGATGACGATCACGGACGCGCACGGGCGGACGACGACCAGGCCTCCGCGCCGGCGAGGGTACCCGTAGACGGCGGCGCTTCCGTCCTCGAGGTGTCGGAGATCCAGGAGGAAGAAGCGTCGGCGGCGACGCTGCGCGCCAGCTACAGTCCGCTCGAAGGCGAGGGAGCCGCGCCGGAGCTGCAACCGCCGGATGCGGCATGGCGGGCCGCCGCCGCGGCGCTCGTGCAACGGCTGCACGCGGGGCTGTCACGCCGCTGGCGACCCGCCGATCGCGGCGAACGCTTCGACATGCGCCGGACCTTGCGGCGCAGTCTCCACACCGGCGGAGACATGGTGCTCCCGTACTGGCGGACGCGTCTGCACCGCCGCCCCAGGTTCGTGATGCTGGTCGACGGCAGCCGTTCGATGAGCGCGCACGCGGTAGCGCCGCTCCAGATCGCCGTCGCGCTGGCAAGCGTCTCGCGCAACGTCGAAGCGTTCACGTTCTCGACCGCGATCCGCCGCATCACCGACGACCTCCGGCGAGCGTCGGGACAGCCGCAGCGGCTGGACGGCCTGCACCAGGCGTGGGGGGGAGGGACGACCATTGGCGCATGCCTGCGCGAGTTCGTGCGTTCCTACGGGGAGCGCCTGCTCAAGGGTGAAGTGGTCCTGATCCTTGCGAGCGACGGCCTCGACGTGGGGGCGCCCGATGCGCTGCGCGACGCGATGACGATCCTCCATCGCGGTTCGATGGCGATTATCTGGCTCAACCCGCTGGTCAGGACGGAGGGCTACGAGCCGACCGCCGCCGGCATGCGCGCGGCGATGCCGTTTGTCTCCACGTTCACCTGGATCGACAATGCTGCGGAACTCTTCCAGGTATCGCGAACCTTGCCATGACACTCATTCGATTCGCGCTCGTTGCCGCCATCGCGCTCGCCTCCTTCAACTCGTCCGGCATGTTGCCAGGTGCCCAGACACCGGAGATCCGCATCGGGATCGTCGGTACCGATACATCGCACGTGACCGCGTTCACCAAGATGCTGCACGATCGCAGCGATCCGAATTACGTGGCCGGCGCGCGCGTGGTGGCGGCGTTCAAGGGGGGCAGCCCAGAGATCGAGGCCAGCCGCACGCGCATCGATCGCTTTGCGGCGGAACTTTCGGAGAAGTGGGGCGTGGAGTTCGTCGACTCGATCGATGCGCTGGCGGCGAAGGTGGATGCGGTGCTGCTCGAAAGCGTCGACGGCCGCGCGCATCTCGAGCAGGTGCGCCCGGTGTTCAAGGCCAAGAAGCGCGTCTTCATCGACAAGCCGCTCGCGGCAAGCTACGCGGACGCGCGTGAGATCGCGCGCCTCTCGCGCGAGTCCGGCGTGCCATTCTTCAGCTCGTCGAGCCTGCGATTCGTCGAGGATCTGCAGGCAATCAAGAGCGGCGGCATCACCGGCGCGTTTACGTTCGGCCCTGAGAATCTCGAGCCGCATCATCCCGATCTCTTCTGGTACGGGATTCACGCGGTGGAGATGCTCTATACGCTGCTCGGTCCCGGCTGCGAGCAGCTGACCCGCGTGGTCTCCGACAGCGGCGACACCGTCACCTGCAGGTGGAAGGATGGCCGGATCGGCACGATGCGCGGCTTGCTGCGTGGACGGCAGGACTACGGCGCCGTCGCATTCGGCGAGAAGACGGTGCGCGCGACGCCGGTGCCGATGGCGAGCGACTATCGCGGACTGGTGGTCGAGATCGTCAAGTTCTTCCAGACCGGCGTCTCGCCGGTGTCTGTCGACGAGACGCTGGAGATCATGGCGTTCATGGAGGCGGCGGAGTCGAGCAAGCAGCGAGGCGGCGCGCCGGTCGCGCTCGCGGACGTGACCGGCACGCGATGAATATCAGTCGCGCCTGAAGCGCGTCATGAGGCGGCCCAGCACCGGAACCCGTTCGAGCCGCGTGCGCGTGGAAAGTCCCGCCGCCACGTACAAGTCGGACAGCTGACGCTCGAGCGTGTACGCGTAAGCAGCGCCATCGGCCGTCATCACCAGGCGATGGATGGCAATCGCGCCGGCGAGATCGTCCGGCGCCAGCGTCCTCACCAGTTCCCGTTGCCCGTTCAGTCCGACCCGGAAGACGCGAGCCGGGATGTTGGCGCCGTCGAACAGGAACACGGCGCGGCCGTCGCGATCCCATCTCGCCAGAGAGTCGCCCGGCTGTGCGCCCGGCAGCGGCCGCGGCGCGCCTCCGCTCGCGTCGCAGATGAACAGCCATTCGTGGCGATCCGCCGCGACGATCCAGTTGCCCGACGGCGATACCGATCCGGGCGACGCGACGCGGAAGCCTTCCGGCGTGATCGGCACGGGTGTGCCGCTCGGAAGATCCTGCACGTAGACGCGCGCCGCATGGCCCGCCTCGGCGCCGGTGAAGACGACGCGTCGTCCGCCGGGGAAGAATGCCGCCCACGGGTCGTAGGACGCGATCGTCCGTCTCGGTAAGGGCGTGCTCTCGCCGGGGCCGACCGGCACGAGCGAGAGTTGCCGGTTCCAGAGTGCCAGGACGCGCTGGCCATCGGGCGAGAGCGCCAACCCGGAGCCGGTCCCGAGCCGCGCCGCAGTGGCCCCATTCATGTCGCGCATATAAATGCTCGGATGTTCCGCCGCCGCCTCGCCGAACTCGGTCAGCAGCAGACGGGTGCCGTCGGGAGAGATGTCGCGGCTGAGCGACCAATCGAGCCAGGACAGGTTCCGTTCGTCCGCCTCGCCGCGGCCGACGCCGTAGGCCTCGAGCCGCACATCATCGCGCGCGAGCAGGACGTGTCCATCGGCACTCGTATCGAGCAGACGCAGGCGGGCGGGCACCTGCGCGATCACGCGCTGATGCCCGCGGAGATCGACGCCGCGCAGCGATCGCATACCCTCGCGGTCCTGTGCGGTGAACCAGACTTCGCTTCCGTCCGGGCTCCAGGCAAGTCCGAGGACGCTGACCCAGTCGCCCGACAACGTCCGCAGCGATCGATCGCGGTCCATGACCATGACGCGGCCGAAGTCGTCGGCGTTCACCGGATGATCGAGGAACGCCAGCCGCGTCCCGTCAGGAGAGACGCGGGGATCGCTGATCCAGCCGCTCGTCTCGAAGACGGCGGTGTTGACGGGATAGTCCAGCCGCGTGCGGCCGCCGACATCGCGCACGACCGCGAGCGCGCCGCCATCCGGCCGCCAGTCGGCCGCGTGCACGTCGTTCAGCAACTGACGCGGCGCGGTGCCTTCGCGGAACACCGCGAGGGTGCCGGTGGCGACGAAGCCGCGAACGAGACGGCGATCGAGGATGACGGCGAGATCTCCCGCGGGCGACATGGCGAGCAGCTCCGCTCCTCGAAGATCCAGAGCGCGGGCTTCCGCCGAACCGGGAATCGTGGCGAACAACTGGCGCGGCTGACCGTTGACGGTCGCGTCGTAGACGATTTCGTTCGTACCCGGTTTGAACCGGGCGGACGTGATGGTGCCGCGGACGAACGTGACGCGCCGATATTCGGGTTGCGCGGTGCCGCCCGCACCGACCGCAAGTGCGCCGATGGTACCGAGGACGATGAGCGCCCCCAGCATGACGACCGCTGCTCGACGTCGCCAGGGATGCCGCGTGCGGCTCGTCGCGTCTCGATCGACAATCGGTTCGATCGCGCGCAACGCGATCGCGAGGTCGGCCGCGGAATCGAACCGCCGTTCGGGACTCTTGTCCAGGCACGCGCGGACGACCTCGTCGATCGCCGCGGTCAAACCCGGCCGGACCTGCGACACGTGCGCGGGTTCGTCGAAGAGTGTCGCCGAAAGTGTCTGGCCGGGAGAATCGCCGCGAAATGGCGCGCGCCCGGTGAGGGCTTCGTAGAGCACGACGCCGAGGCTGAAGATGTCGGTCCGGTGATCGGTGGGCTGGTGCTGGATCTGTTCGGGCGACACGTAGCCGGGCGTCCCGAAGAACATGCCCGGCATCGTCACGCATCCCTCCGCGCCGTCTCCGGGGGGAAGCTCACGCGTCAACTTCGACACGCCGAAGTCCAGGATCTTGACGGTGCCGTTGTCGGTGACGAACAGGTTTTCCGGCTTGATGTCGCGGTGAAGGATGCCCTTCGCATGCGCGGCGGCGATTCCATCGGCCGCTTGCGCCACCAGCGTCAGTGTCTGGCGCGGTGTGAGGTGTCGCGTCGCAAGCGCATGGCGCAGCGTGGAGCCGTGCAGCAGCTCGGTGACGATGAACGGCGTCTCGTCCGAGACGCCGACGTCGAACACGGTGACGATGTTGGGATGGTTGAGCGCGCTTGCGGCCTGCGCTTCCTGATGGAAGCGTTGCACCGCCTGCGCGTCTTCCGCGAGCGCGGCGGCGAGGACTTTGATGGCGACGTCGCGCCCGAGGCGCGTGTCGCGGCCGCGGTAGACGTGGCCCATGCCGCCGCTGCCGACCGGTTCGGCGATCTCATATGGGCCAAGCCGCGTTCCCGCCGGAAGCTTGCTGAGGTCCACGATCGCCCCCTGGGTCAGCCTTATATGCTGCGACGATCGGAGCCGGCTCTTAAGTTCCATTTCCCGTCCACGTCCATCGGATCACGCGCAACGTCCATCTTGTAAGGGTGACGCGCGCGCTCGCGTGATGGACCTTTTGTCAGTCGTGGACCTTGGTACTTGCCGACCTGGGAGGCGCTGCATCGGCGCGCGACGGCGCCGGATGCAGCGTCGACCCGAGCGGAGGCGAGGGGCGGCGCAAGCGATGGTGCGCGCGCCGGGTTACTGCACGTCGATGTCGTACTCGTTGTAGACCGAACCGAGGTTGCGGATCCGAATCGTGATGTAGCCGCTCGACGGTTGGTAGAAGTCGACGACGCAGAAATCCGTGTAGTCGGTGTCGCGGCCCAGCGACGTGCCGAAGCGGTCGTACACGAAGCAGTCGAGGTCGGTGTCGCCGTCACCACGGACGACGACGCGGTGGCTGCCGGCGGAGACCCAGACGCGCCAGGTGTCGGTGTCATTGGCGCGCACGCGGTCGGTGCTGACGAAATCCGCCAGTGCCGGCGCGGCGGCGCCGAAGAGCAGGAACGCGGCGCAGGTGAGGACGAGGAATCTACGAGTCAGGGTGTTGGTCATGTGAACCTCCTATGACCAACAACGCGGAGAATCCATCGGGCGCGGCTCATGGGCGGGCGGCCGACGTGTGGCGGGCCCTCAATTTTCGAGGCTGCCCGGGCACCCATAACGTTCGTGTATAGTGCCGCCCGTGCCACGGTTCACACGCGCCGCTGGACGGATGCCATGACCCGTGACGACTGGCAGCACCTCGAGCCCATTCTCACGAAGGCCCTGGTTCTTCCCGCAGCAGCGCGCCAGGCGCTGATTGAGACGACCGCGCTCGACGCGGTCGTGCGCCACCAGATTCTCGACCTGCTCCGCGCCAGCGACACGATTTCCGCTCGCTTCGCGCATTCCGCGGTGGGTGGCGGCGCGGTGTCGGTGACGCCGCCAGCGGCGCACGTCTCACTGGGATCGGGTGAGGCGATCGACGGCGGTCGGTTCGTGGTCGTCCGCCAAATCGGGCGCGGCGGGATGGGCACCGTGTACCTCGCGCAGGACACGGCGTTGGGCACGCTCGTCGCGCTGAAAATCGTGCCGGCCGACGATCGCCTGCTCCACGAGGCGCAACGCGCGGCCGCGTGCTCGGGACACGAGCACGTCGCGACGGTGCACAACGTGCTTCGCACGGAGATCCGCGGCGAGCAGGTCGGCGTGCTGGTGATGGAGTACGTGGCCGGCCGTCCCGCCAGCCGCATCCTCGAAGACGGTCCGGTGGAAACGGAGCGTGCGGTTCGCTGGATGCGCCAGGCGGCCGCCGCGGTCGCTCACGCGCACGACTGCGAAGTGCTGCACTGCGACATCAAGCCGGGCAACATCATCATCACGCCGGACGATCGCGTGAAGGTGCTCGACTTCGGCATCGCGCGCGCGAGCTTCGACCCGCGCAATCCCGCCGAACCGATGCACGGAACGGTGCCGTATATGGCGCCTGAGCTGCTGCTCGCCGGCGAGTTCTCGCGCGCGAGCGACGTCTACAGCCTCGGCGTGACGCTCTTCGAGTTGCTCACCGGCCGATTGCCGTTCACCGGCGACGAGGTGATGCTGCGGCTGGAGATCATGGCGGTGCCTCCGCCGCGAGTCGCCGACGCGGTTGCCGATATTCCCGATCAACTCAACGCGATCATCGAGCGGGCGCTCGCGAAAAATCCGGAACAGCGTTATCGATCCGCACGCGCGTTCGAGCGTGTCCTCGATGAAGTGTCGGCGGCGAATAAGACTCAACCGACCCAAACGACCGAGAGACCTTCGGCGCTCGCGTCTTTATGGACGTACGCCGCCGGTTTCGTGGGCGTCGCGGTCGCCATCAGCCTGGTGCTTGGCCTGGTCGCCTGCCGGACCTTCGACGTCATCCTGCGAGTGGATTCGGAATTCGCATCGTCGTTTGGCGACTACCTCCGTGTCGGCCTTTCGGCGTTGGTGCCGCTCGTGGCGCTCTCGGTGATGACCGCCGCGCTGCTGGGAGTGGCTGCCGGTGTCGCGCAGTTCGTGCGAGGCCATGCGCGGCGCTTCCGCG
Organism: Acidobacteriota bacterium; assembly: GCA_046734675.1. Lineage (GTDB taxonomy): Bacteria > Acidobacteriota > Vicinamibacteria > Vicinamibacterales > 2-12-FULL-66-21 > QHWT01. Next base: position 11,712 of record JBKPRU010000247.1, read on the forward strand.
ACGCGTGGCATCGGGTCCACGCACGGATGAACCTGCAGACGGTCGCGGCCGCAGTGCTGGTCGGCGGAACCGTCGCGTGGGTGGCGCTGACGTACACGTATCGCGAGTTGTTCACGGCCTTGTTCGAGTTGCAGCAGAATCCGGCCGGCGCATCGGTGACCGCCATCAGCGCCGCCTGGCGCCCCTACCATCTGCAGTACGCCAACGTGTCCGCGTCATTGAGCTTCCTGTTGATCGTCGCGGGTCTCGCGTGGCTGCCACGCGCCGCCAGACGAGCGGGCCACGCACCGGCCGTGCAGCCGCTCGCGTGGGCGATTGTCGCGCTCGGCGTCGTCGTCATGCTCGGCCCCACCATTCCGCGCCGCTTCCTGTTCGAACGCTTTCGCGTGATGGAATATGGCGATCGTCCTGTACTGCAAATCAACCGGGCGGGTGAAGACGTGCTGCTCTATGATCCCGCGCGTCGTGTGACGTTCAGGGCACGTCGTGATGCGGCGTCACTGAAGTCGACGGAGTTGACGCAGCAGCTGTTTGCTCAGTAATCCAATTGATTCGTTGTCTATGATGGAGATGATTGTGCGGATGAAACGGGTGCTCTGGCTGACGCTGCTGATGACGGTGGGTGCCGCTCAATCGGCCCGCGCCAGCATCTTCGACATCATCTGGGAGATGAGCGGCCCGCAACTGGTCGGGTTTGGGGCGCAGTGCGAGTTTGACCGTCACTCATCGTCCTGTTTCTGGCGCGCGAGGAGCGACTTCGCGGCTGAGGATTTTATAAAACGCAAGATTTGGCTCAACGTAGAGCCCTCTCTATATCTCGCCACGGGAGCGGGCAAGTGGGAAGTCGGCAGCGTGCTGATGTTCGCGTTCGATCCAATGGTCGCCATCAAAGTGAATGACGGTGATCGTTACCGTCTTTACACGGCGGCTGGCGCCAGCTTCAACTACTTTGCCGGCGCGAGTGTCGACGATTTCGGTAGGGTGGCTCTCAAACTCAGGCCACTGACGTTCGACTATTTGCCGAAGCGCTCGCGGCTCAAGGCGGTGAGTTTTTCGTATACCTGGAGATACTACGACGGCATCGCCGTGACCTCTGACCCGATCGGCCGGCCGGTCCTTGGAAAGGGCGGCCCTGCAGAGTGGGTGCAGGGGCCCACAGTGGCATTCCTCTTCTAGTCGGCCTATCCCAGTTCCTTGGTCGTCTTCACCGCAGGCGCGAGTTGCTTCTTCGCCTCCGCCCAATCCCGCTTGACCGTCGCCTCTGAGATGCCGACGACGGTCGCGATTTCCGGAATCTCCAGGCCGGCGAACAGCCTCAGCTCCGCCACCTGCGCCTGCCGCGGAGACTCCGCTGCGATCCGCTCGAGCGCCTGATCGATCGCCAGCAACGCGTCGATGCTGCTCGGCACGCCCACGTCGACGTTCTCGAGCTCGATCGCCCCCTCGGCCTGCGGCCGCTTCGCGGCGCGCTTCTTCCGCGCGTGATCGATCAGGATCCGCCGCATGCACCGCGCGGCGATTCCATAGAAGTGCGATCGGTTCTGCCACCCGGCCTTCTGGTCGACGAGGCGCACGAACGCCTCGTGCACCAGCTCGGTCGGCTGGAGCGTCGCGCGCCGCCGCTCCCGCGCCAGCTGCACCCGGGCAATCTTCCGCAGCTCGTCGTAGACGATCGGCAGCAGCCGGTCGAGCGCATCGTGATCACCCTGGCGCCATTCCTGGAGCAGGCGGGTGACGTCCTTCCCTGGGCGGCCCTCAGGCATGCGTGTGTGGCGGCAACTATACACCTCGACCGCGGCGAACCCGTGTGAGCCGCGGCGCGACCCGATTCCGCGTGTCCTTATGTGACGGCGCTGCCGCCGTCCTGACTCCGAACAAACCAACCGGGATGACGCCGCCATGGAAGACGTGGATTTCACCGGCCGCACCGTCGATCACTACAACATCCTCGCGCTCATCCGCGGCGGTGCCCAGGGTCGGGTATATCGCGGCCGCGACCAGGTGCTGCTGCGCGAGGTCGCGATCAAGGTGCTGAATCCCGGCGGCACGTTTGGCGATGCCACCCGGCGCGACCTCATCGCAGAGGCGCGCGTGCTCTCGAGCGTCAACCATCCGAACGTGGCGGGCGTGTACGACTTCGTCACCCAGGATCAGCGCGACTTCATGGTGATGGAGTTCATCGCCGGCGCAACCCTTCAGGAGGTGCTCGCCGGCGGACCACTGCCGGTGTCCGAGGTGGTGCGCCTCGGCGCGCAGCTGGCGCGCGGGCTCGCCGCCGCGCACGCGGCCGCGGTCGCCCACTGCGACATCAAACCCGCGAACCTGAAAATCACGTCCGCGGGCCTGCTGAAGATCGTCGACTTCGGACTCGCGGCGCCGCTGCCGGTCGACGCGATCCTCGACGATGGATCGACAGCGGTCGGGATTGTTGCAGGAACGTTGCCCTATATGCCGCCCGAGGTGCTGCATGGACGCAGGCCGGACGAACGAAGCGACATCTTCAGCGCCGGTGCGGTGCTCTACGAGATGGCGACCGGCTGCCGCGCCTTCCCGCAGACCGCGCTCGCCGAGCTGGTGCACGCCATTGACACGGGGGAGGTCCTGGCCCCCTCGCGGCTCAGTCCTGGTGTCCCCGCGGCTTTGGACGCGGTGATCGGGCGGGCGCTGATGAAAGTACCGTCGATGCGATATGGAAGCGCCATCGAGCTGGCCGAAGCGCTCGAAGCGCTCCACGACCGGCGCCCCATGGCGGCTCCAGGATTGAGGACGCCTGTGCCACACCGAATCGCCGCGGCGGTTGCCGAGCGGTGATAACGTTCTCACTGCAATGTTGTTCGAGCGCGCCCGCGACGATGTCCGTCTGGCGTGCCGAAGCCTGGCGCATGCGAAGAGCTTCACGGCGACGGCGGTCCTGACGCTGGCGCTGGGGATCGCCGCCTCGACGACGATGTTCGCGTTGATCGAGGGAGTCCTGCTGCGGCCGCTGCCGGTGCGCGAACAGGATCGATTGATCCTCGCCTGGAAGGAGCTGCGCGCGTCCTCATCGGTGCAGTATCCGTTCGGGAACATCGAGATTGAGGCGGTCGCGCGGGCGAGCCGACTGCTCGCGTCCGCCGCGGGCGTTACGCGCAACGGCGCCGGACGTACCGCGCTCGTCGAGGCCGGCGTGTCGAGCGACGCGAACGTCGCCGAGGTCACCGGCGGCTTCTTCGGCGTGCTTGGCGTCGACGCGGTGCTCGGCCGGGCGCTCGCGCCTGCCGACGACAAGGACGGCGCCGAGCACACGATCGTCCTGAGCCACGGCTTCTGGCGCCGCCGCTACGGCGCATCGCCGGCGGTGATCGGCCGGCACGTCATCCTCGACGATCGCCCCTTCACCATCGTCGGCGTGATGCCTCCGGATCTGGATTACCCCGCGGGTGTCGAGGTCTGGAGGACGACGAGCTCCGTGCCGACGGACGGACCGTTCGGCGACGCCGCTCGCCGTGAGGTGAATCTCGTCGGACGGCTTCGCGCCGGCGTCACGCTCGATCAGGCGGCGAGCGAGATTGCCGCGCTCAGCGAACGGATTGACGCCGCGGCGCCCGCGGAGGCCGTCCGCGGTCTCGTCCCGGTGGTCCGTCCCTTTTCGGACGTCATCGTCGGTCCAGTGCGCGCGGCCATGCTCGCGTTGTTCACAGCTGTCGGCCTGGTCCTGCTCATCGCGGCGGCGAACGTCGCGAACCTGCTGCTGATGCGAGGCGAGGCACGGCAGACCGAGCTCGCGGTGCGGGCGGCGCTGGGCGCGGGACGCGCAGCGATTCTCGGGTCCGTGTTGATCGAAAGCCTGCTCCTGGCTCTTCTCGCCGGCATCGCGGGCGTGGCCGTCTGCTGGTGGAGTCTCGACGCGGTCTTGACCGTGATCCCGGACGGACTACCGCGCGTCGAGTCGGTCCGTATGGACGCGGCTGTCCTGGGCTTTTCGATCGCGATCGTGTTGGTCACGGCGCTCTTCGCCGGCATTCCACCCGCACTCCTGGCGATACGCGCGGATCTGGCGTCGCGCCTCCGAAGCAGCGGGCGCGGCATGACGGCGTCCGCGAGCCGAGGCCGGCGCGCACTCGTCGCCGCGCAAGTGGCGCTTGCCGTCACGGTGGTTGCGGCGGCGGGACTGCTGGTTCGTTCGGCGCTGCGGCTGCAGTCCGTCGATCTCGGCATGCCCGCCGATCGGCTGGTGCTCGTCCAACTGCACGTGCCAGAGAGGCAACTCGCGAACACGCGGCAGCACGCGCGCTTTCTCGACGACATCGTCGCCGCGCTCGAAGCAACGCCGGCCATCGCGGCCGCGACGCCGGTCAACCTCTCGCCGTTCTCCGCGCAGGGATGGGATCTACCGCAGTACACGGTGGAGGGTCAGACTGCGGCGGACGTCGCCGCCAACCCGTCGCTGAACATCGAGTCGATTCATCCGAACTACTTCAGGACGCTGGGCGTTCCCATCGTCCGCGGCCGCGCGTTCACGGCTGCCGATCGCGAGGGCAGCGCGCCGGTCGCGATCGTGAGTGATGACGTCGCCGAGCGCGCCTGGCCGGGCGCGGACGCGATCGGCAAACGGTTCAAAATGGGGGACCAGCGCTCATCGGATCCCTGGTACACGATTGTGGGTGTCGCGGCGGCGACACGTTATCGCGAGCTCGCGAGCCCGCATCCGACGCTCTATCTTCCCGCGGCGCAGTTTCAGATGACGGCGACCATGCTCGTCGTGCGCACGAGTGCGCCGCTCCAACTCGTGGTCACGCTGGCACGCGATCGTGTGCGCAGCGTCGACGCCGGTGTGCAGGTGATGCGGGTCGCGCCGTTCAGGGACATCCTCGGCGGCCCGCTGGCGCGGCCGCGATTCAACGCGTTCCTCTTGAGTCTTTTCGCGGCGTCGGCGCTGCTGCTCTCGATGATTGGACTCTACGCCGTGATGGCCGCCTACGTGCAGCAGCGTGATCGGGAGATTGCCGTCCGCCTTGCGCTGGGCGCGACGGCGGCGCGCGTGCGCCGCTTCGTGCTGGGCGAGGCGATGAAGCTCGCCGGCGCCGGCGCGATCGCGGGCCTGGCCGGTGCGGTGATCGCCGGCCGCGTCTTGCGCGGCGTGCTGTTCGAGGTCGATCCCCTGGATCCGCGGCACATCGCCGGCGCCGCGCTCCTGTTGATCGTTGCTTCGTGCCTCGTCTGCTATCTGCCCGCCCGTCGCGCGACCCGATCGGATCCGATCCGCGCCTTGCGGGCCGAATGAACGGCGCCTCGGAACCTCGCAACCTCAGCATTCCTGGCCGATACACGACAATTTCCTGGCACACCGCAAGCGCAGCTGTGATATACCCGCGCTGACATTCCAGTCGCGATCGCCCGTCGCGAACCGCTGCGGCGGGCACCTGTCCAGGAGGTTGCTCATGGCAGCCGGTCGTTCTCCTGTCCCGGTCCCCTGGGTTGTGCTCCTCCTCCTCCTCGTCTCCGCACCTACGGCCGCACAGAGCTTCAACGGCTCCATCACCGGCGTCGTGCGGGACTCCTCGAAGGCCGTCGTTCCCGACGCGGCGCTCACGCTGCGTAACGTCGCCACGGATCAAACCGTCGCGACCGCCGTATCGGGCGCCGACGGTGAGTACGCGTTTCGCAACCTGGCGCCGGGGCGGTACGAAGTCACCGCGACGAAGCCGGGATTCCGGCAGGTGATCCTGCCAAACGTCGACGTGACCCTCAGCTCGGTGCAGCGCCTCGAGATCGATCTGCCGCTCGGCGCACAAAGCGAGCGCGTGGAGGTGGTCGGCGGATCGTCCGTGCTCAACACCACGGCGACGCAGGAGCACGGCATCACGCCCGAGACGCTGCAGGAGCTGCCGCTGATGTTCGACAGCGGTCCCCGCTCGTCGGCGACGTTTGCGATCCTGATGCCCGGCGTCAGCACCGGCGGACGCGCGAACGCGTTCGACGCGCGCATCAACGGCGGGCTCCAGTCGGGCGACGAAGCGACGGTGGACGGCGTCAGCATGCAGCAGGGCTTCATGAGCCAGGGCGGCATGGTGTCGATCTTCCAGGACTTTCCGATGTCGCCCGACATGGTCAGCGAAGTGAAGGTGCTGACCTCGAACTACGCGCCTGAATACGGGTCGTCGCTCTCCGGTCAGATCATGGCCGTCACGAAATCCGGTGGCAGCACGTTCCACGGCTCCGCCTTCGAGTACTTCAGGGACGATGCGCTGAACGCGCGGCAGTGGGGCACCGAAGAGAAGGCTCCGTTCAAGAAAGACAACTTCGGCGCCAACATCGGCGGCCCTGCGAAGGTGCCCTTCCTCTGGTCCGACCAGATCAAGAGCTACTTCTATTTCAACTACGAAGGCTACCGGCAGAAGGGGGGATCGAATCAGCCGACGCTGTCGATTCCGTCGATTGCGGAGCGGAGCGGCGACTTTCGAGACTGGCGGGATTCGGCCGGCAACCTGATTCCGATCTATGACCCCGCGACGATTCGTCCCGACGGTCAGGGCGGATTCATCAAGGACCAGTTCATGGGCTGCGACGGCAACACGCCGAACGTGATCTGCCCATCACGCTTCAGTCCGATGGTGCAGGCATGGATCAAGGCATTGCCGCAACCCACGAGCGGCGGCGCGCTGAACAACTTCCTGGCGCCCGCAATCCCCGACACGATCCTCGGCAACTCCGACTACTACATGGGGCGATACGATCTGCAGGTCGGCGCCAAGGATCATGCGTTCCTGAGTGTCTGGCACCAGCGCGCGCCCGCGAAATTCGTCTCGACGCTGCCGCAGCCGATCGCCAACGAGACCTACTCGGATCCGCAGAACTCGTGGGTGAACCGGTTCAACTACGACCGGATCTTTTCCGGCACGCTGCTGAACCACATGTCGATGGGTTATCTGAACCGCAACGAGGGCTACGGATCGGTGAACGCGTCGTTCGTGAACGACTTCCCGCAAGTGGCCGGCGTGGCCGGCAACAACGTTCCGCCGCAGTTCCAGTTCAGCGACGGCTTCGCCCAGATGGGCAACAACGCGGGCATCAACGTCGGCAACATCACCACCCGTCCGACGTTCATCATCAACGACATGCTGACGTGGACGCGCAGCACGCACACGCTGAAGTTCGGCATGGAATACCGCAAGATCATGGGGAACCTCCATCAAAACGGGAACCAGGCCGGCACCTACAATTTCGCACGCGGCGCGACGGGGCTGCTCGGCGTCAACAGCGGCAGTCCGGTTGCGAGCTTCCTGCTCGGCGCCGTCGACAACGGCAACGTCGCGTTCCGCTCGGTTGATTCCTGGTATCCGCGTCAGCACGCGTGGGTCTTGCACGCCGGCGACACCTGGCGCGCGAATTCGAGATTCACGCTCGACTACGGCCTGCGATGGGACTATTTCTCGCCGTCGAGCGAGAAGTTCGACCATTCCTCGTTCTTCGATCCGGCCGGCGCCAATCCAGGCGCGGGCGGCCGTCCCGGACGGCTCGCGTTTGCCGGCGACGGCTACGGCGCCGCGAGTTACGGGGCTCGCTATCCGGAAAAGGAATGGTACGGCGGGTTTGCGCCGCGCCTCGGCGCGGTGTTTTCCCTCAACGACAAGACCGTGCTGAAGAGCGGCTACGGCATCTTCTACACGCAGGCGTTCTATCCGGGCTGGGGTGGCGGCATTTCGCTCGACGGGTTCTCCGCCAATCCCAGTTTCTCGAGCACGCTGGGCGGCATCCAGCCGGCGTTCCTGCTGGATCAGGGCTTCCCCCAGAACTTCGCGCCACCGCCGACGATCAGCTCCGATTACCAGAACGGGCAGGGCATCCTCTATCGGCCGCTCGATGCGAACAAGCGCTCGTACTCGCACCAGTGGAACATCACGGTCGAACGCGAGCTCGTGAAGAACACCGCGCTGAGCGTCGCGTATGTCGGCACCGCGGGGCGGCGGCTGCCCTCGAGCATCGATGCGGACAACGCGATCGACCCGAAGTTCCTGTCGATGGGGAGCGCACTATACGACGAGTTCGCGCCGGGGATGACGAGCCTGAACGGCGTGCCGCTTCCCTATCCTGGCTGGGTCGAACAGATGACTGGTTGTGCGCCCTCGGTCGCGCAGGCGCTGCGGCCGTATCCGCAATATTGCGACAACCTCGTCGGCCTGAATCAGAACCGCGGCGAATCGCAGTATCACTCGCTGCAGGCGAAGCTGGAGCGCCGGTTCTCGGACGGCATGTACGCGCTCGTGTCCTACACGCTCTCGAGAACCGTGTCGAACGCCTCCGACAACACGCAGAACGACGCGTCGCAGTGGAGCGGCGCGCACGGCGTGATCTCACCGTTTGAAAAAGGCCGCACCAAAGCCGTGACCGTCGACGACGTGCCGCATGTGCTCTCGGCGGCGTTCGTCTACGAACTGCCGTTCGGCGCCGGTAAGGCGCACGCCAGCCAGGGAGGCGTCGCGCAGGCGGTGCTCGGCGGATGGCAGGTGAGCACGATCTTCCGTTACTCATCCGGGCTGCCGTACTTCTTCCGGGTGAATGGCACCGCGTGCAACGTGCCCGGCCAGTTCCGCGCCGGATGCATCCCGGCGATCGTCAACCCCGACGCCGTGTTCGCGCAGGACAAGGCGGACTTCGATCCGAATGCCGGCCCGCTGTTCAATCGGGCCGCGTTCGAGCCGGTGTCCGCCTTCAACTTCTACGTCGGTCAGGGCAACCGCATCGAAGAAAACGTCCGCGGCTTCTCGTATCGCAATCAGGACCTGTCGTTCATCAAGAACACCAGGATGGGCGGCGGGACCAACGTGCAGTTCCGCCTCGAGATGTTCAACTTGTGGAACTGGCACGTGTTCGGCGCACGAGGCTCGACCTTCAACGACACGACGGCCGGATTCGACATCGACCTCGCGAGTCCCACGTTCGGGCAATGGAAAGGAGCGGTCAGCGATCCCCGGAACATCCAGCTCGCGATACGGTTCGAGTTTTGAGTTAGTCCGGGGGGCCCCGCCCCCCGGAACCCCCGGCTCGAGGCGTTTCATGGGTGCTTCCTTACGGATCGCAGGCGCCTGTATCCTCGCGGTGCTCGCGGCGGTCACGTCGAGGGCACAGGACCTTCCCCCCGCGCTCGCCCAGCGCTTCTCGCAGGGCGTTGCCGAATTCAAGGCCGGGCAGCTCGATCGTGCCGAAGCCACGTTCCGCGACGTGCTCCGCTCCGGCGGCGGCCGCGCCTTCGTCCACCACAATCTCGGTCTCGTGCTGCGCGAACGCGGCCGCGCCGGCGAGGCGCTCGCGGAATTTCGCACGGCGATCACGCTCGACCCTGCATTCGGTCCTGCGCGGCTGCTCGCCGGCACCACGCTGCTGACGCTTGCCCGCGCCGGTGAGGCGCGCGTCGAGCTGGAACGTGCGGCTCGCCTCATGGCGCGTGAACCGGTCGCGTACGTCCAGCTCGCCGACGCGTGCGAACGCCTCGACGACCGCCGCTGTGTCGTCGACGCGTATCGAAGCCTGGTGCAGCTCGCGCCCGAAGATCCCGAATACGCCTATCGACTTGGACTCGCCTATCTCGAGCTGTCGCAGTGGGCGCACCAGCGGCTTCGCACGACCGCGCCGGGATCTGCTCGCCTGTTCCAGGCGCTCGCGCGCGAGTACCTGCGCCAGGGAAACACCGACCTTGCAGTGCGGGCGCTGCAGCATGCCGCCGAGGCGGATCCCTCGCTGCCGGACATTCACCTGGCGCTTGCCGCGACCTACCTAGACGAAGGCCGACTGGAGGACGCCGCGGCGGAGATCCACCGCGAGCTGGCGATCCTCCCTTCAGGAAAAGAAGCACTGGCTCTCGAGGCGCGTATCGACAATGCGCGACGCACCGCCACGCAGGCGACGGCCTCGGCGCAAGACGGGGCTCCCGCGGCATCCCTCGACGTCGATGCCAGCGCCTCGCTCGCGTTGGCGTCTGCTGCGCGTCGTGACGAAATCGCTGTCGCGCTCAGCGCACGGGACTGGGTGCGCGCGGAGCGCCTGCTCGCCGACGAGATCGAAGCTCGAAACGGTGCCGGAACGCACACCGCGGATTCACGCGCCCTCCTCATCCTCCTGGCCCGCGTGTTCGTCGTCGACGGCAAGCCGCTGAATGCCGCCGTCGCATTGAAGAAGGCGGAGGCGCTCGCCCCTCTCGACGACGCATTGCGCTTCACACTGGTCCTCGCCTACATTCGGCTCGGCCGCGGCGACTGGGCGCGCCCGGAGCTGGTTCGTCTCGTGGACTCCGATCCCGACCGAGCGGAGTACCGCTACTGGCTCGGCCGCCTCGAATTCGACGCCGGAAAGTACGCCGACGCAATTGCGCGGTTCAACGAAGCGCTCGCGCGCGATCCGCAGTTGATGCGCGCGCACGACAACCTCGGGCTCTGCTACGAAGCGCTGGACGAGGTGCCGAAAGCGATGGAGCACTACCGGGAGGCGCTGCGACTGAATCGCGCCGCCGCGTCGAAGTCCCCGTGGCCGCCGACCAACCTGGCGATCCTGCTCCGCCAGCGCGGAGAAGTGAAGGAAGCGGAGTCGCTCCTTCGCGAGGCGCTTGGCTACGACGGTGGATTCGCGAAGGGACATTACGAGCTCGGGGTCCTGCTCGATCAACAGCAGCGCGTCGACGAAGCCGTGCAGGAGCTCACCAGCGCAGCATCAGCCGACCCGGCGTATGCGGATCCGCATTACGTGCTGGCGCGCATCTATCGGCGTCAGGGACAGAGCGCACGAGCCGACGACGCGCTCGCAACCTTCAAGCGCCTGAGCACCGCCCATCAGGATCCGAAATGACGGGAGTCGTTTGTGCCGCTTTGTCGCTGATGCTGTGGGTCGCGTACCCCGTACC
>JBKPRU010000248.1:0-8763 GCA_046734675.1 Acidobacteriota bacterium
TTCCATCGGTGGGCCCGCTGCTGCGTGGGGCCCTCGTGCTCCCCGCCTTTGGCGCGAGCTATTTCGGCTGCGCGCTGCTGCTCGGGATCTCGATTCCGGGGCTGCGGCGGCGCGCGTAGCCGGCCCTACGCTTCGAGTAACCGCGGCGACGAAATCGTAAGCGCCACACCCGCACACACGGCGCAACTCGTTGATATGACATCGCCTCCGCGGATGGCGCGGTGATTGCCCCCGCCGCCGGCGTGATGATCGGTCCGATCGTCCTGTCGCTGGTCCTGTCGGCGGATCTTCCGCCTGAAGGCGGAAGCTACGCGGCCGCACGCTACGGGGCGGGAAGCTACACGGGCGGAAGCGACGACGGCGGCAGCAGTCATGGCGCAGGGGCGCCGTGGGATCGCGCGCGTCTCGTGGACGCGCTCGAACGACTGATTCGCACCGGTGAGCCGCGCCACGTCACCCACGACGAAGGAGAGGAGCTCGACGAGGCGCTGAAGACCGCGCTGGCGTCCGGCGCCGACGCGGAGCTGCAGGCGCTCGCGACGCGTGCGTCCGCGCCCATCGTCGCGTCGATCTGGCGGCCGCTGTCATCGCGCACGCGACCCGGCGCTTTGAACGTGCGCGCAGAACGCGTGCTGTCGCTGCCCTGGACCGTCGATTACGTCGCGGACATCGAGGCGCGCATCGACGGCGGCCCGTGGCAGGGCCTCTTCCGCGTGAAATCCGGCACGACCGAGAATCGTCTGCTGTCCACGCTGCCGCAGGCGGCGAGAACGCCGGGTTTCCACACGCTCGCATTGCGCGCGCGCATTCGCTACCAGCCGGTACCCGCAGGGACGGCTGCACGTGAGACCCGCGACCTCGCGGCCGTGCGCTACGGTGTCTGGGGCACGGCGACCAACGCCAGCGATCCGGTGCGGCCGTTCTTCGACGCCGCCGCGACGGTGTCCGCGGTCGAACTCGATCCGACTCTCCCGGACATCCCGTTCACGACATGGCTACGTGAGCTGCCGCAGGATCGGCGCGAGCCGGCGACGGTCGACTGGCGCACCGAATGGTGCGGCATTCATGAATCGATGTCCGACGAAGGGCTCGTGCCTGGCGACGCGTGCGTCGTCGCACGGCGCGCTGGACCGCAGCGGACGACCTACGCGGAAGTGTGGATCAAGGTCGGCAAGCTGCGCGTCGAGGGTGACGAAGCGCGGTGGGCGCGCACGAAGCCGGCGCTGGTTGGCGCCTACGTGTTCAACGGCCTGACGCGCACGCGATCGGCGCTCACCTCCGTCGCCGATCTGTTCACGACGCCCGACGAAGAATGGCCGATGGCGCGCCTGGTCGTGAACGCGGCGGGGATCTCGGTGGCCTCGCCGGCGATCGTGCCGAACACGCCGACGCCAGTGCGTATCCTGATTGCCAACATGGGCAACGCCGACGTGCACGGAATCGGCATTCACGTGCTGGCCGCGTCCGAGGAACATCTGCCGGGCATGCGCCGCACGTTCGTACGGAGCATCCGCGCCGGCGGCAGCGTGGAGATCGAGACGACCGTCACGTTCCCGGCGCGCTACGGCATCGTCGAAGTGATGCTCGTGCCGGATCACGCCGACATCCGTGCGCGCATCGACGACGCGAACGAGAATCATGCGGCAGTGGCCATCGTCAACCCGCGCGCGGCGCCGCCCGGCTATCTCGAACGCGTCTGTGTCGAGGTCGGCCGCTCCGCATCGATCTCCTGCCCGCGCTGAGGGGGGCGAGATTCTTGCCGTCGATTTGCGTGGCCGGGAACAACACGTAGGGCGGGTCTTCAGACCCGCCGGAGCGTGAACCGCTCGGTGAGTAGCTTGTTGCCGGGTCTAAAGACCCGGCCTACACCAGACTCTGTTTCATCGAATAATCGTCCGCCAACTGGCAACGGACAACCGACAACCGGCAACCGGCCACCGACAACCGTAGTAGTATCCCGGCCATGACACCAACCCCAGAACGACGGCAGGGACCAGATCGGCGTCGCCTCTCCCGTGGCGGCCGCCGGCCGAGCGACCTGGACGGCTTCGCCCCACTGGTGCTCGTAGCGGACGACGACTCGGACAGCAACGCGAGGTGCGAGGCGATTCTCGCCGCGCTGCACTTTGCGGTGGCGCCGGCCCACTCGGCCGACGAAGCGGTCCGCGTGATGCAGGCGCTCCGTCCCGACCTGGTCGTCACTCACCTGCGCGACGATGGTTCGCTCCGAGAGCAGCTGGTTGCGAACAGCGCGACCGCGGACGTCCCGGTGATCACGGTGACGCCGGAGACCGAGGCGCCTGAAGCGTTGATTGAAGAGATCCGGCGCGTGCTGCGTTCCGCCAAGCTCGCCGGCCGCCACTAGCTGCCGCCTCCATCGTCTGTCGATGGCGTAGATGTCAGTGCTTCGCCGGACCTGGCTCGAAAGCGTGTGGCAGGATGTGCGCTACGCCTGCCGCGCGCTCGGGCGACAGCCATCCTTTGGCGCGGCGGTCATCGCGATCGTTGCGCTCGGCAGCGGCGCCGCCACCTCGGTGTTCGTACTGCTCGACGCGCTGATGGTCAAGAGCCTGCCGGTCGAGCGCGCCGACCGACTCGTCTGGCTCGAAAATCCGTCCTTTTCGTATCCAATCTTCACCGAGCTGCAGGCGCGGCTGTCTGTGCTCGATGGCGTGTTCGGCTGGAACATCGCGCGCGCATACGTGGATTGGACGGACGAAGGCGGCGATCCCGCGCCGGCCGACGTGCTCGAAGTGACCGCAGGATTCCTTCCGACGCTGCGCGTCGGCGCCGTGGCAGGCCGGCCGCTCGATGCCGAGGACGAGAGGGCCGTGATGATCAGTCACGCGGCGTGGCGCCAGCGGTACGGCGGCGCCGCGTCCGCCGTCGGGCGCCACATCCGCATCAAGCGTGACAGCTTCACGATCGTTGGCGTAACGCCCCCGGGATTCTTCGGCGTGGCGCCCGGGATGTCGCCCGAGATCATCATGCCGATCGGGTCACGTCGCACGCCGCTCGAAGCGGAGACACCGGCGTCGGCCTGGCTGCACGTCATGGGGCGATTGAAGGAGGGCGTGAGTCGGCAACAGGCGAACGCGGCCCTGCAAGTCGTCTGGCCGGCCGTGCTGGACGCGGCAACTCCCGCCGGCGCGCCAGCGCAGCGTGCCCGATTCCTGGAGCGCAAAACGGCGCTCATGGACGGCCGCACCGGTTTCTCGCGCGTCCGCAATCAATTTGCGGATCCGCTCTGGCTGCTCATGGCGCTCGTCATGCTGCTGCTCGGCGCCGCGTGCGCGAGCGCCGCCAACCTTCTGCTGGCTCGCGGCGTCGCGCGGCGTCGGGAGATCGCGGTTCGACTCTCGATCGGGGCGAGTCGGGCGCGGGTCTTCCGACAGCTGGTCATCGAGGCACTGCTGCTCACGGTGTCCGGCGCGATCGCCGGACTTCCGCTCGCATCCTGGGCGAGCGGACTGCTCGTCGCGTTTCTCGAGACACCCCGCTATCTGCTCGTACTCGACACGTCGATCGGGTTCCGCACGATCGTGTTCGCGCTTGCCGTCGCGTCACTGGTCGCTCCGCTGGCAGCGATCCTGCCGACGCTGGCAGCGACGCGCGGTCAGATCGCGACGGGGTTGAAGGACGTCGCGCAGCATGGGAGCGGGAGCCGCTCATGGACCCCGGCGAAGGCGCTCGTCGCGCTGCAGGTCGCGCTGGCCGTCGTCCTCCTCGCCGGCGCGGCGATGTTCGGCCGCAGCCTCGCACACGTGCTTGCCCGCGACACCGGGATGGACGCGGAGCGGTTGCTCGTCGTCGCGCCCGATGCGATGTCGGCCGGCTACGAAGCACCGGCGCTGCACGACTTCTACGCCCGGCTGCTCGACCGGCTGCGGGCGATCCCCGGTGTGGCTGCGGCGGCGCTGTCCTGGTACCCGCCGATCACCTACACCAGCGGGTCATGGACGCAGACGATTGCGATCGACGGGACGCCATTGGCGGGACGCGGAGAGACCGTGTTCTTCAATGGCGTTTCCCCCGGCTACTTCGCGACGGTCGGGACGCCACTCGGTCGCGGACGCGACCTGTCGCCGCGCGACACGGCCGCTGCCGCAAAGGTCGTCGTCGTGAACGACACGCTGGCGCGGAT
Organism: Acidobacteriota bacterium; assembly: GCA_046734675.1. Taxonomy (GTDB): domain Bacteria; phylum Acidobacteriota; class Vicinamibacteria; order Vicinamibacterales; family 2-12-FULL-66-21; genus QHWT01. Next base: position 4,145 of record JBKPRU010000248.1, read on the forward strand.
GTTCTTCGGGTCGACGGATCCGATCGGCCACCGGATTAGCATCGGCCGCGAGCCGTCGCGGCAGAACCTGCTGATCGTCGGACAGGTCCGCGACGCCGCGTATCGCACGCTGCAGGAACCGCCGCGCAGCATCGCGTATGTGCCGTACGCGCAGCTTGCCGAATTCCAGCGTGGGCGCGATCTCGTTGCGGAGGTCCGCGTCGCGTCGACCACGGCGACGATTGCCGCGGCAGTGCGCGACGAAGTGCGAGCGATCGATGTCCACATGCCGGTCCGGATCGAACGCGTCAGCGACCGGGTCCGGCAATCGACGCTGAACGAACGCCTGATGGCGCTGCTGTCCGCCGTCCTGGGCGGCGCGGCGCTGCTGCTCGCGTCCGCGGCGCTCTACGGACTTCTCGCCTATGCGGTGTCTCGGCAGCGGCGCGAGATCGGAGTTCGCCTCGCGCTGGGCGCGCAGCCGACACAGGTCATGTGGTTGGTCCAGCGCGAATCCCTGCGGCTGGTCGCGGTGGGCGTCGTCGTTGGCGTCGCAGCGGCCATCGCGCTGGGCAGGTTCGCAGGCGCCCTGCTCTTCCAGGTGGCGCCGACCGACCGTATCGCGCTCGGGTCGGCTGCCGCGATCATGGTGGCGGTCGCCGCGCTTGCCGCGTGGATCCCGGCGCGGCGGGCCACCCGCATCGACCCGCTCGTCGCGTTACGGTTCGAGTAGCGCCGAGGATCGCGTGTCGCTGCCCAATTCCGATACCATCTCCCGTCGATGAGACGATCGATCGCCGCGCTCCCCTTGTTCGCCGCCGCCGCGGCATTCCTCGCGATGGCTCAACCCCCACAAACGATCGAGATTCGCGCCGGCCGGCTGCTCGACGGCCGCGGCGGGTCGGCGCGCGAGATGATCGTCACGATTGCCGGCGACAAGATCGTGCGCGTCGGATCCGGCGAACGGCCGGTCACGCACAATCTTCCACAGCTCACGCTCCTTCCTGGGTTCATCGACACGCACGTCCACATCCTCTGGCACTTCGGCAGGAACGGCCGGTTCGACAACACCGGCGAGAGCGTCCAGGATCGCGTCGACGCGGGCGTCGAGAACGCGCGGACGACGGTGATGAGCGGCTTCACCACCATCCAGAGCGTCGGCGAGCCGGGCGACCTCGAGCTCCGCGGGCGTCTCGAGAAAGAGAACCTGCCCGGGCCGCGGATTCTCACATCGGTGCGCCAATTGACGGAACGCACCGGTGCGGCGCGCGGCTCCACGGCGCCCGCGACGCCGGATCAACTGCGTCGAGCGGTCCGCGATGCGAAGCAGGCGGGTGCCGACGTGATCAAGCTCTTCGCCTCGGGCAGCATTCGCGACGGCGGGAAGCAGACGATGAGCGACGAGCAGCTGCAGGCCGCGTGCGGAGAGGCCAAGTCGCTCGGTCTTCGCACGCTCGTCCACGCGCACAGCGCGGACTCGATCAAGGCGGCCGTGCTCGCCGGTTGCACGCAGATCGAGCACGGCACGTTTGCGAGCGACGAGGTGCTGCGCCTCATGGCCGAACGCGGCACCTACTTCGACCCGAACGTCGGGGTTGTGCTGCAGAACTACCTGTCGAACCGCGAGAAGTTTCTCGGCATCGGCAACTATACGGCGGAGGGGTTTGCCTACATGGAGAAGGCGATCCCCATCGTCAAGGACACGTTCCGGCGCGCGCTCGCGGTGCCTCGGCTGAAAATCGTCTACGGCACCGACGCGGTTGCCGGCGCGCACGGCCACAACATCGAAGAGGCGATCGTCCGCGTGCACGACGGCGGCCAGAAGCCGATGGACGCGATCGTCTCGATGACGTCGCTCGCGGCGGAATCGCTCCGGATGCAGGATGCCATCGGCGCGATCGCGCCGGGCCTCCAGGCCGACCTGGTCGGCGTCGAAGGAGATCCGCTCAGCGATATCACGGCGCTCCGCCGCGTGGTGTTTGTGATGAAGGCCGGAAAGGTTTACCGTAAGCCCTAGCCCCCGTGAACCCGAAGCTTCCGCCTTTAAGCGGAAGGACACAAAAACATGAACGTCCTGCTTTTCTCGATGCCGGACTCGTTCGAGCACACGCCCGTGCTGACGATGCGCATGCCCAATGGCGCGCTCGCATCGCTCGCCGGGAATGTCGACGGGCATCACCGCGTCGGCATCGCAGACCTCATCCTCGCCCATCAGGACGTCGCCGGCACGGTCGAGCGTCTCGTGCGTGAGCATCAACCTGATGTCGTCGGCCTGTCGATCATGACGTTCCAGCGGCCGACCGCGTTGCGAATTGCGCGCCTGATTCGACGCCTGCGGCCCTCCGTGCGCATTGTCGCCGGCGGATACGATCCCAGCCTTGCGCCTGACAAGTACGAGGCGCCGGAAAGCGAGGTCGACTTCATCGTTCGCGGCGAGGGAGACCTCACGTTCCGCGATCTGTTGCGGGCCATCGAGCAGCGCGGGGATGGGTCGCAGATTGCGGGCCTCTCCTACCGCTCGCCGGCGCGTCATGGCCGCTTCGTGCACAACCCGGCACGGCCCGTGTCAGCGCTCGACAGCGGCGCGATCAATCCGCCGAACCGGCGCGCGCGCGTGCTCAATGGCTACACCTTCCTCGGCCGCCCGATCGACATCGTCGAGACCTCGCGCGGGTGCACCTACGACTGCAGCTTCTGCTCGATCATCGAGATGCGCGGCCGGAACTTCCACACCTTCGAGTTCGATCGTGTCCTGGCCGACATCGCCGACGCGCGCGCGACCGGCGCGCGGGCGATTTTCATCGTCGACGACAACGTCACGCTCAACGTGCGCCGCTTCGAGGCGCTGTGCCGCGCGATTGTCGACGCCGGCTTGAACGACATCCACTACATCGTCCAGGCGATGACCTCGTCGATTGCCGCGCACGGCGAGACGCTCGCGCCGGTCATGCGGCAGGCCGGCTTCCGTTACGTGTTCCTCGGGATCGAGAACATCCTCGACGACGACCTCGCCTTCCTGAAAGCCGCGGCAAAGAACGCCGCGCGCGAAGGTGGACGGACCGTCGGGAACGCGACGATGAAGGCGATCGAGTACCTGCATCGTGAAGGCATGGAAGTGGTCGGCGGGATCATCGTCGGGAACCCCGACGACACACGCGAGTCGATCGAGCGCAATCTCGCCTTCGCGCGCGAGTACGTGGACTGGCCCTATATTCAGCACCCGACGCCATATCCCGGGACGCCGATGACGGAGGACTTCCGCGCGCGTGATCTCATCGTCAACGAGCGCGTCGAGGAGTACGACGGGACGACGGCGGTCGTGCGGACGGCGCATCTCGACGCCGAGGAGATCGAGTTCCTGCGCTGGCGCGCCGAGCGGTGGATGAAGGTGCGCCATCTGCCGTCCGTGCTGCGGCACTACCCGCGCTTCGTGCTGATGCACCTGCCGCAGATGATGGCGCACACGTTCCGAGGCAGCACGTGGCGATCGGCGCTGGGCCTCGAAAGCGACCGCGAGGTGTTCCGTCGCTACAAGGCGATCAGGCACCGCGAGCGGCAATACATGCCGGACGACTCAGGTCTGATCGACGAAATACGGAATGGCGCGGAGTCCCATCGCAGCCACGAAGCAGACGAGCGCCGGCACCGCGAACCATTGGTAGACCGGCACGTCCTGCACGTAGACGCTGCTGACCAGGCGCGACTTCTCCATCGCGTCGATCGCGCGTGAGGCCGCGAGCAAATCGCGCTCCGAATCGGCGTTGAAGTGCCGCCCGCCGTTGCGCTCGACGGTGGACATCAACTGCATCACGGCCGGCTTTTCGCGGACTTCCTGCGCGAGATTCACGCCGACGACGTGGACCCGGATGTCCGCCTCCTTCGATTCCGCCAGCACCTCGAGCGGATCGCGGCCGCGGTTGTACTCGCCGTCGGTGAACAGGACAACGACCTGGTGCCCGCGCGATCCTTCCTTTGCCTGACGCGACAGCATGTAATTGGAGAGCGCCAGCCCGTCGCCAATCGCCGTCTGCCCTTCGTTCTGGAGGATCTGGTCGTCGATCATGTCGACATAGCGCAGCAGGTACTCGTGATCGAAGGTCAGCGGACTGACGACGTACGGGTTGTCGGAGAAGACGACGAGGCCGATGCGATCGTCGCGGCGCGACCGAATAAAGGTCCGGATCGCGGCCTTCGTCGCTTCGAGGCGCGTACGCACGTGCCTGGCCGACGCCGCGGTGGTGGCGGGCACGTTCGCGCCGCCCATCTGCTCCTGCATGCTCGACGACAGGTCGAGCAGGACGACGATGTCGAGGCCGCGCGACTCGACTTCGGCCCGCGAATACGGGATCACCGGCTGCAGCAGCGCGGCACCGAGGAGCAGGATCGAGAGTGCGAGCACCGCGAACGGTAGGCGCCTGAAGACGGAGGCACGGTACTGCCGCGCGTCGATTGCGCGAACGATCGTCGACGCGGCGAAGCGCCAGCGGACCTGCCACTTGATCAAGATGACGAGGACGAGGGCGCCCAGCAGCCACGGCGCGAGCCACGGCTGCACGAACCTGATCATCGCCGGGCCTCGATGACCTGCTCCGCCTCGGCGAGCGCGTCGCGGCAGGCGTCCGCGTGCGGCAGCGCGTGCG
>JBKPRU010000249.1:0-5992 GCA_046734675.1 Acidobacteriota bacterium
GTCATACCGGCGTCGGGCACGCCAACCCATGATCCGGATCCTAATCTCGGCGGTGCTTGGCGCTCTTCTGGCGGACAGCGCCGCCGCAGCTCTTCGCCAGCGCCCGACGTTTTCATCCGGCACACTGGGCGTCCGCGTGGACGTTCTCGTGACCGAGCACGGAAAGCCAGTTAACGGATTGGAGGCGGACGATTTCGAGGTCCGTGACAACGGCGTTCTGCAGCGCGTCAGTCTGGCGACCGCGCTCGAGGCTCCGGCGAATGCCGTGCTCGTGCTGGATACGAGTGACAGCACATCGGGCTCCAAGCTGACGAATCTCGTCGCAGCAAGCCGTGCGTTCGTCGATCGCCTGCACCCCGCGGATCGGGCGGCGCTGATCACGTTCAGCCATGCTGTCACGGCGCGTGTGCCGCTGACGGGTGACTTTCGACTGATCAAAAAAGCGCTCGACGACATCGACCCTCACGGCGAAACGTCCGCCCTCGACGCCATCTACGTCGGGCTGCTGACCACCCAGGCGGAGGGCAGCCGTTCCCTGCTCCTCGTGTGCACCGACGGCCGAGATACCGCGAGCTGGCTAACGGAACACGAAGTGCTGGACAGCGCCAGGCGTGCGAACGCGGTGATCTACGGACTCGCCGCGGAACGTGCGCACGGTTGGGGAGTGCTACGGAGCCTCGCCGAGGCAACCGGTGGCTACACCGTCGACGTCAGATCCAGCAACGATCTCTCGGGCGAATTCCAGAAAATCTTGGACGACTTTCGCAGCCGATACATCCTCACCTTCGTTCCCGCCGGCGTCTCTCAAGCGGGTTTTCACCGGCTGGAGGTGAAGGTACGCCGCGGCGGGCTCATCGTCCATGCGCGACCCGGGTACATCGGGAAAGCCGTTCCATGAGGAGCCCTTCGCTACGCGCGCCTCTCGCTGCGACGGTCCTGATGGCACTACTCCAAGCGCCTGCGGGCGCAATACGGTCCGAGGTGACGGACACTGCGGTCACGCTCCTCGAGCACTGGGCGAAGGCAGTGATGGACCACACGCCCGGGCAGGTCGACGTCTCCGTCACCATCGTTCGCGCGTGGACCTTCGGGCAACGCACCGACCTCAATCCGGCGATGCAGATGTTTCTCGATCTGCTGACGCGGGCTCGGCTGTCGGACGTGAGAGAAAAGGGTGCGACACCTCCGCGACCAAGCGATAGCGTACGTTCGTTGGCCGAGGCCACGTTCCGGTCGATCGGCGTGGCAACGTTTCTCCAGCGAGCGGCCGTCCTGCACAGCGATACGGCGATGGCTGCGGTGCGCGAGTCACTTCGTGCGGTCGCGCCGACGTCAGACACGGTCCGCGTCTACCCCGCGCCGCGCCCTGGCGCGACACCTCAGTCACCGCTCCTCTTCGTTGGCATCAACGTGGCGGATAGCGACGGCGAACTCCGCGGCGAGACGCCGCGCGACTGGAACTGGCCATTCGCGCGCAGTCTGCTCGACTCGAAGATGTTCGAGCGGGCGGAAGTCGCGTGGCCGAGGGCATTCGTGACGCGCTGGTATCACGCGACGGCCGCGTTCATGTTCCGCAATGGGCTCTACAGCGACGCACCAATGCATCTGGAACGCGCTGCCACGATGCTCGGCGACGACCCGCTCGTGCTATTCGATCGCGCGTGCCTTGCGGAGATCCACGGCCTGCCGGTTGTGCAGAACGTGCTCACCGAGGCTGACATCATCACCTTGCGACGCCGCGAAGCTCGACGCCTCGAACGTGGTGGCGAAGTGCCGAACGTGTTCGGTATCCCGCTGGTGGAGACGACGAACAGCGAGGCAGAGCGTCTGTTCAGGCAGACGCTGTCGGTGGATCCGTCACTCGTCGAGGCGCGGGTCAGACTCGCACGTCTGCTCCTGGTACGCGGGCGGGACAGGGAAGCGCTCGATGCGTCCGCGGCCGCGCTGCGCGCGAACCCGGAGCGCACGGTTCAGTTTTACGCCCACATGATGGCGGGACGCGCGTCGCGCAGGCTCGGCAGGGATGAAGCCTCGGCAGCACACTTCTCCAACGCGATCGCGTTATTTCCGAACGCCCAGTCTGCGCGCATCGCCGCGAGCCATCTGTCGATGATGCGGGCCGATGGTGATGCCGTGCTTGCCGCGCTCGATCCGCTCTCCAGGCGGGACGACGACCCGCCATTCGATCGCGATCCGTGGTGGTCATATCGCTGGTGTGCCGGGCGTGACGCGGACGCGCTGCTGGCAGCCATGTGGGCCGGCGTGCCGCGAGCACGCTGAATGTATGCTCGCAGTTTCGCACGGTTGGTTTGTCATCCCGCCGCCGCCGTCGCCGTGTCTCCAGCCGCGCCGCAACGGCCTTCCGCAGCAGCTTCAAGCTTCGACCTCGGCCCGCATCGAACGCAGTCATAACAGATGGAATCGCACTGCCGCAGGATTGGTTAACACTACGGCGTAATCGGGACCTACGCCCGGAAAAGCAAATGCGGCGAAATCATCCTGGCCCAGTTCGTCGCGGTGAACGATATGCTTCACCGTCTCGTTGCACTAATCGGCGCGGCAGCGCTGCGCCACGGCAGAACACTTCGAAACGCCAGGGCGATGCGAACGAGATCGCGAACTGCATCTGAGTGATCTCGTAATCCCAATGCGCACAGGCCGCCGACATTCGCGCCGTGACGAACGAGGTAGTTCACCGCATCGACGTCACGGCGGTACGCCATTAGATGCAAGAGCGAGTTGGAATCGGCGAGTCGGCAGCGAGACGTTGGACGCGCGCTCCTCACTCACGTCGAAGCGCGTCCATCGGTTGTACGTGGGCCGCGCGGCGTGCAGGTATCCAGCTCGCGCCCAATCCCACGATCAACAACAGCCCTGCTGCGCTCCAGCGCGTGACCGGATCGGATGACGCGATGCCGAAGAGCACCGATTTCATGAATCGCGCAGAGAGGATAGACGCACCGACACCGGCCGCGATTGCGATCACCGACAGCGACGAAGCCTCGCGAAGCACCATCGCCAGAATCTGGCGAGGGATCGCGCCAAGGGCCATGCGGATACCGATCTCCCGGGTCCGCTGCGCGACCGAGAGCGCCATCACCCCGTAAATCCCGACCGACGCCAGTACCAGCGCGAGTACGCCGAAGATCGAGCTGAGCGAGACGAGCAGCCGTTCATCGGCGAGGTCCTCGTCAATCTGCGCCTGCTGCGTGCGCACCCTCACCAGCGGCAGCGCGGGATCGGCGGCGTGCAAGACTTTTCGCAGCGCCGGCACGATCGTTTTGGGTGCCACCTGCGTGCGGATCATGTACGTCAGGCGCCGCACCTGCGTTTGCTGCGCGTAGGGAATGAACAACTGGGGCGACGGGGGTTCGTGCAGACTTTCGTACAGCGTGTCGGCGCACACCCCGACAATCTCGAGCGGACCGGTGGTGAGGATGTCACCGTAGCCCGAGTACACGCCGACCGAAACGAGCCTGCCGATCGGATTCTGGTGCGGAAAGCGCGTCGCGGCCAGACGCTGATTGATGACAGCGACTTTGCGCGACGCGCCGGTGTCGTGTTCATTGAACGAACGTCCGGCCAAAATCGGGATGCCGAGCGTGTTGAAGAAGTCGATCCCGACGGCATTGTAGGGCGTGGTCTGGTCTCTGCTTGCGTCACGCGCTTCGCCCTGCGGCAGGAACGTCGTCTCCAGTTGTTCGCCCGAGAGATACGGAGCTTCGGCGCCGGCGACGGCGGCGACGCCGGGAATCGCGGCGATCGCCTGTTCCATTCGCTGGTGGAACGCGACGTTCGCCCCGGCGGGATAGCGATTCTGCGGCAGGACGATCTGCGCGAGCAACAGATGATCCGTGCGGAATCCCGGATTGACGGATGTCAGGCTGGCGAGCGAACGAATGAAGAGCCCCGTGGCGATCACCAGGAGCGTGGCCAGCGCGATCTGAAATCCGACGACCAATCGTCCAACGGCGTGGCGTCGCTTGACGCTGTCGGCAATCGCCGTGCGCAGGGCCGCCAACGCCGGCGCGAACCCGAACAGCAGGCCGGTGACGATCGTGATCGCCGCGGCAAACCCGAACACCTGCCAGTCGAAGTGCGGCGTGTATGGCGCGATGGCACCTCGTCCTGCATACGCGAGCGCGAGTCCCGAGAGACCGCCGATCGTCGCGAGGAGGAGGCTTTCGACGAGCATCTGCCGCAGGATGCGTCCGCGCCCGGCCCCGAGCGCCAGCCGCACGCTCATCTCCCGCTGCCGATGCGCGCCGCGCGCCAGCATCAGCGTGGCGATGTTCGCGCACGCGAGCAGCAGGACCAGTCCAAGGAACATCATCAACACGGCGATGGGCGTGGCGAACGCCTGTGGCTGCGCCAGCATGCCGCGGCTGCCGTCGCGCAAGACCAGTCTCGGCACGGTATCGCCGGCGCGAATCGGCACGACCGCGCGAAAAACGGTGACGAACTGCGCCTCGAGCGTCGTCTGCGCCGTGCGATCGCTCACACCCGGCTTCGCGCGGCCGAGAACGATGAGGCCGCCGGCGGCCGGATCCGCGACCCAGTTCCGGCCGTTGGAGGCGGGCGTCACGAGCGTCGCCTTCGACAGCGTGACAATGACCTCCGGCGTCGCCGAGGGCAGTGTGCTGCCGGCCCCGGTGAAGCCCTTGGGATTGACGCCGATGATCGTCACGGGGACATCGTTGATCTGGATAACCTGTCCGATCGCGGCTGGCGACCGCGCGAATTCGCGATTCCAGAAGGCGTCGCTGATCATCGCCACGGCGGGGCTGCCTGGCATGTCGTCGGACGGACGAAGCTCGCGGCCGATTTGCGCGCGGACCCCGAGCACCTCGTAGTAGTTGCCTGAGACTTCGTGCAGAAGCACGCGCTCCGCGTTGTTGCCGACCGTGGCGTTCGCGGCCGTCGCGTGGAACGCGAGCAGATCACCGAGCACCGTATTCTGTGCGCGCAAATGTTCGTAGACGGGGTACGAGAAGCCGGTCGTCGCGAGCAGCCTCAGCGATGACGCCTGAGGGACGTCGAGCACATCGAAGAGAAGTTGTTTGCCGACGGAAAAGATCGTGGTGTTCGCCCCGATCGCCAGTGCCAGCGACGAGGCAGCGATGATCGTGAATCCGCGGCTCCTGCGAAGCACGCGCGCCGCGAACACCAGATCGGACCACATTCCCAGCATGGGAAGGAGAGTTTACCCGATGATGTGGCGAGCTCTGCGGAGGGAGAGCGGAAATCCAGGCGGGTCTCAAACGCGAGTCGATGGCGGACCGAGGAGGATATTCGTCCGGGGCCGTGAGAGTTACTTCTGAGTAGTCGTCAAGCATTTACCGAACGCGCCGCGCCGCGATCGGAAGCCACTACGGCGAGTATCGCTACATTAGCGGGCCAACGGCGTCTGCGATCCTCAAGCGCGCGCGGCCCGCTCAACGTAACGGCGAGCGCCTACAGCCCCCGAGAATCTGCACTCGGCACTCTCACATGTTCCGGACGGATCCCCACGCCGACGAGGCGCGCCGGGATCCGCCGCAGTACCGGAAACCACTGCAGCAAGCGCATCGCGACAGGCACTTTCACTTCGCCGCGCCGCTCGAGCGCCGTTCTCAGAAACCGGTCCTGAATCGCCAGCTGACCGCGCTGAATCACGCGCGTCGGCAGCTCGCGCCGGCGCTGGACGCGCCGCAGATCGTCGTCCGACAGGCGGCCGGCCGCGAGTGGCGCCGAGAGGATGTTGGCGGCAGCGACCGCATCCTGAATCGCAAGGTTGATTCCGACGCCGCCGACCGGCGACATCGCATGCGCCGCGTCGCCGATGCACACCAGTCCGGGCTTGTGCCACGTTCTCAGCCGATCGACGACGACGGTCAGCAGCTTGATCTCGTTCCAGTCGTTCAGCTCCTCGACACGATCACCGAGAAACGGCACCAGCGAGCGGATTCGATCGCGGAACGCCGGTAGGCCGCGCGCGTGGATGTCGTTGAGT
>JBKPRU010000250.1:0-25946 GCA_046734675.1 Acidobacteriota bacterium
GGCTACACCCGATCACCGGTAAACGGCGCACGATCGCTATCGCCGGTCGACAGCGCGGGACGGGGCGAGGCAGCGACTAAATCCTCCGCCGGACGCCACGCGGGACGCATCGCGGCAGCCCTCGCGCGCGACACGAGGGCAGCAATGAGCTCGCGCGACGCGGCCGTCCACGGCACCAGCGCAACCGATCCGAACGCGCTGAAGACGTGCAGCTTCACCAGTGCGGGCATCGATGCGACCAGCGCAGGCGACGCGTGCGTCCACAGCACGGAATGCAGGTAGGGCGTGAGCGTGACGGCGGACCAGTAAGAGGCCCAGCGATACACGACGGCACTGGCCAGCCCTGACACGAGCGCGACCAGCACCAGCGTCGCCGCGATGACGCCGGTTGGCGAGGATCCACGACCGTCGGGAGCGTACCGCTGGCGCGCCGCCATGACGATGAACGAACCGACGGCAGTCGCGCCGGCGAACCATCCCATGAATTCGAGCGCAAACAAGCGCCCGAATTCACGATTCCAGACAAGCATCAGGCCCGGGCTGGCGGTCGCGATCACGTGGCCGGCTGCCACCAGCACGATCGACAGGCGCCACGATGCCGCGGCGAGGCCGCCCTGCGGCCGGTACTCCGCCTCCCAATCTGACTCAATCCCGATGCGCGCGCGGGCGGTTTTCCAGCCCTGCACGACGAGGGCAAGTATCGCGGAGGCCAGCGCCAGCCGAGGCGCCCAGACAAACAGGAACTGATTGCGCATGTCGCCTCACTTCTGGCTCGGCGTATTAGCCGGATCCGACCGCGCATCCAGTTGCCCGGGATCGATCGCCTGCAGGAATGCCTTCAAAGCAAACACTTCGTCGTCGCTCAGCGCCCTGCCCAGGCCGGCGTCGGGCTGGCGCGGGAAACACCCTCGCCCGATCAGCAGCGCCAGCCGGCGATCCTGGAATTTCGAATAGGCGCGGGTGAGATCGGGCCCGAGGGTCCCGCCGCCGGCTTCGGTGGCGACGGAGTGGCACGAGATGCATGGCGCGCCGCCCGATGTCGCGGGGCGTTCACCGGCGAACAGAGCGCGGCCCCGCCTGACCTCCGCGATGCTGGCGTCCTCAGCGCGCCTGTTCCGGCGCGCGTCAGCGAGCGGCCCTCCGGCCGCGAAGTAGTCCAGCAGCGCGTCGAGCTCGCCGGGTCCGAACGGTTGATCCGGCATCGGAAAATGTTTGAAACGATTGAAGAGCGCGAGCGCTGCCGGATCGCCGGAGCGCACCAGCGTCTGTGAGGAGGTGATCCACTTCCGCAGCCAGTCGCGGCTATGGCGATCGGTCACGCCTTTCAGATCGGGGCCAATCAGATCGCCCGCGCCATAGGTGTGACATGCCCGGCAGCGGCTGTTGAACAGCGGCGCCGCCCGCTGCTGTGCGTGTGCCGCAGGCACCAGCGCAGACAAGATGACGACGAAGCACACGAGGAGTCGCGCCTGCATCGAAAGATCTCGCCCGGGACATCGCCGGGTTTGTATAGGTTTTTCAGGAGGTGTTCCACCGGAGGGAACGCGCCCACCCTAGCAAAGCGTGCGCGTACGAGGAATAGCACGGAAGTGTGGCGGATACCGGATCGGCGCCGTGTGCCGACTTCGTACTCAGCGCGTGGCGATGTCACGAGCCACCCGGCGGCGACGTTGACGTGCGCGAGCATCCGGTCGATGCGCGTCTCGTTTGTCGCCGCCGGCGCGCGAGAGCTACGCCGATTCAGGACCGATCTCTATCCGCCCGGCACTTTCACGCACGGCAAAACAGGGCTGCGGCTCCGTCGCCGGTCCGTTCAACACGCGGCCATCCTCGAGGGCAAACTCGGATCCGTGCCACGGGCAGACGACGCTGCCATCTTTCAGCGTGCCTTCCGACAGCGGGCCGCCGAGGTGCGCGCACGGATGCGCGAGCGCACACACACGCTGCTGCTGCCGCACGACGAGGAAGCTGGCATCCTCGATGGCGGCCTTGCGCATCGAATTGTCGGGGAGCGCGGCGCTGTCGAGCACCGGAGTAAAGGTTTCCGGCTCCGCGATCGCGGCGTGTGTCACGCCAATCCGATCCTGATAGACAAGATTGCCGCCGAGGTACGCAGCGCCAAGCGCAACACCGTACCCGAGAATCGCGGTGGCACGGCCGGCGGGCCGCGAGCCGGTGCGACGGAGCATGTACGATGTCGCGACACATGCCGTCGCGGTGATGTTCAGCAATCCATGCAGCAACCCGACGCGGCGCGCGCGGCCTTCTGTCTCGCTCCAGTCGTTCAGTCCGGTGATCGCGGCCCCCACTGCGCCAATCAGACCGACGCCGATCGCGAAGTCGGCCGCCCGTCCCCACCCTTCGTCGCCCGTCGACGCCTCACGGGCATCCAGCGCGAGGGCCGTGGTCCACGCGCCAATCGGCACGTCAGTGAATACGGGATGTAGCGGATGGCCGAGCCAGACGCCGTGAAGTGCGTTCTTCGCGGTCCGGCCAACAGGGCCACTGCTGCTGAACACCTGCCGCACCGTTTCGCTCAACGGTTTTGCGACCGTGTCGAGCCACGGCTGGTCTGCGATCGCCTCGAGATTCGTCTGTGCCACGTGTGCCTCCATCCCCGACGCTTGCGAAATCGCGTATGCGTTGGTGAGGGCGCACCCAGCAAGACTCACGCCCGAGGGTCAATCAGTCTTGTGCTGCCGTTCGAACGCGGATCGAACCGCTCCTGCTCACGATTTGGACGAGCGGTCCTCCGCCTTTCACCGTGCCTTTGACCTCTCGCTTCGCACTCGCCCCTTGCACGATGCCGGTCGGGACCTCGACCGAGCCCGAGTGAGTGCGCGCGTCGAGAGAGAATGCGGTCTCGGGGAGGACGCTGAGATCCACGCTGCCGGATCCAGTCGTCACCGTCCAGGAACGAGCCGGCACGCCATCGACGGAAATACGACCGCTCTCGGTTTTTGCGCTCAATCCCCCGCGGAGATTGCGGACGCGAATTGCGCTCGATCCCGACTCGACGTCGACGTCGCCGTTCCCGGTGAGCGCCATATCGACGGCTCCGCTCTGCGTACGAATCCGCACCGAAGAACCCAGGCCGGTTCCTGTGAAGGAGCTGCTGCTGGTCGTGACGCTCAGCGCGCCGGCAACATCGCGCACAACCACCGCACCGGATCCAGTGGAGAGCGATACCGCGCCGCCGAGCGATCCACCCTCGATGGCGGCTGACTGTGTATGGACCGTGACGGCCGCGGCGATCCCTCGCACCGTCGTCGCGCCGGAATCGCTCGTCGTTCGCACTTCGGTGTTCGGGGGGACGCGAACCTGGTAGTTGACCGTGACGGCCCGCTTCGCGGCGGCATCACCGGGCGGCCGCAGGCGGATGGTGTCGCGGTCACGCTCGATCGGCGGAGCACTGGCGACCTGCTGCGCGATTTGCGCGGCGTTGGCGGGCACGTCCCACCCAATCCGCACCGTCGCGGCGCCGGAGACGACGATGCGTGAGGCATCTCCGGTGACGACCTCTATCTTGCCGCGGATCGTCGAGACGTCGAGGACCGACGCGGCGGTCACGTCGAAGGACCGCTCGAACGTGAACCGCTGCGCCTCCGCCGGGGTCGCACTGGCGGCAGCGATCGCGACGATCCAGAAAAGGATCGCCCATCTACCCATGCCCCAGTGTAGATCCGAAACACTATCGCGAGGGTGTGCCTGGCCTTCCGAGCTCCGCGACCGCGGCCTTGAATCCGGTCGCCAGCTTCTCGGCCGGTCCGGTGCCCCAGTAATGAAGGAAGAAGATCGTCGGCTCGGTCCCGGTCATGTGATGGTGAATCGCCACGATCTCGAGGCCGTTGCTGCGGAGCGCCTTCAACACCGGCGTCACCTCGCTCGCGAGCATCGCGACGTCGCCGGCAATGGCGGCATTGTCGTTCGTGCCGACGAAGGCGGCCCACGTGTTGAGGCCCATACGCGCGTTGATCGGCGCGCCCATCTCCGTCAGCTTCAGATCGCTGCGGCCGAGGGTGATCTTGTAGACCTCGCCGTTCTGCTCGCCTGGCGTGCCGACGATCTGCGCGATTTTCGCGGTGTCGAGCTTCGCCGCGGCTGACGCCGCGCCGGTCGTCGGCGCGGGCCGCGGCGCGCTCTTGCCAATGAGATCGATCGCCGGCTTCAGCTCGCGGGCGAGATTCGCCGGCGTGCCGTGACCGTGGACGTGCATGTAGAAGACGCGCGGCTGCTCGTAGAAGAAGTGATTGTGCAGCGCGGTGACCTCGAGGCCATTGTCGAGAAGTGCCGACATGACCGGATTCACTTCCTTCTCGACCAGGACGAGATCGCCCATCAGCACGTGCATGTCGCCGCTGCCCTTCGTCATCGCCACCCATCCGCCGAAGCCGAAAGGCGTCGGCGTTTTCACGTCCGCGACCGTGACGCTGAGATCGTTGCGCGGGATGTTCACCTTCAGGACGTTGTCCTTGTAGTCTCCCTGCCTGCCCAGCGTGCTGAGCACCTCTTTGTATTCAGCGGGCATCTCCTGGGCCGGCACCGGACGCGCGACGACAAGCACCGTCAGCGCCGCACACGCAACGAACAACCGTTTCATGACCATCCTCCAGCGGGGGCTCTTTGTCTATCTTCTCTCAAGCGGCGCGAGCCTCGCGCACTCGCGGCGCGACCACGCGCCCGATGAGCTCGATGCTCTTCATCAACGCGGAATGGGGCAGCGTGCCGGCGCTGTATTTGACGTTGAACCGTGACAGGCTGAGGAGATGCGCCGTGCGGATGATCTTGGCCGCGACGGAGGCGGGCGAACCGACGCACAGTGCGCCGTCCGGCCCGGCCTCGCGCTCGAATTGCGCGCGCGTCACGGGTGGCCATCCGCGCTCGCCGCCGATGCGGTTGATCATCCGCTCGTAGTGCGGCCACAACTCGTTCTTCGCATCGTCATCGGTTGCGGCCACGTGACCCGGTGAGTGCACGGCAACCGGCAGCATCGGCCGGCCGAGCTTTTCAAGGGCCTGACGATAGAGATCGACGAGCGGCTTGAAGCGCGCGGGACTGCCGCCGATGATCGCGAGTGTGAGCGGCAGGCCGTAGCGCGCGGCGCGCACGATCGATTCCGGGCTGCCGCCGACGCCAATCCACACTTTGAGTGCGCCGCGCTCCACCGGCGGGTAGACGCTCGCCTCCGAGAGCGGCGCACGCGTCGAGCCGCGCCAGGTCACCGGTCCGCCCTTGAGGAGCTCCGCGAACAACGACAGCTTGTCTTCGAACAGCTCTTCGTACTCGGACAGGTCGTAGCCAAACAGCGGATATGACTCCGTGAACGAGCCGCGGCCGAGAATGACTTCCGCGCGGCCGTTCGACAGCGCGTCGACGGTAGAGAACCGCTCGAACACGCGCACCGGATCGTCGGTGCTCAGCACGGTGACGGCCGATCCCAGGAGGATGCGCGTCGTTCGCCCTGCAATCCCCGCGAGCACCACCTCCGGCGCCGAGATGGCGAAGTCCGGGCGATGGTGCTCGCCGACGCCGAATGCATCGAGCCCGACAGCGTCGGCCAGAACCGCTTGTTCGAGGACGTCACGGAGCACCCGCGCGTGTGATTGCAGCGTGCCGTCGGGAGCGACAGTCACGTCGCCAAACGTATCGAGACCGAGATGAAACGGCGCTGCCATCAGCGTCGGTGGCAGACGTCCGTCATCGACTGAACCGCGGCGAGCTCATTGACCTGATCCTGCCGACGAGCGCGTCGCCGACCAGCCCGTCCCGGTCATCGTTTTGCCGTTGACGCGGCCGCTGTATTTACGTGTGCCTGCAGTGAAGGTGATCTCCTCGCCGTGGAGTTTGCCCTCTTTGATGGGCGTCTTGCCGAGCGTGCCCGAGATCATCTGGTACTGCTGCGTCAGGTTCAGTGTCTGCTCACCGAGCCGCCAGCTGCCCTCGACCTTCGCGGGCACGATCCACGTGAGCGCAGTGCACCAGGTCGTGCACGGGGTTGCGGCCGCCTGCGCGTCGGGCTCCCAGTCGCCCATCGTGAACGTATTCGATGCGATCCGCGTGCCCGGCTTCAGGTCGAGCAGCTTGGGCCGAAGCTTCAGGTTGATGTCGGGCAGCAGGAACAACGTGATGACGGTCGCCTTGGAGAGATCGGCTTCGAAGAGGTCGCCTTTCACGAACGTCGCCTTGTCGGCAACGCCGGCTTCCTTTGCGAGCCGCTGCGCGAGCGCAACCATCTCCGGATTGAACTCGACGCCAAGCGCCGTCGCGCCTTTCTTCGCGGCGGTGATCACCGTGATCCCGTTACCCGATCCGAGATCGATCAGGTAATCCTTGGGCGTGACGTGGGTCAGCTCCAGCATCTTGTCGACCGTCGCCTGCGGCGTCGGCACCCACACCACGTCTTTGCCTGGCTGACCGCTGACCGGCTCGAACGGCTTCTGCGACGGCTGGGCCGCCGCCTGCGCATAGACGTTCGCCGCCAGGAGCGTGCACGCAATCACCCCGAATCCCCGTCGAACGTGTGTCACACCGATCATGAAAGCCTCCGTCCCAGACAAGCTGGATGCACGACCTTAGCAGCGCCTCCGCTGCCGGGCAAGTGAGGAGTATAGGGACCCTCACGTTCCGGCTTGTGACCGCGTGGCCCCGTCGATAGACTGCCGCAGCGTCAGGTGCAGGAGCTGCCGCTGAACGGACGCAACCCGCTGGGGCACGAAGCAGCGCTCGTCGCCGAGCTCGATCACTATCCAATCGCTGACCGACGCGCAGCGCAACGGCGACTTCTCGGCGACCCCGACGCCGATTATCGATCCACTCACCGGCGCGCAGTTCGTGACCAGCGCCGACGGATCCAGGCCCTCAGGTGTAGGGCGGGTCTTCAGACCCGCCTCAGTGTGAGACGCCGCGCATTTAGTGTCGCCGGGCCCGAAGACCCGGCCTACGTGGCAATCATGTTGACAGGTGGATGCGCCATAATCGGGGCGTGTCGGTACCGGAACATAGAAAGACGGCGGTCGCCGGCGTGCGCTGCTTCGTGCTGACAGTCAGCGACACGAGGACGGATACGACGGACACGAGCGGCCGCGCCATCGTCGAGCTTCTCGAGGGCGCCGGGCACGTGGTCGCGGCGCGGAAGATCCTGCGCGACGATCCGCGGGCGGTGCGCGACGCCGTATCGGCGCAGCTTGGCGAGGTCGACGCGGTGATCACGACCGGCGGCACCGGCATTACGTCGCGCGACACCACCTACGAAGCCGTCGCGGCGCTGTTCGACAAGCCCCTCGACGGATTCGGCGAGTTGTTCCGCGCACTGTCCTTCGAGGAGATTGGCAGTGCAGCCATGCTGACCCGCGCGGCGGCCGGCGTGGCGCGCGCGACCGCGATCTTCATGTTGCCCGGATCGGAGCAGGCGGTGCGTCTCGGCATGTCGCGTCTGATCGTTCCGGAGCTCGGGCACGTCGTGCGGGAATTGAGGCGGTGATCATGGCCGAGACGATGCGCCCGATCCGGGAAACGATTCCGCTCGACGATGCGATCTCGGTGATGCTGGAGCATGCGCCGCCGCTGATCCGCATCGAACGCGTGCCGCTCACGCGCGCTGCAGGCCGGGTTTTGGCAGCCGCGCCGACGGCATCGATCGACGTGCCGCCGTTCGATCGCGCTGCCATGGACGGCTTCGCCGTCCGCGCCGAAGACACGTTCGGTGCGGGACGCTACGAACCGCGCGTCCTTCGTATTGTCGAGAAGGTCTACACCGGCCAGGTGCCAACCGCCGCTGTCGGTCCCGGCGAGTGCACCGAGATTGCGACGGGAGCGCCGATGCCCGCCGGCGCGGACGCGGTGGTCATGGTCGAAGAGACCGAGCGCGCGGCCGCAGGCGGCGACGTGCAGATCTTCACGCCCGTGTACCCGCGCCAGAACGTGGGGCGGCGCGCCGCGGACATCAGCGCCGGGCAGCCGGTGCTCCAGGCGGGCGACGTGCTGAACCCGAGCCGCATCGGCGCGATGGCGGCGATCGGCGCCCTCGATCTCGATGTCTACGCGAGACCGCGCGTTGCGATCCTGTCGACCGGCAACGAGATCGTGCAGCCGGGCGCGCCGCTCGGGCCCGGCCAGATCTACGACATCAATCAGTTCACTCTCTCCGCGATCATCAACGCCCACGGCGGGGAGGCGGTTGTGCTGCCAACCGCGGCCGACACGCTCGATTCGCTGTCAGGCGCGCTCGACGCGGCGCTCGAACACGATGTCCTCGTGTTCTCGGGCGGCAGCTCCGTCGGCGAGCGCGATTTGATTCTCGATCTGCTCCTGGTACGCGGCGAGGTGCTCTTTCACGGCGTCGCGGTGAAACCAGGAAAGCCAACCGTCTTCGGTGTCGTCGCGGGTAAGCCGGTACTCGGGATGCCCGGCTACCCGACGTCTTGTCTCTCGAACGGCTACATGCTGCTCGTCCCGATGCTCCGCCGCATGGCGCGGCTGCCCGAGCATCGTCCGCAGACGACGCGCGTACCGCTGGCGCGGCGCATTGTCTCGACGACGGGCCGTCATCAGTTCTATACGGTACGGATCGAAGAGGGGGCGGCGGTGCCGGCGTTCAAGGCATCCGGCGACATCACGAGCATGTCGCGCGCCGATGGCTACATCGAGATCCCGGCGCACGTCGACATCGTGGAAGCGGGGGAACTGGTCGACGTAAGGTTGTTCTGATGCACCACTCGCCGCTCGTCCAGGCGCCCGACTTCTCGCTGGCCGATCAGAAAGGACGCGTGCACACGCTCGGCGACTATCTGGCGCGGGGACGGCTGCTGCTCACGTTTCACCGCGGCACCTGGTGACCGAACTGCCGCCGCCGGTTCGGTGAACTGGCTGAAAACTTTGCGGCGTACAGCGCACGCGGCGTGCAGGTGGTCGGCGTCCTCGCGCAGAACGCGCCGGCGGTGCGTACCTATATAGAGGAGACGGGCCTCCCCTTCGACATCCTGATCGACGAAGGCCGCGACGTCGCGCGCGCTTACGGCGTGTGGCACCGGTTCGGCCTCGACGCGTGGAACATCGCGCGTCCCGCAGCGTTCCTCATCGATACCGATCGGCGCATCCGCTATTCATTCGTCTCCGACGGGCAGCGCGAGTTCCCCTCGCGCGACGAACTGCTGAACGCGATCGACCATCCGATATAGAACTGCGCTCACGCGCGGAAGACGGCCGCGAGTGGCAAGACCTTGACCGCCCTGACAAAAGTCTGCCGGTGGCTGGATAGCACGGCGCGGCGCCCGAACGATCTGGCGATTTTCCGGCATTTCCGGCGCGCCTCGGTCTGGCCGGCCCTTTGCCACCGACCGCGCTTACGTATGGGCGTTCCCCTGTCGCGCATCCGATTTCCCCAGATCCGCCGCCGGTCGGCGTGGCGTCCCCACGCGCTCGTGCTCGTCCTCATCACGCTTCCAGTGCTCGCCGAGATGGGCGTGCACAATGGGAGCTGGCGGCCGGCCAGCGCCGCGACGCGACCGATCGCGCTCGACAGAACCGCGAGCTTCACGCAGCTGTCGCCGGACGGGCGGATCGGCGTGGTCACGCTGATCCAGGGCGCCGGGGCCGCGGCGGCGCCGCATATGGTGCTGATGGAAGTGCCGAGCGGCCGGGTCATCGACGATCTGCAGCGGTTCTCGCTCTGGCGCAACGGCACGCAGGTCGACTCGCGCGACCTCGCGATTACCAATCTCGCGTTCACGAACGACAGCAACGTCTTCTATGCGTCGGTGACGGCCGGCGGTGAGACCTATCGCGTCCGCGGTGATGTTCGCCGGCGCGAGCTGACCGTCGTCACTCAGTAACCATTTCCTCGGTGCGGTAGGGCGCACCTTTAGGTGCGCCTCCACGACGGCGCCTCTAAAAAGAGGCGCCCTACCGAGAGGCGCTGGCTTTTGAGCAAACTGCTAAAGAGGCGCCCTCCGTGCTATGACGGCGCGCTTACTCCGGCGAGTCTCGCCGAAGCGCTTCGCGCGAAGGCGGAAGACCCGGCCTACAACCTCAAAGAAGGCGAGACACGTGTCCCACGTAGGGCGGGTCTTTAGACCCGCCGGAGCGGGAGGCGCGTCGGCGACGACTCGCTTACGTCGGAATACCCAACCATCGCGCCGGCGCACCGCTCCAGGCGTGCGCTTCCTGCGGCGCGGCACTGATCCATCCCGAAGGATTCGCGGTGAACGAGGCGAGGATGCCGAGCAGCGACTGGCGAAGCCGCGCGCGCGACGGCGAGACGAGCGATCGGCGAATGCGCCACAACAGGTGGTGCAGCAGGAACCCCTCGACTGCTTCCGAATCGTAGCGTCCGCGGATCGCCGCGTAGGGCACGCAGATATCGAGGCACGACTGCCACGACAGGTCGCACGCCCCTTCCTGCGAGAGCCGCATCGAGATGGCCAGGCCGAACTCGTCGTGCAGTGGCATGCTGGTCTCCCCGAGCTCGTCGAAGTCGATGATGCCCACCGAGGTCGGCGAGACGAGAAGGTTGTTGAGCGAGAAATCGCCGTGCTGCCAGTGCGCCGTGATTGGGCCGAGGCGATCGAGCCGCTGTGCACGCCGGGTTACAAGGCGCACCATGTCGGCGTCGAGCGTGATGGCCGCGTCGAGACACGCCTGGAGCTCGGCGCGAAGGGCATCGCCCGGGTCGACCGTCTCGAGCCAGTCGTGCTCGGTGCGTGCGGCCATCTGAAAGAGACACAGCGCCCGCACCGCACATTCGAGCAGCTGCCGCCATTGCCGCGCGGTTCGATACTCGCGGCGGAGCGCAAACCAGGGCAGGCCCGGCAAGCCGCCCTGCACGCAAATTGCCGACGTCACGTCCCACTGCGCGCACGCGAGCGGCTCGGGCACGAGCGCCGGGATGTTCGCATGGAGCGCGGTGAGCAGCTCGTGATGCCGGCGCATCTGCGCGATCGGCCCGGTCTCTACCACGCACGCGGGACGGGACCGATCGTCGCCGAACACGAGGAACTTGGGATGCGTCGCCGAGAGCGCCGCGACGGACAGCCGCCGGGTATCGAATCGTCCCGGCAGCGCCTCTTCGAGAATCTCGGGCACTCGCAAAATCATGGCTGTGTTCCAATCAGGATGATGCCGCCGACCGACGGATCGCAGCCAAGCCACCAGGCGAGCAGGCGGCGCACGATCCTCCAGCGGCCGCTGTGTCCCAGGAGATGGGTGAGCGCGTATTCCTCGGCAATGCTGCCCAGCTCGAACACGAGATTCGGCGACTCGAGGCTCGGGTCGACCGCATAGCGGGTGACGCGGCAGCCACTCTTCACCAGCGCGCGCTCGCACGCGCGCACGCGCATCGGCAGCGTCGCCCAGCCCACGAGATCCGCGAGACGGCCGCTCCCGTTGCGCACCGGGATGCCGACGATGATCGGCGCCTGCCGCGGCGCGGGATCGATCCGGAGCGCCAGCGGCCTGAGCGGACGCCACTCGCCGTCCATCATCAGCACGCCCGACGAGCCAAGCGCGCCGCGCGCCGACGCATCGGCCTGCACTCCCGCAAACAAGGTTTCGATCGGATGGACGGCCATCGCAATCACCGAGTCACCCGCGGACCCGGCAGCAGGCCCGGATCGAACGGGCGCCGCGGCCGCCGCGCGTCAGCAATCATCGCGCGGTAGGTATCGACATATCTGCGCGCCGTCCGTTCGGGACGGCACTCCTGTTCGACGTAGCGGCGTGCGGCGCGGCCGAACTGAAGGCGCGTCGCTTCGGATGCGGCGAGCCGGTCGAGTGCGTCGGCCAGGGCCGCCGGATCATCGGGCGGCACCAGCAGACCGGTCGTCTCGTGCTCGACGATCGTGGGAATCCCGCCGACCTCCGATGCCACAACGGGCAGCTCCGCGAGCATCGCTTCGAGGATGCTGCGCGGCCGCGCCTCGCTCAGCGACGGCAGGACGAAGATGTCCGCCGCCTGGAGCAGCGGCGCGACATGGTCCGTGTGATTCCTGAGCGTGACGCGCGGACCGATGCCGAGCTCGTCGATGGAAGCGCGCAGCCGCGCTGAATAGCCGCCGCCGTTCCAATCGCCGCCGACCAGCCATAACTCCGCGTCGACGACCATCCGGACGAACGCTTCGATGAGGACGTGAAGGCCCTTGCGCTCGACGAGCTGCCCCAGAAACAGGATGCGCGGCGTGCGCATCCCGCGGTGACGGCGATTGATGCCGGTGACGCGCGCCGGACGGAACAGATCGCCGGCAACCACGACGCGTGAGGCGAGCGGCGACTGCAACAGCTCGCTGGCCTGCGGCACGCAGTTGGCGAGCAGCGTATCGATCCAGCGGTTCGACGGGTTCTTCTCGATGAACGCGCCGCTCGCGCGCCCGGCGACTGGGACGTGACACACGCGTGCGGCGCACGCGAGCGAGGGTCCCCATCCTGCGTAGTTGAGATGCACCACATCGGGCCGCAGCCGCGCCAGGCGCTCGACCCAGCGCGCGACGTCGACGGCGTACAACGGCAGACCCGCGCGCGAGAACATCCGGCTCGACGAGCGCAGCACCTCGGCGCCCGTTCGTGCCGCGGCCGTGGCGAACGTGTCGTCGAGCGGCCCGGCAAACGTGAACCGCACGCCGAGCGGACGCGCGAGCGCCGCGAGATCGATCGCGTCGTTGACGGCGCCGATGCGCAGATCGGACGACGACAGCTCCATCAGCACGTGGAGCTCGTCGCCTCGCGTACGGTCCGCCGATCGTGAAGCGCCGGCCGGCGTCACAGGTTCACCATCGCCGGCTGCCGCATCCGCCGCATCATGCGTTCGAAGAACCCGGCGACCCCCGGTCCGAGCCGTCGCTTCCACTGCAGTCGCGACCACGCGCGCGTCCGCGCGATCGCCGGATCGCACCCCTGCGCGAAGGTCAGCGATGCCGCGCACTCGACGCGATCGCCCGCGTCGAAGAGACGGGCCGCATGCCAGAACACCGCCTCGGCGGTGGTGCGGCGGATCGTCCGCACGTACTGCTCGCGCTCGGGCGGCGGCAGTGGCGACTCGGACAGGTGCGTTTCGAACGCGCGCAGCTGCTCCTCGAGCCGCTGGCGCGGCGAATACGCGTGGCTCATGTTGGTCGCGTGGAGGCGGCGGAACGCCTGCACCGCATCGAGCGCGGCGACGCGACCGTGCGAGACGATGCGCAGCCAGATCTCGGTGTCGCCGCTGTGCGGAAGCTCGACGCGATAGTCGCCGGCGGCGCGATGGGCGTCCGTCTTCACCAGCACGGTCGGCGCCTGAATCGGCGTGTGCCCGAGCCGACAGCTGGTGTCGAGCAGCTCACGATACGAGTAGATGCGGTAGCTCTCCGGCTCCATCCGCGCGTCGTGCCACGGCGGCTGCGGCGCGCTGAACGCGATGTCGCGCCCGTAGGTCAGGACGACGTCGGGGTGGGCCTGCATGACCCGCACGGCGCGCGCCAGCGACCCCGCCGTCAGCACATCGTCGGCCGAGAGCAGCAGCACGTAGTCCGCCTGCACCCACTCGAGGCCTTCGTTGTAGGTGCGGATGTGGCCGCGATTCATCGTGTGACGGCGCGACTCGACGCGCGGGTCCGTCCGCGCGAGTTGCGCCGCCACCTCCGGCGTGCTGTCGGTCGACGCGTCGTCGAGGATCAGCACTCGTACCGACACGTCTTCCTGCGCGAGCACGCTCCTGACCGCGTCGGCCAGCAGGTGGCCGTAGTTGTGACACGGAATGATTGCGTCGACCGTACTGATCGGGGCCGCCATCGGTGTTACGCCTCTCGCATGCGACCGCGCGGCCACGTGAGCCTCGCAGCCTGTTGAACGACCATCGCGGCGATCCGATCGCGAAGCCGGGGTACGGCGACGAGCCGATGCACACCCTCCGACACGAACGTGAGCCCGACGAGACAAATGAGCAGCCGCACCGACACGCGGCCCCAGTACGCCGGCGTCAGCGCGCTGACCCACGAGGTGGTGACGTAATAGAGCGGCATGTGCACGATGAAGACGATCACCGAGTTCCGCGCCACCAGCTGGACGAGGGCGTTGGCGGTCACGCCATTCAGCGCGGCATACGTCAACCAGGTCACGCCCAGGTACAGCGTCGAGACGCAAAGCGAGACGAGCATCGAGCTGGAAACGCCGTTGCCGAAGGTCATCAGCGGAAATCCCTGCACCGGGGCGACCACGTTCATGATCCACGCCCATGCCGCGACGAATGCGGTGAGTGCGACCGCAAAGCGCAGACGCGGCGACGGCTGATCGACGTGGCGCGAGCCGTACAGCATGCCGAGCAGCAGCACGCCCATCCAGTTCGAAAGCGTCATGTACGCGATGAATGGCCCGGCGGCGTTCAAGAGGATGGCGCGAATGACGATTTCCGCGGCGATGACACCGGCGATGAGCCGCGGCGTGACGACGAGGCGCCGCAGCACCAGCGCCCACAACACCAGCAGGTGGATGTAGGTGCCGATGTACCACGTCGTCGGATTCGCCGGAAACGCGTCCACGAGAATGTTGGCGCCCAGTGCGAACGGCAGGTAGTTGCTGCGCTGCAGGCCGCTGCCCGTGGCCGCGCCGAGCATGGTGATCGCGAACGCACAGGCGATGCCGAACAGCAGCACTTCGAACAACCGCTGGTAGACGACCTGCCAGGCTGGACGCGTTTCGCGCGCGAGCGTGAAGCCGCTCGCGAACACGAAGAAGGCGACGCCGAATTGCTTGACGTAGATCGGCGGGGCGATCCACACCGTTGCCGCATGGGCGACGTGCCCGAAGACGATCAGGATCAACCCGATCGCCTTCATCCAGTCAACGAACGGCTGCGAGCGCCGCATTGCGCGCCTCACTTTCAGGATGCTCCAGCCGCCGGATCATTCGCGCCGGGTTGCCGCCGACGAGGACGCGGGCCGGAATCGCAGCCGGCACGACACTACCGGCGGCGGCCATCGCGCCCGCCCCGACGTTCGCGATGATGATGGCGCCCTCGCCAATCCACGCGCCCGCGCCGATTTCGATCTGCACCATCCTGGTCATGTCGGACGCCGTCCAGCGGCCGTCCGGACCGAACGAATGAAGGGCGCCGCCGCTCAGGATGCTGACGCGGCTCCCTATCAGGCAGCCCTCGCCCAGGTGCGACGACGCGATCAGCGCGTACGGGCCGATGTAAACGTGCGGCTCGACGACCACCTTGCGGTGGGTGAAGATCACGCCGAAGCCAATGAAGCAATCGCGCGCGCAGGAATCGAGAGCCGCGCGGTAGAACCCGCGGCGCAGGATCATCCCCGGCAGTCCCGGCAAGAGTGCGACGGTCTGCGCGCACGTGCTGAACACCCGCTCGCTCCCGGGCAGCAGACGACGCTCGAGCGCGCAGCACGCGCTCAACGGAGACATCAACGCGATGGCGACCGCGTCGAGCGTCACCTTCAGCGCCTGGCGGAGCGAAGCCGTTGCGCTCATGCCGCTCCCGAGACGGCGGCCCCGGCGCGCCGGCTCCGCTTGAAGCGGCTGGTATGAAGCGGCTCGGATGACACGACGATCCGCGTCGGCACTTTGTAGGGGGCGAGCCGGCCGAGGCAGAACCGGCGCAGCCGCACCTTGACGTCCGGCAGCGATTCGTCCCGCCGCAGCTTCAGGTGAGCCACGACCGTCTGCCCGCTGATGGCGTTCGGCTCTCCATGGACGACCGCGTCCTCGACGTTGTCCATGGCGAGGAGTACGGCCTCGACTTCGACCGGATAAACCTTGTTGCCGCCGACGTTGATGATGTCGCTGTCGCGGCCGAGAAAGCGCATCCACTCGCCGTCGACTTCGACACGGTCACCGGTATCGAAGAACCCTTCGGCATCGAACGGACTCGACGCGTTGAGATAGCCGAGCATCGCCGACTCGGCGCGGATCCACAGGCGGCCGTCGATCACCTTCGTCTCGTACCCTTCACCACCGACGCGCACCCACAGCGAGCGATCGTCGCGTGACTTGGATCGCAGGATGCCGAGCTCCGTCATGCCGTAGGTCTGAAGAAACCGCGCGCCCGGGAAACAATCGTTGGCGCGCTCCAGCGTGTAGGGCGGCATCGGCTCGGTGCCGTAGGTAATCAGCGTGAGCGACGACAGGTCGTGCCGCCGCGTTTCTTCCGATACGATCAGCAGATTGAGAAATGTCGGTGAGGTCGGCAGCAGCTCGACGCGGTACCGCGCGATGGCGGTGCAGACCGCGGCCGGCGATCGGTCCGGCGCCACCACGACCGCGCCGCCGTTGGCGAGCGTGTACAGCAACGTATTGACGCCGCCGATGTGATCGAGCTGCAGGAACACGAGCGTCCGATACGCGTGGCGCGGCGTCTGGAATTTCTTGAGCAGCAAGGCCAGGTCGTGGACCGCCGCCTTCGGCTGCCCGGTCGATCCCGACGAGAACAGCACCAGCCCGGGATGATGGCGCGCGCGCAGCGTCTGGTAATGCGGGTGCGAGGCCGTGCGTCCCGTCGCTTTGACGAACGTGACCGGGCCGGCGATGATCCGCCACTCGACCTCGCCGAGCTCGAGGAACGCCTCGCGCTGCGCCGCCGAGTCGCGCGAGAGCGGCACGATCAGCGCGCCCCGTCGCAGCAGCGCCAGGAACGCCGAGACCGTTTCAATCCCGTAGTCCCCTTCGACGCTGACGACCGCGCCGCGCTCGATGCCTTCAAACGTGAGCCGCTCGGTCCACGCGACCACCCGCTCGTGCAGCTCCGCGTAATCGCACGTCCCCTCGGGCTCGGCGATCGCGAGCGCCGCGCCGCGCGCGGGCATACCGTCGAACAGGAAGTCGATCATCCGTATCCTCCCAGATACACAACCTGCCCGGTCACCAGGCTGCTGCGCTCGCTCAGGAAGAAGTCGACGACGTTGGCGACGTCTTCCGGCTCGGCCCAGCGCTGCACCGCCTGCTGGTCGACGAGCGCCTGGAGCGCCGTCACCGGCACTGCCGCGGTGAGCCGCGTCCGGATTGGCGACGGCCCCACCGTGTTGCACGTAATCCCGAATGCCCCGAGCTCGCGCGCCGCGATGCGCGTGAAGGTCTCGACCGCCGCTTTCGACGCGGCATACATCGCTTCGCCCGCCAGCCGCGCCGGCACCGCGATCGTCGTCACGTTGACGATGCGCCCGTGCTTCGATCGCCGCAGCAGCCGCAGGCCGCCGTGCGTCAGCAGGAAGGTGCCGAGCACGTTCGTCTCGAGCACCTGGCGCGCCGTCGCCGGCGGCGTCAGCGCAATCGCGTTCATCGATGCGATGCCCGCGTTGTTGACGATCGCGTCGAGCACGCCGCCGTTCCGGCCGCGAATCGCCCCGAACATCTCGTTCACCGCCGTGGCGTCGGTGACGTCGACGCGGAAGTGCGAGTAGCGGTCGTGCGCGACCGGCGCGTCGTGGCGCGCGCAGCCGATGACGGTCCAGCCCCGCTCGAGGTAGTGCTTCGCGAGATGCAGACCGATGCCGCTGCTCGATCCTGAGATCAGGACCGTCCCGCCGGTCATGCCGCGGCTTCGGTCAGCAGCTCCGTCATGAACGCGACCAGCTCGGGCACGTCACGAAACGGGCTGCGCTTGCGCGACATGGCCCGCGCGTCGCTCAGCGTCAACTGGATGCCCAGCTGCGCGAGACCATCCTCGATGTCCATCAACAGGCTGACCAGCCCCAGCGAATCGAGCGGACTGCCCGGTCCGAAGATCGGCGCGTCGGACGCCACCGTCATCTGCGAATCAGCCGCTCGTGTCAGATTCGCGGAGCTCATTGCCGCGAGTACGATTCCCTCTAATGTCCCAACCGCGACCATGAGGCCTCCTAGCGTCACACCGCGCACAGCGCCAGCGCCGCCGCCAGCGCATCTACCACTTCGTCCTGATCGACGTCCGTCATCTGGGTGAACAGCGGCAGGATCAGGCCTTCGCGCGTGGCCTGCTCCGAACGGGCGAGCGCACGGCAGCGCCGCGGGCCGCACACGCACGACACCGCCCCGCGTTCGCCGCAGTGCCACGGCTCGCTCGCGTAGGCGCTCTCCTGGTGCGCGCACATCACCCCACGCCGCGTCGAAATTCCGCGGTCGAGCATCGTCTGCATGACGGCGCGCTGATCGACGTTGTGCGGCAACCGGACGCAGAAGCTTTGCCAGTTCGATCGCGCCCACGCCGGCTCGTGCGGCAAGATCACCTGCGGCGCGCGCGCGCCAATCCGCTCGCGGTAGCGCGCCGCGAGGGCACGGCGCTGCTCGACGATCTCCGGCAGACGCTTCAACTGCTCGCGCCCGACCGCCGCCTGGATGTCGGTCATCCGATAGTTGTAGCCAAGCGTCGGGTACTCCTCGAACGTGACCGAGGAGGCGTGATGGCGCACGGTGTCGGGAATGCTCATCCCGTGCTGCCGCCACAGCCTGAGCTGCTTGTCCCAGTCTTCGTGGCGCGTCGTGATCATGCCGCCGTCGCCGGTGGTGATGACCTTGCGGGGATGGAACGAGAAGCACGCGGCATCGCCGTGCGGCTTGCCAATCGGCTCCCAGCGTCCGTCCCAGAGAATCTCGCTGCCAGCCGCGCAGGCGGCGTCTTCGATCAGCGGCAGGTATCGCCGTTGTGCGATCCCAACCAGCTTTGCCATGTCGCACGGCATCCCGAGCTGATGGACCGCGAGGATCGCGCGGGTCCGCGGCCGGATGGCCGCCTCGACACGCGACGCGTCCATGTTGAACGTCGCCGGATCGATGTCGACGAAGACCGGCGTCGCGCCGCAGTAGCGCACCGCGTTCGCGCTCGCGATGAACGAGTGGCTGACGGTGATGACCTCGTCGCCGGGACCAACGCCGGCGGCGAGCAGCGCGAGGTGCAGGGCCGTCGTGCAGTTCGAGACGGCGCACGCGTGCGGCGCGCCAACCAGCTCGGCGAACTCACGCTCGAAGCCCTGGACCTCCGGTCCCTGCGTCACCCAGCCGGAAAGGATGGCGCGGCCCGCGGCGTCCGCCTCGCGGCGGTCGAGAACGGGACGCGCGACGGGAATCGACTGGCGAACGAGGCTCATGCCTGAACCTCCTCGCATCGCTGCGGTTCCCCTGAGCCTTGTCGAAGCGCCTGCCACCACGACACGAGCTCCCGCAGGCCGTCTTCCAGATTGATCTCGGCGTCGAATCCGAGCTGTTCGCGCGCGGCGGCGGTGCTCGCGAGGCGCCTCGGCACCGGGTTCACCTTGCGCGCCGGCGCGAACCCCGGCTGCAGATCCGATCCCATGACGTGCAGCAGCATCGACAGCAGCATGTTCAAGCTCGTCTCGACGCCGCTGGCGACGTTGAACACCGCATCTGTCGCATTCGAGGCCGCCGCGAGCACGTTGGCGCGCGCGATGTCCTTCACGTGCACGAAGTCCATCGTCTGCAAGCCGTCGCCGAAGATCATCGGCGCCTGACCCGCGGCAATCGCGTCCATCCAGCGAATCAGCACTTCCGTGTAGGCGCCGGTCATGTCCATGCGGGGGCCGTACACGTTGAAGTAGCGGAGCGCGACGTAGTCGAGCCCGTACATGTCGTTGAAGCTGCGCAGCATCCCCTCGTTGAACGCCTTCGCCGCCCCGTAGAGCGTGCGATTGTTGTAGGGATGGTGCGCTTCGATGGTCGGAAACGTTTCCGCGAGCCCATAGACCGACGCGGACGATGCCGCGACGATCTTGCGGACCTTCGCGTTGACGGCAGCTTCGAGCACGTTGAACGTGCCCATCGCGAGCACGTCCATCGCCTGCCGCGGATCGTCGGCGCACAGCGTGATTCGGATCGCCGCCTGGTGGAAGACCAGATCGACGCCCTGCATGACGCGCGCGACCGTCTGCGGATCGCGAATGTCCCCCTCGACGATGGTGAGCCGCCCGCTGGCCGCGGCCTTCTCGAGATTCGACCGCTTGCCACGGACGAAGTTGTCGAGCACGACGACCTCGATCGCCGGGTTCGTCTCCAGCAAGAGGTCGGCGATATGCGATCCAATCAGGCCCGCGCCGCCAGTGATGAGCGCGCGGCGATCATTCACAGTCACAATTGGCCCCCGTATTCCGCTCCCGCCGCAACGCCGGCCGCTTCCCGGGTTTCGTCCGGCGTGCGATAGCGCAGCACGCGCGCCGGCGCGCCGGCGACGATCGCGAACGGTTCCACGTCGTGGGTCACGACGGCCCCGGCGCCGACAATGGCGCCGCGGCCCACCGTGACGCCGGGGAGCAGCACGGCCCGTGTTCCGATGTCCGCCCACGCGTCGACGCGGACGGGTTTGATCTCGAGATCGGTGCGAATGATCGGCACGTCGATCGGGAGACCCGTGTGCACGGAGCCGAGGATGCTCGCGCCCGGGCCCCAGCCGACGTACTCGCCGAGGACGAGATCGCGTGCGTCGAGATACGCCTGCGGCCCAATCCACGTGTGATCGCCGATTTCGCACCGGCCGTCGAAGCGTCCCTGGAGGAACGCCCCGCTGCAAATCCGAACCCCGCAGCCGAAGCTGAAGGTGTTCAGGTGGAGAAAACCGGCGCCGGGAGCAATGCTCAAGCCGTCGCCGGCCCGGTGAGCCGCTGCACGCCAGATGGCTTCCCGCATGAGTGCGCTGACGCGGTCGGTGCCGTGTGCGAAGCGCCCATAGAGCTCAAGGAGTCCGTCGTAAGCCATTTCCGACTGCAGCCAACTCACCAGAGGCTCGACACACGCGGGGCTGGTCGGACGCTGCCGTCCGTGAACCGCGGCAACGATGCGCCCCGCGCGCGTCTCAGATGACATAGGCGTCCTGCAGCACGCCGCAGACCTCTTCGATCTGGGTGCGCGTCATTTCGGGATACATCGGCAGCGACAGCACCTCGTCGGCGGCACGCTCGGCGACCGGGAACTGTCCGCGCTGGTACCCGAGATCCGCGTACGCCTTCTGCAGGTGCACGGGAATCGGATAGTGAATCCCGCTCTGGACGCCGTTCGCTTTCAGCTGCCGCTGCAGCGCTTCCCGTTCGGCGACACGGATCGCGAACACGTGATAGACGTGACGTGCGTAGGCCTTCTCGACCGGAAGCGACAGGCCGCTGCCGCGCAGAATCTCTTGATACGCGGCCGCATGCGTGCGCCGCAGTTCAGTCCAGCGCTCGAGGTGACGGAGCTTCACGGCGAGAATCGCGCCTTGCAGCCCCTCCATGCGGTAGTTGAAGCCCTTGAGGACGTGGTGATAGCGCTGCTCCTGGCCCCAGTCGCGCAGCATGCGCATCGTGCGCGCCTGCTCCGCGTCGTTGGTGACCGCGATGCCGCCTTCCCCGTAGGCGCCCAGGTTCTTGCCCGGATAGAAACTGAAGCAGCCCGAGTCGCCGATCGCGCCGACGCGGCGGCCGTTGTATTCGGCGCCGTGCGCCTGGCACGCGTCCTCGATCAGCCGCAGCCCGT
The DNA here is from genome assembly GCA_046734675.1 of Acidobacteriota bacterium. Classification (GTDB taxonomy): domain Bacteria; phylum Acidobacteriota; class Vicinamibacteria; order Vicinamibacterales; family 2-12-FULL-66-21; genus QHWT01. The sequence continues at coordinate 21,409 of JBKPRU010000250.1, forward strand.
GACGCCGCGCGACGGCCAGCAGCGCATCGAGGTCAGCCGGCTGCCCGTAGATGTGGACCGGCAGGATCGCGCGGGTCCGCGGCGTGATCGCCGCTTCGACCTGCGCAGGATCCATCGTCAGCGTGTCGGGAAGGACATCGACGAAGACCGGGGTCGCGCCGGTGTAGACGATGGCCGCAGTCGTCGCGACGAACGTGAACGGGACGGTGATGACCTCCGTGCCCGGCCCGACGCCGGCGGCGAGCAGCGCGAGGTGCAGCGCGCTCGTCCCCGAGTTGGTCGCGATCGCGTGCTCGGCGTCGACGTACTGCGCGAACGCCTGCTCGAACTTCTCGACCTCGCTGCCGAGGACGAACTCCGCGGACTCCAGCACCCGGAACACCGCTTCGTCGATTTCCGGCTTGATCGATTTGTACTGCGCCCGGAGATCACAATAGGGAATCATGCGACACGCCTTTCTGCCTGGAGCTCGATCGCGCGACCGCGCTGGCGGAGGGACTGTGTCGCGGCTTCGAGAATCTGAACGAGTCGAAGACCAGCGGCGCCGTCGGCAATCGGCCGGCCACCCTGTTCGACGCACTCGAGGAAATGGCGCATCTCGACGGTCAGCGCCTCGGTCATGTCGAGATTCGGCGCCCACATGTCGCCGGCCCGATAGCCGACGAGCAGCTGGTAGTTGGGCGTCCCCTGGTCGTGGCCGTTGCCGTTGACCGTGATGCCCTTGTCGTAGACCTTGACCTTCTCGCTCGGCTCGAGATCGTCGTAGACGATCATCTTGCGGCTGCCGCCAATCAGCGTGCGGCGCACCTTGACCGGGGCCAGCCAGTTCACGTGCACGTGCGCGATCAGCGGAGCGTCGAAGAAGAGCGTGAGATAGGCGATGTTCTCGGGTTGCCCGGCCACGTGGCCGATGCCGGTCGCAGAAACCGCGACGGGCTTCATCGGCAGCACGTAGTCCATGATCGACAGGTCATGAACGGCGAGGTCCCAGATCACGTTGACGTCGTGCTGGAAGAGTCCCAGGTTGACGCGCACCGAGTCGTAGTAATAGATGTCGCCGACGTCGTTGGTGATGAGCTCGCGAATCTTCCGCACCGCGCCGGTGTAGACGAAGGTGTGGTCGACGGCGAGCACGAGGTTGCGGCGATCGGCCTCCTCCATCAGATGCAGCGCATGCGCGCTGTTCATCGCCATCGGCTTCTCGACGAGCACGTGCTTGCCGGCGCGCAGCGCCTCGAGCGCGAGCTCGTAATGGGTCGAGACGGGGGTGGCGATGACGACCGCGTCGACGCGCGGATTGGTCAACACTTCGCGCACGCGCGTCGTGGTCTTGATCCCGGGGTAGCGCTGCGTCGCGTCGGCAAGCCGCTGCGGACGCAGGTCGCTGATGGCGACGAGGTCTCCGCCGCGCTGCTCGCGCACGTTGCGCGCGATGTTCGGTCCCCAGTAGCCGTATCCGATAACGCCAACACCAACCACGATTGCCTCCTGAATGTGTGTCTCGCTCGCTTCGTTCGCTTGCCGTCAGTTGCCGGTTACCGGTGGTCGGTTGCCGGCCCGATCGGTTGTGGGAGGTCGGTTGTCGGCTGTCGGACGACGCGGGGCTTTCGAGGAAGTCCGGTATACCCGGATGCCATGCGCTTTTGCCCGTCCTCCGCTACCGACAACCGGCCACCCTCAACCGATCTCTGCCCGCCGGCCTCCGACCACCGGCAACCCACAACCGACAACCTCTCTCAACGCGCGTGGGGCCCCACCCCCACGCGCTGCGGCTCGTCTCGCTGCGCTCGCTCGCCGCGGCCGCAGGCGCTCAGCCGACCTCCGAGAGGCGGTCGTCCTCGTCCGCCTGAAAGTGCGCCGTCGTCGCGTACCGCAGCACGCGGGCCGGAACGCCCGCGACAATCGCGCCGGGCGGCACGTCGTTGACGACGACCGCGCCGGCGCCAATCAACGCGCCTTCGCCGATCCGCACGCCGCCGAGAATCGTCGCGTTCGTGCCAATGGCCGCTCTCGACTCGACCATCGTCGGCACCATCGACCAGTCCTGGGGGCCGCGCATCGAGTTGTCCTCGTTCACCGCCTGCGGAAACAGGTCGTTGATGAACATGACCCCGTGGCCGACGAACACGCCGTCGCCGATGGTCACGCCCGAGCAGATGAACGAGTGGCTCGAGATCTTGCAGTTCTTGCCGATCACTGCGTCCGACTGGATCTCGACGAACGCGCCGATCTTCGTGTTGTCGCCAACCGTGCAGCCGTAGAGGTTCACGAGCTGCGGCTGCGGGATGGTGACGCCTTCACCAAGCACGACGTTGTCCGAAATCATTCGAGGCCTCCAGCAGCGGTAGCGCCCGCTGCGACCGATGCGTACGACTCGTGGCGCCACGCGCGCTCGAGGTGCACGACGCCGAGGTCGCGCTCGTCGGACGCGACCGAAAACGGATAGGCGCGATGCTGCACGTCGAGAGGTCCCAGGCCGTTGGCGTCGAGGATGCCGACGGAGATGACGTAGCAGCCGGGCAGCAGCGCCAGCCGCGGGAAGGCGAGGTCGACGACGCCGGATCCCTCGAGGACGCCGAAGTCGCGGCGATCCATGCGGCTGTTGATGCCGGCGCAATAGACGCCGTCGGCGCTGTAGATGTCGACGGCAAAGTGCCCGCGGACCGGCCGGCGCGCGTCGTAGCCGATGCGGACCGTCAGGCGCGACGAGGCCGCAAACACGGCGGCGTCCTCGTGCTGCTCGTCGAGCAGCTGCACGGGGCCGATGCGGATGTCGCGCGTTTCATGGTCGACCGCGGTCGCCTTGCGCGCCCAGGGCACGCGGCGATACTCGGCGACGCCGGCCGCTGGTTCGCCGTCGAAGAGCACGGTCCCGTGATCGACGACCATGACGCGCGTGCAGAGCTGCAGGACTGCCGGCAGGTTGTGCGACACGAACACGATCGGCGTGCCGCGCGCGATCAGCTGGCGCATGCGCTCGACGCACTGCTGCTGGAAGCCCGCGTCGCCGACGCTCAGCACTTCGTCGACGAGCAGGACGTCGGGATCGAGGTGCGCGGCAATCGAGAACCCGAGCCGCGCGTTCATGCCCGACGAGTAGCGCTTCACCGGCGTATCGATGAACTCCTCGATCCCCGAGAACGCGACGATGTCGTCGAACTTGCGGGCGATCTCGGTGCGGCGCATGCCCATGATGGCGCCCTGCAGGAACACGTTCTCGCGCCCGGTCAGATCCGGGTGGAACGCCGCCGCCACCTCGATGAGCGATCCGACGCGTCCTTTCAGCACCATGCGGCCGGTGGTCGGGCGCAGGATGCGGCTGAGCATCTTCAGCAGCGTCGACTTGCCCGCGCCGTTCGGACCGATGATCCCGAGCGCTTCACCTGGGCCGACCGTGAACGACAGGTCGCGCAGCGCCCAGAACTCCTCCGGGCGAAGCGAGGCCGGCCGCGGCCGGAACGCGCGGCGCATCAGCGCGGGCACGAGATCGCGCAGCGTGTCGTGCCGCTCGCCGCGGCGAAACTTCTTCCAGACGTGTTCGACGATGACCGACGGGGACGCCATTAGAGGTGCTCCGCGAACGCAAACTCCGAACGGTGAAACGCGAGCCACGCGACCGCCAGCAGCAGCGCCGAGACGAGCGCGGCGGCCGCCAGCGTCGACGAGGGCCAGGCGTTCAGCAGCAGCACCGATCGATACGCGTCGATGATTCCGGTCATCGGATTGAGGCCGAGCAGCGCACCCATGCGTCCGCCGACCCGCTGGACCGGATACAGCACGGAGGTCGCAAACATCCACATCGTGATGGCGACCTCGAAGAGATACTTGACGTCGCGATAGAAGAGGTTGCCCATCGCGAGCAGCAGCCCGATCGCGGTCGTGAAGGTGACGTGCACCAGCACGACGACCGGCAGCATCGCGAGCGGCGCGCCGACCGGCACCTTGTAATAGAGCATCAGCGCGACCAGCGGCAGCATCGCCACCGCGAAGTCGACGAGCGCGACGAGCACCGCCGAGATCGGGAAGATCTCGCGCGGGAAATAAATCTTGCTGACCAGGATCTGGTTGCTGGTGAGCGAGGTCACCGAGAAGCGCAGCGCCGACGCGAAGAAGTTCCAGGCCAGCAGCCCGCAGAACGCATACAGCGGATAGGGCATGCCGACGTCGAGCGGCGCGACGCGCGTGAAGATGACCGAGAACACGGCCGTGTTCACGAGCGGCATCAGCACCGCCCAGCCGAACCCCATCACCGTCTGCTTGTAACGGAGCGTGAGGTCGCGCAGCGTCATCTGCCGGAGCACCTCGCGGTACTCGAACTGCTCGAGGACCATCTCTCGCAGGTCGGCAAAGACGGACGACGCGGGCGTCGCCTGTGGGGCGCTGGAAACAGTCTGCATACGGGTGTGCCCACTCATTGAGCAAACCGCTTTCCAGCCTCGGTCGATCGCGCTAAGCAGCCGGATTCACAGGGCTTCGCGCGGCCTTCGCGCTCTTAATCCGCGCCCGGACGTCTGCCGGAACGAGGACGAAAGTTCGGG
>JBKPRU010000251.1:0-13234 GCA_046734675.1 Acidobacteriota bacterium
GAGAGCTGCTGACGCGTGCCCGCGCGTTGCGGCCGCCGCTCAGCGTCTGGGCGGCCGAAGGGATCGGGTATCACATGACCGCGTCGTGCAGCCGACCGCGGGGACTGCTGCAGCGTCGGGGAATCCCGGGCTGGGCGCAGATCCCGCTGCATGCCGGAATGGGATCCGCCCTTGCCGCGTCGGTGCTCGAGCCGGTGCTCCGGATCGGCTCGAGTTTGGATGCGGCGTCGCGCGGCGTCGACGCCTTCCAGCGCGCCTGCCGCGCGAACGCCGATGACGCCTACCTCGGAGTCGCGCTCGAAGCGCTGGGATTCTCGGTTCGCGCGATGTATGCGGAGCTGGTCGTACTCGTCGCGACCGCGCTCGAACATACGTGCGCCGATCTCGTGCCGTACTTCTGGCATGGCGCGGGGCGCGCCATGTATTTCGCGCCGACCGCCGCCTGTCCCGTGGCCGCCACGCCGCAGCAGGGAGTCGACGAAGCCCTTCTGGCGCCCCCGCCCGAGCAGCGCGCGAATGCGATGGCCGGGTTCACCTGGGCGGCCACGCTGGTCAACCTACGCCACCCTCCGGTCGTGGAGCGTATCTTCAGCGCCGCTGCGGCGAAGCCGCGCTGGGTCGATGCCGCAGGACACGGCATTCAGAGCGCGCTGGAGGTGTGGCGCCACTGCGCCCCGGACGACGGCGCGGTCGAGGATTTTCTCGGGCACCAGCCGTACGCGGCTCCCGCGCGCGACGCCTGGCACCGCGTGGTCGTCGCGGCACGACGCCCCACGTTCGATCGGATCGGCGACGTGTTCGTCGTGCGCGCGGATGGCGCGGCGCCATGAGCGAAGCGTGGGCGGCCGCCGTCGACGCCACGATCAGCCGGGTTCTGCACGCCGCGAATCGTCCGGCACCTGACGCCGAGGCGCGCGTCTCGGCCGAGACGGCCGCCGAAGAAGAAGCGGTGATCGAAAGCGCGGAGCGCTACCTGGCTGACGGCGTCGCGCTGTGGCGGTGGTGGGAGCGCGCCGATGCCGAGAACAGCTATCGCGCTCGTTTCGATCTCGAGCGGACGTTCAACCGTGCCGATTCGAGCTACGGCTTCTTCGACGAACTCAGCCTTCACGGGACCCCGGCGCGCGTCATGGGGAACGTACAGGAGCTGATGTACGACAACCCTCGTGTCCCGGCCGATGCGGGCTCGATCGCGCCCGGCTGGATGCGCGCGCAGGTCCGCGCGTTCGTGCTCCGCTATTTCATGCGTGTGAGCGACTTCCGAAATCCTGAATCGGCGGAGAACCTCGAAGGCCGGCCGCGCCGCACCCCGCCGCCCGGCATCGGCCGCCTCAGCTGGTGCGACGAACGCCGCGTCTTGCGCATTGGCTTCGGCTTCACGCAGTTGTTCTACAAGCTGCGCGGGAGCGGCAGCATCGGACGGTTCCCGGACGGCGAGTCATCGGCGATCGTCGACCTGCGCGAGATCGGCGTGACCTACGACTGGATCATCCTGCGCGTGCGCATCTTCGATTTCAGCGTGCGCGCCCGGCCGTTCGGCGAGCGCGGACCGGAACTCGTGTTCACGTTGAATGAAGACAGTTATCTCATCGTCTCCGGCGAGCTGGTGACGAACCGAGACGATCCGCGACCGGGCGCCCTCGGGGAGTACGGCGTCGCCTACGCGTTCATCAAGTCGCCGCAATCGGGGCTGCTCGCCTATGGACCGGGCGAATTCGAAGCGGCCGTCGAGGACATCCGTTTCACGGTGCTGGCGAATGGCCAGATCCGTGTCCGCATGGTATTTGTCGCCAATCGTCCGGCATCGATCGCGAGCGTTTCGCTTGATCCGATCGACTGGGCGATTTCCACCGCCGACTTCTTCTCGGGAGGCCTTGCGTCCGAGTTGTTGCGGCCCGTGCGCGACGTGATCGAGCGTCGGCCGTTCCGCCTGGGCACGTTCGATCCGGTTTACGGGTTCGTCACTCTCGCCAACCTGCTCTCAGGAAATCTCGCGGCGGAGCAGTTGTGCATCTCGCGCGACACGTTGGACAAGCTGTTTCTCGTCCAGCATTTCCGTCAGCACTACCAGACCGTCGTCGGATCGCTGCTCACGTGGCGGCAGATCGACGACTGGACCGACGATCAGGCCCTTCCTCCGTGGGTGATCAGCGGGGAGAGCGCATGACAGGCGAGGGTGGATGCGCGTTGGTCCTGTCCGGAGGAGGCGCCTACGCCGCCTATGAGGTAGGCGTGATGCGAGCGCTGCTCGCCGGTGACTCGCCCGCGACCGGCCATACGCCCTTGAATCCCAACGTGTTCACCGGCACGTCCGCAGGGTCGTTCAACGCGGCGCTCTTCGCGTCGTCACCGGTCGACGAGGCGCTCGCATCGCTCGCGTACGTGGAGCGGGTGTGGCTGACACGGATCGGAGAGGTCCCCGGCACGTGCGCCGCCAACGTGATTCGATTCCGCGCGAATGTGTTGGGCTTGTTCAACCCGGCATGTCTGACCGCGGAATCCACGCTTGCCGGAGCGCTGGCAGCCGACCTGGTGTACCTCGGGAACGAATGGGCAGCGCGCAGCGACACGTTCTTCACCGCCGACCGGCCGCTGCGGCAGCGGTTCATCGAGGCCTTCGATCTCGCGACGTTCATCAGCGGCGATCCGCTGCGGCGCGTCCTTGCAGAGACGTTGGATCCGGGTCGCATTCAAATGTCGGCGCGGCGCATCTGCATCGCGGCGACGAACTGGCGGACTGGAGAACTCCGCGTCTTCGGCAATGCGGAAATGGACGAGCGGCACGCGCTGCTGGTCGTCCTGGCATCGAGTGCGATCCCCGGCGTGTTCGCATCGGTGGAGATCGACGGCGAGCCCTACGTCGACGGCGGCGTCGTGATGAATACGCCGCTTCGTCCGGCAATTCGCGCGGGCGCCACCGAGCTTCACGTGATTTACATGGATCCCGACGTGCGGCGCATCCCGTTGCCCCGTCTGCGCAACTCAATGAACACGTTCTACCGGATGCTCGTCATCTCGTTCGGCCTGACGGTGAGCCGCGACATCGGGAGGGCGCGGGCGATCAACCGGCGTCTCGGCCGCAACGCGCAGGCGGCACGGCGGGACGTCGTGACCGGCGCGCCGCGAGACCAGGAGTACCGGCCGCTGACGATCCACCGTTATCACCCGAGCGACGACCTCGGGGGAACGTTCCGCTGGCTGGAGTTCGACGTCGATCACATCGAGCGCCTGATCGAGCGCGGCTACGCCGACACGTGCGTGCACGACTGCGAAGCGAGCCGGTGCGTGCTCCCCGGTATCGATCAATTCGACAACGCGGACGAGCCGCCCTGGGTTCGGCGCGACGCGTGAGCCGTTGGTCGGCTCCGGTGGCGCTGCGACGGAGAGATGTGTGATTGATCAAGCAGCATCCGCGCGAACGAATGGCCTCGACGCCGGCTGCTTCGTCGTGATCGGTGAAGGGCTTGCGGCGGGCGCCGGTAGCTTTGCGCTGACCGAAGATTCACAGATCACGAGCTTTCCCGTGCAGGCCGCGCGGCAGATGCGCACGTCATTGGTCGTGCCCTACCTCCAGGCGCCTGGGATCCCCGGCGCTCCTGGATTCCCGACGCAGCCCGTCATCGTACCGAACGTGATGCAGACGCGTGTGGTCGACGCGTTTCCGCTTCGCCGCCGGCACCAGCACCTCGCGATTCCCGGGTACGAAGTGTCGGACTGCGTGCGGCGCCGCCCCGTTCCACCGCTCATCCACAGGCATGACGCGCGGCAGACGATCGCCAATCTCGTGCTCGGACTGCCGGCGCTGACGACCGACCCGAGCGCGCGGCGTGCGACCCAGCTCGAATACGCCGTCGACTGCGGCCCGACGCTCGCGCTGGTGGTGCTCGGATACGCGGAAGCGCTGCGTGCGCTGTTCTCTGGAGACGTGTCGTGCGTCCCGCCGCCCGCGGCGTGGGCTCGCGATTACGAGCACGTCGCGCGGAGTCTGGCCGAGACCGGCGCCGCGCTCGTTCTCGCCACGATTCCCGATCCCGCGGACACACCGGCATGTTCATCTCTGGACGCCGCGGCGCAGCTGTTGCGCGTTGACCCCGCGGACATAGCCCGCCGCTACGCGCTCGATGACGGCGACTGTCTAACCGTGTACGGCCTGGTGAAGATTGGCGGAGACGTGCTCGCGGGCGGAACGTCGCTCGACAACCGCGACGTGATCCGCGGCGGGGTACGCACGGCGGTCAGCGAGTACGTGGCGCGGCTGAACCAGATCGTCGCTCGCGTCGCCGCGCAGTCGGGAGCGGCGGTGCTGGCGCTGGATGCGCTGGTCCGCCGTGTCCGCGACGTGGCAATCGACGCCGGCGGCCGCGCCCTCACCCACGACTTGTTCGGCGGCTTTTACACGTTGAATGGTTGCTTTCCCGGAGCCGCCGGACACGCGATGATCGCGAACGAGCTGTTGCGGGTGCTCGATGCGGCGCACGGGACCGCGTTTTCCGCGATCGACATCGGCGATGTTGCGCGAACCGACCCCATGCGCCAAAGCGCGGGACCCGGCCAGGGCCGCCGTCTCTGGAGCCCGCCGCGGCCGGTTCGGACCGCGTCGCGTGGTGAACCTGCCCGGCCGCGGCCCGTTCGGGCGGGATCGGCCGGATTGCCGCTGCGACTGCCGCGCAGCCTTGAAATGACGCTGCCGCTCTGCCGCAACACGAGCTATCACGGCGACGCGATCCGTGTCGTGAACTGTACCGATCCCCGGGACATGCAGTTTGGAAGCTGCGCCGACGTCCTGTTCGGCGGGCCGGTGCTGTTCGATAGCCATCTCTCCGGCACGGTGCGCATTCGGTTCTCGCCACCGAATGGAGACCTCGCGCGCTTCGAGCTGGAGTTCGATCCCTTCGTCGCCGAGGACGGCGTGCTGTCGGCACCGATGTTCTTCCGCTGGCCCGTGATCCAGGCGACCGTGTTCATGGAGCCGGGGACGATCGCGTCGGGCACCGTCGATCTCCGCACCGGCGAATCACACGACGTGACGCTCTCGGTCCGCTATGTGAACTCGGCGTTGGCCGCGCTCGTCGCGGTGAATCCCGGGTTCCCCGACGTGCCCATTACCTTTCCGGGGCAATACGGATCTGCCTGGGCGCTATTCGAGCAGCGCGACGACGAGACGCTCGATTTCACGTTCTACGGCTCCACGTTTCTTCCCCTCGGCGCGGAACTCGGCGGCCGCACCGTCGTGTGGGCGCTGCCCTTTGCCGGCGCCGACGGACAGTTCGCGAGCATTCCGTCGCGTGGGCTCGCCATGCATCCGCACCTGCATTTATGTACGCGCGAGGTCGCTGACACGGAAGCGATGCTGGACCCCGGTGAACGCGGCGGGCCCATCGAGCTGCCGCAGAACACCGTGTGCGAGATGACGCTCTTCACCCGCCGCTCCAGTTTCGGCGATCGCTTCACGCTGAATACGCCGGAGCTGGGCGGCCCTGCGACGGGACGATCCCATCTGCTCGGCCGGTTGCTGCTGCAGACGGGGGAGCCGGCCGACAATCTGCTGCCGATCGCCGTATCGCTCGTCGGGCCCGGCGGCATGCTCGGGCAGACACCACCACCGCCGCTGGCGACGCTCTTTCCCGGGCGGTTGTCACCGGGGCCGGTCGGCCACGACGAGCACCTGCGATTCCCGACCCGGAATTACTATCTCGACGGCGTCACGCTCGTCGATGATCCGTTCGATCTGTCCATCGGTGCCGTCGACCTGCGCTCCGGACGGCTGATCAACCAGCTGCTTCACCGCGGTTTCATTGGACAGGATCTGTTCTTCTCATTGATCCGCGTCGAGCCCCGCACGCCGCGCTCCTCATTTCTCTTTCGAGGACCGGCAGCGATCGAGCGCGGTGTCGACGGCACGACGGTGTTCCGGCTGCGCGCGGTCGTACGCGTGCCGTATCCGGCCGGGTTCCTGTTCCCCGCACCCGACTACACGACGGCAATCACGGTGGGGGATGACTCCGTCCTGGATCCGTATCTCTGGCTTCGCGCCGCGACCGATATGGCCGCCACCCAGACCCTCTCGCTGACCCGCACCGGCGTCCGCTCATCGACGGGCGAAGACTTCTCGTACCGTCTTGACGTGCGCGCGGGCGAAGAGACCTCCGTCTCCTTCGAGTATGCCAACGACAGCCAGCGCGCCAGGTTCCGCATGCGCGCGCTTTCCTGGATCGGGCAATCGCGTGTGCGGATCGCTCATGGACGGGACGTGGACGTGGTGACGTTTTCCGGATTCGGGATGTGGAGCAAGGATCCCACCGGACGCGCGCACCAGGTTTCCGCGCAGATCGCCGTGGGCGCCGAGGAGTACGTCAGCATTCAAATCGACGGAGGACTCGTCTCGAACGTGAATACCAAGCCCGCAGAAGAAGCCGCCGCGATGCCTTGAGGGCACCGACGGCGGCGCTTGAGGACGTGCTGAAGGGGAAGTCTCCCGGAGGGGGTGGCCGCTATTCGTGGTCCTGACCGGGTTCGGGTCGCTCCCGCCGGCCGCGGCGCCGCCCCTCGCCTTCCGGGGGGGCAGGCTCGGCCTCGCGCCTGCGGCGCCGGCCCGCAAAGAATCCGGATCTGCCGGAAAGCGCCGCAAGCAACAGAACCTGCGTCAGTGAGTTCGTCTGCGTCCCTCCGCAAAGCGCCAGGAGGGCGAGTGTGGGATCGATGTTGCGCGAACCCGACAGGGCAAGCGCAAGCAGCGCCTGGTTCGTGCCCCCGCCGCCGCCCAGACCGCCGCCGCCGAGACCGCCGCCGCCCAGCAGCAGCCACGACCAGAGCCCCGCACCGCCGCCCGCCGGTCCGCCGAATCCCGGCAGCCCGCCTGGCTCTTCGCCTTCCCCGATCGCTCCATCGATGCCGTCGAACAGGCTGACGATGCGCACCAGCAGCGTGGGAATGTTCAGCGTCCTGTCCGGGATCAGAATCTCCACCGTTTCGTCGGACCTCGGATCGATCCCCACGATACGGCCGTTGGCCGGCGGTCTCTCCACCATCAGCAGCGAGAATGGAGAGTCCGATCGCACCAGCAGATCGCCGGCTCTCACGTCCTCCACGGTCACGGGAATGCGGAAGACGTAGGGATCGGCCGCGATCGTCAAGCAGGTGACGTCCATGAGCCTGACAACACCTTCGTCGGTCAGCCGCGGGACAACGAAGCGGTTGTCCAGCGTTCGCACGGCAAGGCCGTTGAAGCTCAGCGCGAAATTCGCCGACGTGTCCTTACCGATTTGCGGCCCCAGCACCCACCGCTGGTCAAAGCAGGTGAGGTCGAGCCCAGTCGCGGGTGGAGGCGCGGGGTTTGGATTCTCCAGCATGTTCGTGAGACAGCCGTCACGATGGTTTTTGCGCCGGTCAGCGCCGCAAATGTCGCGGCGTCGGATGTCTGTACTTACGGCCAGACTACGACGCTCGAAGGAGTGCGGCGGATGTACCTGTATATCGAGCTGTGGAACGCGAAGGACGCCTGGCAGAAGCTCGCTCCCGACGAGCGGCGCGCAAAGCTCGAGGAGCTTCGCCGCGCCGCCGCGGCCAATCCAATCCCCGGCGTCCTCGCGTTCAGCTTCCGACAACTCGGCGACACCTTCCAATTCGATGGCGTCACGCCGCAACCGGCCGTCCTCGACGGCCGCGCCGCGCGTCCGATTCGATTCCGCTATGCCGCGGCCTGGATGATTCCCCGCCGCGAGCTGATCAAGGTGTTCGAAGCGCGCATCGATCGCCTCGGGTGGTGGTACGACTACTTCGAGCAGCAGAACGCGTGGGGCGAGATGAATCCGCAGGCCACCCTGGCGGCGTTGACCGGAAGTCCGCCCGACGCGCCAGCGAGGGCGCCGGCCCCGGCCTCGCGCTTCGGGCGCGGCAGACGTGCGGTCCGCAAGCTTCGAAACGACGTCGACGAGCTCAAGAAGGACATGAACGTCGTCGTCGAGTATGTGAAGAACACGCAAGGCAAGAGTTCGACACACCAATGACAACCACATTCGGCGCGTTTGATGGCGTCAGGGCTGGCGAGGAACGTGGCCAGTTCTGCTACTGTCCGCCCGGCACGTTCATCATGGGCCCATTCGGCGATCTGCCCGTCTCCGGCGAAGCTGTCAGCGTGACGATCTCCGAGGGCTTCTGGATGGGGAAGTACCTCGTCACGCAGGCGCAGTACGAGGCCGTGTGCGGTCACAACCCGAGCGCGTTCCGCGGCCTGTCGCTGCCGGTTGAAACGGTGTGCAAGACCGATGCGGACGCCTTCTGCCTCGCGGTCAGCAAGATCGAAAAGCAAGCTGGACGACTTCCGGAAGGATGGGAGTACCGACTGCCGACTGAAGCGCAGTGGGAGTACGCGTGCCGCGCGGGGGCGTCCACGATGTTCTCGTGGGGAGATGATCCCAATGTCGTCGGTGAGTACGCGTGGTGGGCGCTCAACTCCAGCGCAAAGACGCACGCCGTGGGGCAGAAGAAGCCGAATCCGTGGGGCCTGTATGACATGCACGGCAACACCATCGAATGGTGTCGCGACGCATGGGCGGATGCATTGCCCGGCGGAACGGATCCGGAGGTGAAACCGGAAGACGCTCCGCGCACGCCTGGCTGGTCGCGCGACCCGATGTGGGTGTGTCGCGGCGGAAGCTGGCAGTATCCGCAGCCGGAGCGCCTCGCATCCCGGAACCGGGAGCGGCTGGGGCCGATCGACAAGAGCTACATCATCGGATTCCGTCTTGCGCTCGTGAGGACCGCGTAACGCGGGTGACGCGCCATGTATCTGTATCTCGAGTTGTGGAAAGCCAAGGAGCCATGGTTCAAGCTCACCGCCGAGGAGCGGCTCGCCAGGACGGAGTCGATCGTGCGGGATGCGAGGGAACACCCGGTTCCCGGCGCGATCCCGTTCAACTTCCGGGTTGTCGGCGACGCGGTGTTGTTCGAGGGTGCGCCGGCGGATCCCGTTCTGCCCGTCGCCATCGATCCCTCCATCGTTCGGCCGACCGGATTTCACCTCGCCGCGGCGTGGATGGCGCCGACAGAGCGGATCGTCAACGCGCTCGAGAACCGTTTTCGAAGCCTCGGGTGGGTGTGGGACTACTTCGAGCAGCAGAACGCGTGGGGAGAGATGAACGGCGAGGCAACGCTCGCGGACATGATCAACGCGGGCACGGCGTCGTCACCCGCCGTGGACTTCGAGGGATCCCACGCAGGCGAGGAGCGCGATGGATATTGCTGGTGTCCTGCCGGCACGTTCAAGATGGGGGTGGCTGGCATCGACGTGAGCCTGTCGCAAGGCTTCTGGATGGCGAAGTTCGAGCTGACGCAGGAACTCTATCGCTCGGTGATGGGCCACAATCCAAGCGCATTCCTCGGCGACTCGCTCCCGGTCGACTCCGTCAATCGCGAGCAGGCCCTCCAGTTCTGTCGCAAGCTGACCGCACGCGAGCGCGCCGCCGGACGGCTGCCACACGGCTGGGAATACGACCTACCGACAGAAGCCCAATGGGAATACGCCGCCCGTGCCGGTACGACCACGCGCTTTCCCTGGGGCGACGATGAGAAGCTCGCCGACGAGTACTCGTGGCACATGTTCAACTCCGGATCCATGAGCCATCCGGTCGGACAGAAGAAACCGAACGACTGGGGTCTCTACGACATGATGGGCAACTGTCTCGAGCGGCTCCGCGACGTCTGGGCGGACCCGTATCCTGGCGGGACGGACCCCGAAGTGAAACCCGATGACGTGGCCGTGCGCGTCGACGAGGCGCCCGGCCGCTGGGGCGTCTGTCGCGGCGGCGGCTGGTTCATTCCGCCGATCTTCACGCCGCGTGATCGCACGCGGCTCGGTCCGGGCAACCAGGGATATCTGCTTGGACTACGTCTCGCGATCGTCCGGTCGAGGGAGGCGAAGTCGCCCGTCGTGTCTGAAGATCTCATCGACTGGGGCATCGCGACGATGGGTCACTGGGTGAGCGATCCGGGTCCGTTCGATTCTCGAGGGCCCGGCGGCCAGGGGCTTCAGCTCGAGGGGTCGTCCTCTGCGCGCTTTCTCCGTCATGAGAACGGCCTGCAGGGAGAATTCCGCTTCGGAGGACTGACGGGCAGCTTCGTTACCGTATGGGACGACGAGCATCAGCGCGTGACGCAGCACACGGTGAATTCCGATGGTGGCTCGGGCGAAACGATCATCACGCACGAAGACGGCACGTGGATCACGCGCGAAACGGCGATCTACCCTGACGGAGGCCACGCGTCGAGCACAGATATCATCACGCATTCGGCCGACGGCAAGTTGATGGAACATCACATCACGAAGCGGAAGCACAACGGCGACAGCCTCCCCGACATCCGCTTCGCGCTGCACCGCGTCGGGAACTGACCCGCGGTTACGGGGTCAACGCGCGCACGAAGCGGTCGACGTCGTCGAACGTGTTGTGGAGGTGCGCACTCACACGAAGCGTCCCTTCTCCCATCGCGATGTCGAAACCCGCGGCGGTCAGCTTGTCGAATAGAAGGGGGACGTCGCCGTCCTTCTTCGGGCGGAAGTTCACGATCGTGGATCGTTGTGGTGCCTTTCGCGGACTGACGATGTCGAACAGGTTCGAGTCGAGTGACTCCAGCAGGTGCAGGACCAACGCGTCGTCGTAGCTGGCCACCGTGGCCGGCTCGGCGTCCGCGAGGTATTCGATGCTGACCGTCCATGGAACGAAGTTGAAGAAGTTCGCCGGGCAGAAAATGTCCCACGCGCGCGTGCCGAGATCGGTCCGCGGCGAATAATCACGCAGCTCTGACAAGGGCCGTCCAGCGATCATGGCGAGCCAATACGCGTGACGGGGAATCAATGATTCGCGCAGCGCTGGCGTGAGCCAGCAGAATCCGGTGCCATATGGCCCGCACAACCATTTCGATCCCGAGCAGGTCATCGCATCCACGGACGCGGTGCGAAGATCGAGCACGCGAGCGCCCAGCCCCTGCGAAGCGTTGAGAACGAACAGCACCTGCCGCTCCCTGCACGTCCGGCCGATCGCATCGGGCTCGAGCGCACCGCCCGTGAACGGATTCACCCAACTCGCGCAGAACAGCCGTGTGCGGGGTGAGATCGCGGCGGCGAGCTCTTCCGGCTGGATTGCCGGCGTCGACGGCCTGACGAACCGCATCGTGACACCCTGAGGGCGCAGGATCGTCCAGGGGTACACGTTCGCCGGATAGTCTCCTTCGACCAGCAGCACTTCGTCACCGGTCCTCCATGGGATTCCGTTGGTCAGTAGATCCAGGCCGTACGTCGCGCTGTTGGCGAGCACAATGTCGTCGGGATTCGCGCTCACCAGTCTGCCGAGCGCGGCTCTCAAGCGGGCCGGAACGACAAAGAAATCCTCGTTGCGAATCAGCGCGGGGCGAGACTTTTGTTCGACGGCGATGCGCGCCGCCTCGGCGGCCGCGCGGGGCATGGCGCCCTGGTGCGCGCTATTCAGCCATGTTCGTCCGTCGAACGGACCGAAGTCGGCGGCATAACTCACCTGCGCACCGATCGACTCCAGCCGCCTGGAAGAGCCCACGAGCATCGTTACCAGAGTAGGACAGCGCGCCATCTCGAATTTGCCGGTGCAAAGGCCAGCGATCGAAATGTCTATGGAGATCAGGCAGTTCGGAGAGCACCCAGCGAGTATGTGGGACCTTCCCAAGGCGATCCTGAGCTTCTCGTGGGCGACGACGCTGTTCGGTCTGCAGGAGATCGCGGCGCTCTCGAACGCGGACGCGGCCGGTGCGATCGACCGCCTCACGCGCGTGCTCGACGAAGAGAACGGAGCGCATCGCAGGCCGGCGTCCGGAACGGACACCGGCACGATCTCGCCGGATTTCCCCTTCGAATCACACTTCGTCGAGGTGCTCGGATCGCGGATGCACTATGTCGACGAGGGGACCGGCCCCACGATTCTGCTGCTGCACGGCAATCCGACGTGGTCGTACACCTGGCGCAACATCATTCCGCATCTCAGCTCACTCGGGCGGTGCGTTGCACCCGACCTGATCGGGTATGGACGATCCGACAAGCCGGACATCGAGTATCGCTGGCGCGATCACGCGCGCTATCTCGAAGCGTTCATCGCACGCCTGCGCCTGCGCGACATCACAATGGTGCTCCACGACCAGGGATCCGGACTGGGCTTTCACTATGCGATGCGCCACGAGCGCAATATCAGGGCGTTGGCGTTCTTTGAGGCATTCATTCGTCCGTTTGCGTGGGACGAGTTTTCGACGCCTGAGTTCCGGGAGATGTTCCGCCGGTTTCGCACGGGCGGTGTCGGCGGCGAAGGCTGGCAGCTACTCGTGGAACAGAACATGTTCATCGAACAACTGCTCCCCCTGGCTGCCGGCCGGCCACTGAGCGCGCCTGAGATGCAGGCCTATCGCGGGCCGTTCGTCGAACCGGCGAGCCGGGTGCCGATCTGGCGCTTCGCCCGCGAGACGCCGATTGGAGGAGAACCGGTAGACGTGTGGGAGGCGGTCAGCCAGTATAGTGAGCGTCTGCAGCGCTCGCGCATTCCGAAGCTGCTCCTCTCCTTTACGCCGGGCGCGCTGCTCACGGAGCAGCACGTCGAGTGGGCCCGGCGCCACATCCGTGACTTGACCGTGGTGCACATCGGCGCCGGGTCGCACTTCGTCCAGGAGAGCAGTCCACACGAGATAGGAAGCGCGATCGCCGAGTGGTATCGTCCGCTGCGCGAGCCGCGGCGGGCGGAGACCGGCGATGGCTAGTGCGCCTGCCGTTGGCGGCCCTGCCGAGGGACCGCTTCCTGCCGGCGCCGTCCAGAGCCTCGTCGATCGGGCCGCGCACTTCAACATGTTCTCGATTCCCGATCGACGGGGAGACAGCGCGGTGATCCGCGGTCCGTCGGGAGGCGTGATCGGCGTCGCCGTGCGGGAGGCACTCCATCGCTTCACGATCGCCATGCGCCAGCCTTCCGGTCGGACGCCGCTGACCGCCACGTCGGCGATCGGCGAACGCGCGGGCACGTTTACGCATCGGTGGCTGTTCGCGCCAGCCGACTTCGTCGCCGTCCCGGAGCGCGAGCCGCCGCCGACGCGACTCGATCCAAGCGTCTCGCAACGATTCGTGATGCTCGATGGCACATGCACGTTTGGCGACGGCGCCGATGGCTTCCGCAGTTTTGGCACCGGACGTACGCTGCCGACGACCGTGAACGGCGAGCCCCAACTGCTGACG
>JBKPRU010000252.1:0-34136 GCA_046734675.1 Acidobacteriota bacterium
GTGATGTAGGTCGCGTCCGACAGCACGATTTGATCGATCCCCATGCCATCTTCGCGGACCTGCACGCGCAGGCGCTGCGGACCCGAGGCGGCGAAGTAAACGACAGGACCGGCGACGTTGAGCCCGTACCCGTTGTCGGCCCATCCCCACCCTTGCACGCCGCACCCGCTGCAGTCCTCGAGCACGACCGACGTGGCCGACGACGTCCCGATGCGCCAGATCGGCGCGCCTGACGCGTCGACACTCCGATCGAACTGCACGAACACCGAATCATTCGTGTAGCTGTCCGCCAGCGCCTTGCCTCGCAGCCACAGCCGGTATGGCTTGCCCGCGTCGGCGGCGAACGTGACGTCGAAGAACTGTGCGGGAGCCGCCAACGCCGCGGTCAGCTTCGGCTGGCCCGCGTCGGGATTCTGAAGCCGCACGCCAGCGGCGGCCGCCGTATCCAGGGCCGTGCTCCACCCACCCCCGACCTGCGCATCGACACCGGGATAGAGCACCACATCGTCAATGGAGGGCGGCGGCGGGCCACTGGATGACTGAGTGGCGGCCAAAATCGTGGTGTCATTCTTCGCGGCGCCAGGTGCCGTCTTCTCGTACTTGACGGCGGACAACACGACTTGATCCACGGCGACTCCGTCCTCGCGGACCTGGATGCGGATTCGCTGCGGGCCGGTGGCGGCGAAGTAGACGACCGGTCCCGCGACATTGAGGCCGTAACCGTTGTCCTGCCATCCCCATCCCTGCACGCCGCAGTTGCCGCACTCCTCGAGCACCACCGTCGTCGCTGACGACGAGTTGGTTCGCCAGATCGGCGCGCCCGCCGCATCGACGCTGCCGTCGAACTGCACGAACACCGAGTCGTTGGTGTAGCTGTCGTTCAACGCTCGCGCGCGCAGCCAGAGCCGGTAGGCGCGGCCGGCCGCGGCGTTGAACGTCAGATCGAACGCCTGCGTCGGCGTCGCGAGCGGCGTGGTGATCTTGGGCGCCCCGGCATCCGGGTTCTGCAGCCGGGCGCCGCTCGCCGCGGTCGGGTCGGCGATGACGGTCCATCCGCCGACGATCTGCGGCTGCACGGCCGCATGCAAAACGATTTCATCGAGATCGTCCGGCGGCGGTGGAGGCGGGGGCGGCGGCGGCTCGGACGTGCCGTCCGGAAGCGCGATGCGGATATCGAACGGTTGGTCGGTGATGCGGTCGAAGACCTGCAGCTCGCTCGCGCAGAGGATTCGCTTCGGCGAGATGTGATAGCGGACGTAGCGCGCCGACACGGACGTCGGCAGGCGCCGCTCGAAATTCCACCCCGTCGCCACCTCGGTGTCGAGCAGCATGTAGTTGATCGGCACGTCTTTTCTCCACAGGGCGGTCTGGAGCAATCCCTGACTGGAGAAGTTCACCCCGTCCAACGACGTCTGAATCTCGATGCGATCCTGCACCTGACCGCGCAGCGCGTCCCAGAACGGCCAGCCAAACAGATGCGCCCGCACCGCCCCGATCGTTCGCGCCTGACCGAGATCGATCTGCAGGTTCACGTCGCTGTTCTCACTCCAGCACTGGCCCCACCAATAGGAGATGCCGCCGGTCTGCGGCGCGCCGACCACGCCGTCGGTGAGGATCGTGGTGTTGCTCGCGCCCGCCGACGACTGGAATCCGGAAGGCGGCCGCGACACCGTGTAGGGCTTGCCTTTGGCGAGGTTCGTGCCCTCGCTGCGCTTCATGGCGACGTAGGTCGTCCCGCCGGCGTCCACGCCGTCGCTATAGCCGAACGGCGTCGCATCGCGATCGTCGGCCACGGCCACGCGAAACGATTCCATGATCGGATGGTCGTTTCCGCCGACGTTCACGACATACGCGAACGGGAACTCGGTGACGCGTTGGCGGTGCCCACGCTCGACCACCGTGCGATCGGCGCGGATCTCTTTCCATCGAAGCGTCACGTCCAGGGGCGCGGGCGTCGGCGCGGCCGGCTGGTGCTGCACCTCCATCCGCGCCGCATACAGGCCGCTCGCCCCCGAGACCGTCGGGTCGGTGTTGTGAATGAGGTATTTGGACAGAACCGATCGCACGCCCGCAGGAATGTTCGTGACGGTCTCGTAGTGAATAACGTCGTAGGGCGCGCTGACATCGGCCAGGCGATACGACGACGTCCAGGTCACGCCGCCGTCGAAGGAGTGCAGGAAGTCGATGAAGGAGCCCGCGCGATAATTGTGAAGGCGCCCACCATAGGTGATGCGGGTGATGTCGCGCGGCGCGTCGAGGCGATAGGTCAGGAACGCGTCCTGCGTGAGCACGGCCGGGAACGCGACCGCGGTGTACGTTCGAGGCACCGTGACCGGCTGCGTGGCGATATTCCGCGAGTCGTAGACGTCCTTCTTCCAGAGATCGCCGCGGAGGTCCGGCCACAGCACCATCGTGTCGCTTTGGTCGCCTGCCCCGACGAAGATCTGGTTCCTGCCGATATTCAGCTTCGGGAGTGCCCGTGCGTTCACGTGCGTGATGGTCTGAATCGCCAGCGCGGTCAGCGCGATCCCATTGGGCGTCGCCGACTGCGTTCGCATCCGGATGCGCACCAATGCCTCATAGGCACCGTTCACCTGGTCGCGTAAGGCGACGTCGACCGGCACGACGCTGCCGGACGTAGCGCCGGCGCTCGCTACGTCGATCCATGTGAGACCGTGATTGAGGCTGATCGCGATCGTCGCCGCCGCCAGCACATCGCTCTTGAAGAACTCCGCGTGGATCGCTTGCGACGCGGTGGCATTCGCCGACTCCACCTTGTAGATGACGTCCCCATCGCGTCCGGCGATCTGCGGCGTGAGCCCCGCGCCGGAGGCCGCGATGTTGGTCGCGTGATAGACCGCGCGATCCCATCCGAGGGCGGAGAGATCCGGCACGAACGACCAGACGCCGTTGCCGCGCAATCCGAACTTCCCGGCGGAGTCGATCAGGTAGGTCTGTGCGGGATCCGGCGCGTCAATTTTCTCGCTCCCGACCCAGTAGTCCGGTGTGGCGCCGAGCGCGTGATAGTAGCGGGTATACGACTCGTGCTCGCGAAGATTGAGCACGTAGCGGTGCCCGGCGTCCCAGTTGTAGTAATAGTCGCGGAACTTCAGGCCGGTGGAGCAGAAGCTGTTGGCGTACCCGGGCGCGACGCTGCCGTCGACGGGACTGACGGCGTCCACCAGAGTACGCATGATGTCGGAGCCGGTCAGGAAGCCATTCGCGCTGGTCGCATGAAGGCTCCGCTCCTTCACCAGCCGCGCCCCGTCCGCTGCCGCCTCCGCGACCGACGCCAGCGTCACCCCATCGTCACGCGCGACGAGATTCGACATCGAGCTGTCGACCATGTGGAACGCGCCGTCGTATTCGACGTTCGACACCGTGTGATTGCAGATGTCCCAGAACTGATGGCGCAGCCCGAGCGTCTCGTACAGCGACTGGTTGATGCCGGAGATCGTGCTGCACATCGTGTAGCCGTAGTCCGAGAAATTCCGGATCGGATCGGTGACCTCGAACCCGTGCAGGACCATCGGCGCGGTCTGCCGCTTGAGGACGTGGGTCCAGTAGAACAGCGCCCAGACTTTGTCGGCTGGTGACGTCCATCGCGTCGTCGCGCTCCGCACGAAGCTGGGAAGGTCCGTGAGATCGGGCGATGCGTCCGTCACGACGCGGAGGTTGTAGATGGCGGCGCCGGGCCCGGTCGTCGCCGGGACGGATGGTTGGACCAAGGCCGCCCGCGGGTGCCCCGCGAACTGTGAGAGCGCGAGGGCAACGGCTAGCGCAAGAGTGGCAGCGGATTGCTCAAAGACACGACGCCGGGTGTGAGGTTCCCGCACGCGGCTGGCGCGGTGCAAGGGATGCGCCTCGACAGCCGCACCTATTTCTCCGGCGCCGTCAGGAGCCCGCGGCCGCGCAGCCAGTTCATGAGCAGCGTTGGCCACGCGCTCAGGGCCGGGTCATTCAGCGCCAGCCCCACGCCGTGCGGGCCGTTCTCGAAGATGTGCATCTCGGCGGGCACCTTATTCTTCTTCAACGCGAGGTAGAAGCGCACGCTGTTCTCGGCGGGAACGCCGGTGTCGGCGGTCGTGTGGAAGAGAAACGTCGGCGGCGTGTTGGCCGTCACGCGCAGGTCATTCGACAAATCCTCGAGCAGCTTCGGATCCGGATTGTCGCCGAGCAGGTTGCGGAACGAGCCCGCATGTGCGATTGCCGGATCCGACGAAATCACGGGATAGCCAAGGATCAAGAAGTCCGGACGGCTGCTGACGCGATCGATCGCGTCGGCCGCATCGGCTTTCCCCGCATCGAAGTGTGTGCCGGCGGTCGCCGTGAGGTGGCCACCGGCCGAGAAGCCCATCATGCCGATCCGATCCGGCTGCACGCCGAACTCTTGGGCGCGGGAGCGGACGATGCGGATCGCGCGCTGCGCGTCGCCGAGCTCGATGGGATGGTGATACTTCGGACCGAGACGGTACTTCAGGACGAACGCGGAGACGCCCATCGCGTTGAACCAGTACGCGACCTGGCGTCCCTCATGATCCATCGCGAGTCCCTGGTAGCCGCCGCCCGGCGCGACCACCACCGCGGTGCCCACAGCCACGCGCGGCGCGCGATAGATCGTCAGCGTCGGCGTGTCGGCATCGTCGCTGCCGAGCGCACCTGGGGCGCCGTTTTCCCAGAGCGGAATTTCAACCGGAGGATTGTTGAGGCCGCGCGGCGCGGTCGGTCGCGGCGCGGCGGTCTGCTGCGCGTGGAACAGCGCACACGCGAGAACGACGAATGTCGAAGCGGTCATCGGCCCCCCGAGACGGTGGTCGTGGCGCGTGCCGGCGCTGGTTGTGACGCACCGAAGTCGTTCCAGTTCATGATCGCGTTGAACACGAGGTTGAACTCGCCGTGGTTCTGCCAGCGATAGATCGGGTTGTTCGCGAACATGATGATGCGTCCCTTGCCCGCATAGCCGCCCGGGATGTCGATCGCGAAGGGACGATCGCGAATTTCGTCGGCGCCGCGCATCAGGCCGCTCAGCACCGCGCCGTCGCCGCCGACGTACTTGCCGAGTACCGCGGACTGATCCGGCGGTCCGACGGTCAGCAGCGGGCCGCCGATGTACTTCAGCGGCAGGAAACGGTCGCTGTAGCCGTAGAAGACCGGATGCTCCGGCTTCAGGATCTCGGCGTTGGCGAGCGGCCGCGGCGCGTAGAACTGGCTGGTCGTCGACGCCGAATCCACGGTGCGCGCGAATCCCAGTTCCGCCGGAAACCGCGAGGCCTCACCCATCGTGATCAGCGTGCCGCCGGCGTCGAGGAACTTCGCGAACGCGTCGACCCCTTCGCCGCCGAACCCGCCCGAGATGTCGGGTGACTCGCCATACATGCCGAGGAACTTGTACTTCTCGCTCTTCTGATAGGGCACGGGATGCGCCGCCGGCGGCGCGAAGACGGCGGCGCGATTGGCCGGCTGCGTCGGCATGACGATGACGTCGTAGTCCGCGCGCAGGTTGCCCTTCTTCAGGCGCTCCTTGTAAATCAGATCGAACGGAATGCCGAACCGATCGAACGTATACCGCACCCAGCCCACTTCCTGCGTGGCGTTCCAGGCGGAGTACATCGCAACGCGCGGGAGGTCGGCATCATGTGTCGGCACCGAGGGCATCGCCGGCAGCGCCGCCGCCACGAGCCCGAGCTCCTCCACTGCCGCGCGCACCCGGGACGCGTCCGTCGAGCCGGCGACGACGAACGAGCCCGCCGGGAACTCGACGCCGTCCGCCGTGAAGGTCTTGTCGGCGATTTTCATCGCGACGTCCTTCAGACGGTAGCGGAAGGCAATCATGTTGTTCGATCCGTAATGCGCAATCGCGATGCCGGCGCTCCCGCTGCCGCTCATCTTGCCTTTCGCGGCCGCGTCTTTCACGGGCGTGACCTTGGCGTCGAGGATCGCCTTGTCCTTGATCTCCTTCACGTCGACGAGCATCGCCAGCCCCATCGTCCAGCCGCTGTCGTCGTAGGTCGTCAGGTTGGGATCGGGATAGTTCTGCCGCTCGAGCAGGTTCTTGGCGAGCCGGCCGTACGGCTGATCGCGCTTGATGACGTAGGAGCCGGCCGGGAACGTGCCGTCTGCGGTCTTCACCTCGCTCGTTGCCTGTCCGACTTCGATCCGCTGCGCGCGCAGGATGTTGACGAGCGTCGCCGCGCGCGTCATGTCGCGCGTGATCGGGATCACGTAGCCGTAGGGCGATTCGGTCTTGCCGGCGTCGATCCCGTTCTGCGTCTTGCGATAGAAGTTCTCGACCACCATGTTGGGAAACATCGACGTCAGCTGCAGTGCCGACAGGACGCCCGTCTCCATGTAGTTCGTGTTGTTGCGCCGCGAAAACGTCGCGACCGCATCGGGCGGCACCGGCAGCCCGCGATACCACTCGCGCGGCTGCGCGCCGCCACGCCCCGACGGCACGGTCGCGCGCCCCCCGCCCCGTCCTGGCTGCGCCTCCGGCCCCGGCATGTCCGTTGCCGCGCCTCCCCCACGCGCCCCTCGCCCGCCTGATCCCGTCTGCGCACCATTCGACGACGCCGGCGCCGCGTCGGATTGCCCGCCGCTGCTCGCTGCGGCATTCGGTGCAGAACCGGCACCCGAACCTGCTGAACCCGAACCCCTTGAACCCGTTGAACCCTTTGAACCCTTTGAACCCGTTGAACCCTTTGAACCCGTTGAACCCTGCGTCGATGAACCCTTTGAACTCTCCGTCGTTGAACCCTTCGACTCCTCCGGTGCAGGCTCCCTCCCGGACTGTGTCTCGTACATTCGCATCATGCCGTTGTGGTTGTAGGCGACCGAGCCGAGATAGCCTGGCGACCAGCCGTCCATGAACGCATGGGTGTAGACGCCGGGCATCCCCCACTTCGTCATCTGCGAGAGCTCGAAGTTGGCGAAGAACGGCAGCTCGGTGAAGAGGATCGGATCGAGGTTGGGATTCTGCGGCGGGCCGCCGCTGTAGGTGTAGAGCAGCGGCTGCGCCTCGTGCAGGTCGTGCATGATCGGCGGATAGGCGGTGAAGTACCAGTCGACGATCGCGCGCATCGAGACCTGCGACAGGTTGATGTCGCGGTTGTTGTCGTGGAACACGTACTTGCCCCAATACGGGAGCACCGGACCGCCGCGTCCACCGCCGGCCGCGGGCGGCGGCGCCGGCGCGCCGGTCGCCTGCTGCCGCTCGCGTTCCGCGTAGAACCAATCGACGTTGCGATCGCGTCCATCGGGATCGGCCACGGGCGTGATCGACACGATCACGTTGTCGCGAATCTGGTTGATGAGCGGCGACGTCTCGGTCGCGAGCCGGTAGCACAGCTCCATCAGCATCTCGGACGGCCCGGTCTCGCCGCTGTGCAGCCCGCCCATCAGGTGATAGTGCGGCTTCGTCGTCTCGATGAGCTGCGTGATTTGATCCGGCGTCAGCCCGCGCGGGTCGGCGATCTTCGCGAGGTTGTCCTTGTTGCGTTGCAGGTTGCGGATGTTGTCGTCGGACGAGACCCACACGACCACCAGCTCGCGGTCCTCGTCGGAGCGGCCGATCGTGTCGACCCGCACGCGCGGCGTCGCGGCCGCGAGCGTGCGGTAATACTTCACGATGTCCGCGTAGTAGGTGAGCTTCGCCGGCGCGCCGACGTGATACCCGAGCACGTCCTTTGGCGACGGCACTCCCGGCACCTTCGGCAGGTGATCGACCAGCGGGCTGATGAAGTTTGGCTTCGTCGTCCACGTCTTGACCGAGGACGCGAAATCCTCGTCCTGCGCCTGCGCGGGATCGCGGGTCTCGGTCACCATTTGCTGCGCCGGCACCGCGACAACCGTCAGCAGCAATGCCGCGCCGGCCAGGAACTTCCTCATGCGATGGGTTCTCCGACAGATGTAGGCCGGGTCTCAGACCCGGCGCGTCCGGCGCACCTAAAGCTGCGCCCTACACCTGTAACCGACAGTGGCCTTCTGCAGGTGCAGGGCCGGATCTTCAGACCCGGCGTGTTCTGGCGCGGATTTTATCAGCGCTCAGGCTTGCGCCGTGAGGAACGAGCTGACGTCGAGCCCTTCGGGAGGACGAATCGTCTCGACGATGTGCCGGAGGTAGTTGCCTGCCGACTCGCGTTCGCTGGTGTCGACGCGGCCGGGCCGCTGCTCGTTCGACTCGTCGACGATCGCGATCACGGGATGGAGCGGCTCACCATCGTTGGTCGCGACGACGACGCCAAGCTCGCCGCGATCGGTGCGGACGACGGAGCCAACCGGAAAGAAGCTGATCGCGTTCACGAACGCTTTCACCAGCGCCGTGTTGAGCTTCGTGCCCGCCAGTCGCGCCAGGATCAGACACGCCTGTTCGGGCATCGCCGGATCCTGGTACGACCGCGCACCGGTAATCGCTTCATAGATGTCCGCGACGGACACGATCTGGCTGAGCGGATGCGGCACGCACCCCGCGCCAAGATCCGGGTAGCCGCCCCCTTCGATGCTGCGGTGATGTTCGAGTGCGACGGTCGGCGTGAGCGGCTGCAGGCCGTCGAGCTCGGCGAGGATCTCGGCGCCGAACACCGTGTGCGCTTCCATCATCTTCCGCTCGCGGCGATCGAGCGCGCCCGGCTTGCGCAGCACGTCGAGCGGAATGCGCGTCTTGCCGATGTCGTGCAGCAGCGCCGCTTCGGCGAGCGCGCTCGTCTGACGCTCGTTGAGCCCGATCTGCCTCCCCAGCAGCAGGCTCAGCGTGGCGACGTTCACCGAATGGCAGTAGGTCAGGTTCTCGTACAACTTGACCGCGAGGATCTGGCCGAGCGCGGCGCTGCTGGTCGCGACCTTCCGCATCAGCAGTTCGACGACGTGGCGGACTGTGACGACGTTGATGCCGTCGCCCGCCGCGGCGGCATCGAAGGTGCGCTCGGTCAGCGCCAGCGACTCCTCGTAATCGGGATCGAGCGGGCCGCTTGGCGCGTCCGCCCACTGCGCCGCGCGCCAGCGCGTGTCGAGCGGCAGCAGGCGGCCCAGGCTGATGTGATGAATGTTGCGCCGCGCCAGCTGCGCCTCGACCGACTCGCCGGGCGACGCCTTGAACTGCCAGAGGAATTCGGAGAGCGCGAGCAACTCCTCGCGCGTGACCCCAGCATGGATGTGGATGCTGTCGACGCCCAGATCGGTGAGCTCACGGAGGGCCTGCGCCTGCGTGTCGCTGTCGGCGCGGAACGGCAGGCCGTTCACGTGTGCCTGCCCGCGCACCACGTCGAGGCAGAGCGGCGTCGCGCCGTGCAGCTCACGCTGGACGCTCTGCTCCACTTCGTTCAGCTTCTGCTCGATCGCCGGATGCCCCGCCGGATACATCCCGGTCAAGCGCCGCAGGCTCACGAGGCCGCGCAAAAGCGCGATCGGATCGATCGTCGCGTCCTCGTGTGCCGCCGCCGTCCGCGTGACCGGTGTCGCCATCGTCTTCTACCCTGCGAGCAGCGCGTGCGCTTTGCGGCCGACGCGCGCGACCGCCGGACTCCAGAACCGGTAGCGAAGCCCTTCGAGGCTTTTGAGCATCGTGGTCGCGCCGTTGTGGCGGGGCGCACGATCGAGCAGGCGCGACGCGGCGTCGGGCTGCCGCAGCACGAACTCGCGCTGCGAGAGAATCGCGCCGACCTGCCGCTCTACTTCGTCCTTCGGGAAGTGCCAGAGCGTTTGCTCGGCGGCGGCCGCAACCCAGGCGCGCGCCTGCAGCACTTCGGCCGCCACCAGCGTCGCGGCGGCATGGGTGCCGAGGCGGGCGAGCGCGCGCAGGGCCTCGCGCACGGTGTGCTCGTCGCTGGCCCTGAGCAGCGTGCCGAGCGGCGTTTCGTAACCCGCGCCGGCAAGGCCGAGGACGCGCGCAATCACGCGCTGCATCGCCGCGTCGGCCTGCGGCACGCACGCGACGACCGCCGGCGCGACGAGCGCGGCGTGATCGCACAGGAGCTGTGATGCGGCGCGCGCGTGCGGGCCGTGGGCGGCCTGCAGCAGCGACGGCGCCAGCGCCTCCCCCAGCGCCTTCACCAGATCGCCGGCCAGCCGCTTCAGTTCGTCGGAGTCTTCCGCGAGCGCCAGGATGCGATCGGCGCGCTCGGGCGTGCACAGCGACGAGAGTGCGGCGCGCAGCGTGTCCGCGACGTCCGGCCGGGACTCGTGCAGATCGTCGGCGAGCTCGCGATACCGGCCGGTCCATGCCGCAAACAGCTCGACGCGGCCGCCCGCTTCGAGCGCCTCGAGCAGCGGCCGCGCGCACTTGACGAAGCGCTGTACGGTCTCGGGGTTCGGTTCGATACGCGTGAGCTGCCACAGGCATTCGAGCCGAATCAGCTCGGGATCCGTGGCGGCGATGCCGTCCTTGACGCCGACGAGCGTGCCGCGCGCCGCCGCGTCGAGCGCGAGGTCGAACGCCGCAAACTCGGCAACGTTGCGCGCGCGTTCGCGATCGACGTGCAGCAGCTTGCGCGCGTGCGTATAGACCGATGTATCGGCCGGCGCCGACGAAGACACCCGTGACTGAATCCGCTCCTCGAGCAGGGGGACGACGGCGTCGCGCCGCTCGTCCGGCAGATCGAGGCGCGCGAGCGCGGCAGGGATCACTTCGGGCGCCGCCGCCTCGAGATCGAGCAGCAGGCACAGCGACTCCGCCAGATCGAGATCCGGAAAGTCCTTGAGGACCATGCCGTCGATGCGGCCATCGAGCAGTCCCGGCAGGATGGTTTTCCGCATCAGCGCCTGGCGGCGATCGGGATCCAGATCGAGCACGGCGCGCGCCAGGCGCGCGAACATCGCGCGGGCGACGCGCGGGTCCATCGCCGAGAACAGCAGCGCGACGTCGCTGAACCGCTGCGACAGCGCGTCCCCGCTCGCGCCGGCACTCGCATCGTCGGTCAAGCGCGTCAGCATGCCGGCCAGCGACGCGGGGTCGCCGGCAAGCAGCGCCAGGTCGACGAGCGACAGCGTGTCGAAGGACGCAGACGGATCGACGCGCACCCACCCCTTATCGGGCGGGTACAGATGATCGGTGCGCCCGGATTTCGCGAACAGCTCGTCGCGGCGTACCCGCTCGTGCCGGACGAGATCTTCGACCGGCGCGGTGAGCGCCGGGATCGGCAGCACTTCGGGGCGGTAGGCCGGCCGCAGCGCGATGCGCTCGATGCCGTGCTCGCCAAGACGATCGATGAGCGACAGACCTGCCGCGGCGCGCTCGCTGCAGCGGATCAGATCCTCGCAGAAGCGTGACAGCTCGCGCGGCGAGACCGTCGGCTCGATGATTACCTGGGCAATCGCGGCCGCGTGGAGGCGGCGCGCGAGCTCGATCTCGATGACCGTGCCGCGGCCGACCGGCTGATCGTCGAGGATGACATCGCGGGGCGCGACGCGGAATTCGAAGCCCTCGCCGGTCGCCGCGAGCGTGCGCACGCAGCCCTCGACGGCGTTCTGACACATCGGGCTGGTCGGCGGATACGTGTGGAACTGCTGCACGGCCCGGGCGAGCGCCTGCAGCCACTCCGTCGCCGGATGCACCGGCTTCTGCGGGGCGCGCGCGGGGATCGCCTGCCCGTCCGGGGCCGGGCCACCATTCAAAGTTGGTAGCCGTCCCTCAATATCGTGATCGTCCGGCCGCGCCTGCGTGTGCACCGTTGCGCCCCCTCCACGGGGCCCGCCCGTATCTCACGACCGGTCAGTTGTTGCGGGAGACCGCCGCGCGCGGGGACAGCAGATGTCCGGATCCCGCGCGCGAGTGTGCGGTCAAGGGCAAGAACCGCGCCGGAGGATCACCGGACGCGCACGGAAGTCTGGAAGCGGCGGTAGTTGCTGTACTCTGCGCGCCCGGTCACCTCGGTCCAGCCGGGGCGCACGTCGGCGACGTAGGACTCGGTCATGATCGCGGGCAGCCACATGGCGAGCGCGTCGACGCGGCGATACGTCACGTCGAGCTCCGCGTGGCCGCCGCGCGCGCTGCCGGAATCGCCGATGAAGTCCTTCACGGTCAGGTGCGTGCGCACGATCGTGCCGGTCGTCGCGTCGACCCACAGCGTGCCGCTCGACGGGATCGATTTCCCCTCCGGTGTCCTGATCAACGTCGGCCTCGTGGACTCGCGAAACGCAATCTCCCACACCGGGCCGCTTCGGTCGCGGACCGAGAACTTGAAGCGATCGAGACTGTCAGGCGTGAAGAAGAAGAGCGCCGTGGTCGGGACGTTGAAGTTCCGTTCGATGCTGCCGATGTTGTAGCGCGCGCTCTCGTCGTTGATGCGGCGCGCTTCCTCGAAGGTCCCCTGCCCGCGCGTCAGCACGTCGACGAGGCGATCGGCGCGATCGGGAATGCGGTAGCCGTCGACTTCGTAGACGTCGCGAAACCCGAGCCACACGCGATAGGCCTCGGCGCGGACGATCGCGAAGTCCGCGACGATCGATCGCTCCTGCACCGCTGTTTGTACCGGCGTGCTCAGCGTCTGCTGGTAATGCTCGGTGGCGACGACGATCGAGGCCTGATCGCCGTACGACTGCACGTAATCGGCGACCCGGCGCATCACGTCTTTGAGCGACGGTCCGTCGGCGCGAGCCGGCGTCGCGCCCACAGCCGACAACACAGCGATGATTCCGATCGATGCCCTCACCCGCATCAGCTGTAGGCCGGGTCTTCAGACCCGGCACACGGCGGGTCTAAAGACCCGCCCCACGTGGAGTCTAGTCAGTGGACTTCCCTGGCAGCAGCGGTTCGCACGGCAGCGTCTGCGCGCCGTTTTCCGTGCAGACCGCGTAGCTCACGTCGTTCTCGGCGTACATCGTCAAGCCCGCGTACTCTCCCTGCGC
This sequence comes from Acidobacteriota bacterium, assembly GCA_046734675.1. GTDB lineage: Bacteria > Acidobacteriota > Vicinamibacteria > Vicinamibacterales > 2-12-FULL-66-21 > QHWT01. The sequence continues at coordinate 12,838 of JBKPRU010000252.1, forward strand.
GCTCAGGACGTAGAAATTGATGTTGAAGTTGGGATTCCCGTCCGGCCGCTGGAGCCGCTTCTCGACGGTGTTCGCCTTGATGCGCTTCATCGCGTCGAGGCCGGCGTCCTTCGGATGCATGCCGCGGCGCATGTTCTCGACGATGAGGTACGACGTGAGGTTATAGAGGTTGGCCTCGCCGCGCCCGGTCGAACCGGCGGCGCCGACCTCGTTGTCGACGTACAGTCCCGCCCCCAGGATCGGCGAGTCGCCGACGCGGCCGGGAATCTTCCAGGCGAGCCCGCTCGTCGTGGTCACGCCGCAGATCTCCCCCTTCGCGTTGATGGCGTCGCAGTTGATCGTCCCGTAGAAGTGATTCGGTTCGATCCAGCCCTCGGCCATCATGTCGAGCGCGATGCGCCGCATCGCCGCCTCGCGTTTGACGGGATCGAGGTAGTGCAATGGATCGGTCCGCCGCTTCCACTCGATCCATGCCTTGCGCGACCGCTCGGTGTTCAGGTCGTCCTCGATCTTGAAGCCCATGCTCCGCGCGAACTCCTGCGCGCCTTTGCCGACGATCAGGTGATGGTCGGTCTCGTCCATCACCTTCTGCGCGACGAGCGACGGCGTGCGCACGCCCTCGAGCGCGGCAACGCCGCCGGCGCGGCGCCGCGGCCCGTGCATGCAGCACGAATCAAGCTGCACGACGCCGTCGGCGTTCGGCAGGCCGCCGTAGCCGACGCTGGTGTCTTCGGGATCGAGCTCGACGATGTTGACGCCGGCGATCACCGCGTCCATGACGTCGCTCCCCTGCGTGACCATCGAGAAGGCCTTCTCGACGCCGGTCATCGAGCCGCCGTTCTTGTAGCGGTTGCCGTTCGCCGACGAGACGACCACGGGCTTCACGGACTTCTTCGTCATCATCGTGGGCGCCTGACTGAAGGCGGGGACGGCCGCCGCGGCGGCGAGGCCGGCGGTGCCGGTCAGCACGAATTCTCGACGAGTCACTTTGTCGCTCATGAAGGCAAGACTCCTAACGGATCAGCTGGGAGATGAACACGCCGACGGCAATCGACCAGTGAGCGGTCGCCGTTCCTCGGCGGCGATTCTACGCCGCCGCCGTGCATCCCGTCATTGACGCTGCGATGCTGGGCAGTTACCATCAATATTTCTCGACATGACATCCCGTAATGCCACGTGCCATCTCGATTGAGACCATTCGCGAGGCTGCGCGGACCGTATATGGGGCCGCGCTCCGCACGCCGCTGGTCCCTCTCGGCCCGCCCGCTCCCGGTGGGCCGGCGATTTTTCTCAAGCTCGAGACCCTCCAGCCGATTGGCTCCTTCAAGATTCGCGGCGCGTACAACGCGGTGCGCCGCCTCACGCCGGAGCAGCTCGCCGGCGGCGTGTGGACGGTGAGCGCCGGCAACGCGGCGCAGGGCGTCGCGCTCGCGGCGCGCAAGGCCGGCGCGCCGTGCAGCGTGATGGTGATGGACACGGCGCCCGAGACCAAGCTTCGGGCGATCGACCGGCTCGGCGCGTCGATCGTGAAGGCGACCTACGACGAGTGCTGGCAGACGGTCGAAGCGCACGGCTCGCCGCGCATGAGCGGCCACTTCGTGCATCCGTTCGATGACGATGACTTCATCAGCGGCAACGGCACGGCGGCGCTCGAGATCGTCGACGATCTGCCGGACGTGGACGCGGTGATCGCGCCGGTCGGCGGCGGCGGCCTGCTCGCGGGCCTTGGCGTCGCGATGCGCGCGCTTCGCCCCGACACGGCGGTGTATGCCGCCGAACCGGCGACGGCGGCGCCGCTCGAGCGCTCGTTCGCGCGCGGCCGCGCCAGCCGTTTCGACGAGTGGCAGGCCTCGTTTGTCGACGGCGCCGGCGGCAAGTCCGTGCTCGCGAGCATGTGGCCGCTCCTCGAAGCGCATGTGAACGCCTCGATCGTCGTCTCGCTGGACGAGGCGGCGCAGGCGATGAAGCTCGTCGCCGAACGCGTGCACGTGATCGCCGAGGGGGCCGCGGCCTGCGCGGTCGCGGCCGCATTGTCGCCGGCGATGGCCGCGCGCGGTCATCGCACGGTCGTGGCCGTCGTGTCGGGCGGCAACGTCGATCTCGCTCGGTTCGCGCAGTTGGTCGGCGCGTGCGCCCCGCACGCGGCCGCATGACATCGGTGTACCTCAGGACTCTATGACGAACCCGCAACTTCCGCAGCTTCCCGAACGCATCACGCGCCTTGCCGATCTCGCGTACGATCTCTGGTGGACCTGGAACCCGCTCGCGCGCGAGGTGTTCCGGCGCCTCGACTACTCGTTGTGGCGGCAGACGGCGCACAACCCGGTCTTGATGCTGCGAAGCGTCTCCGCCGATCAGCTCGCGGTGCTGGCGAACGACGCGGAGTTCCTGCGCCTCTATGACGCCGCGATCGAAGCGCTCGACCGCGCGCGGACCGCGCAGGACACGTGGTGGCTGCGCCAGTTCGGTCCCGACGCCGGTCCGATTGCCTACTTCTCCGCCGAGTTCGCGCTCCATCAATCGCTGCCGATCTACGCCGGCGGCCTTGGCGTGCTCGCCGGCGATCACTGCAAGGAATCGAGCGACCTGGGCCTGCCGCTCATCGGCGTCGGCTTCATGTATCCGCAGGGCTACTTCCACCAGAAGGTCTCGCCCGAGGGCTGGCAGCAGGAATCCTACGAACGCCTCAACTGGGCAGAGGCGCCGATCGAACCGGCGTGCACGCCGGAAGGACACAACTGCATCGTGCCGGTGCCGCTCGGCAACAGAAGCGTGCTGGTGCAGGTGTGGCGGGTGCGCCTCGGGCGCGTGAAGCTGTATCTGCTCGACACCGATCTCGAGGAGAACGCGCCGTGGGATCGCGAGCTGTCGGCGCGCTTGTACGGCGGCGACCGCGAGACGCGCATCCAGCAGGAGATCATCCTCGGCGTCGGCGGCGTGCGCGCGTTGAAGGCGCTCGGATCCGCCCCGGCGGTGTGGCACCTGAACGAAGGGCACGCCGCGTTCGTCGTACTGCAGCGGATCCGCGACCTGATTGAAGCGGGACAGCCCTTCGACGGCGCGCTCGAAGAAGTGCGCCGCACGACCGTCTTCACCACGCACACGCCCGTGCCCGCCGGCCACGACGCGTTCCCGTTCAATCTCGTCGAGACGCACCTCGCCGGCTGCTGGGGCACGCTCGGCGCCTATCGCGATCGCTTCATGCAGCTGGGCGCGTACGACAACGGGTCCGGCATGCAGTTCAACATGACCGCGCTCGCGCTCCGCGCCGCCAACGGCGTCAACGCGGTGAGTCAGCTGCACGGCATCGTGACGCGCGAGATGTGGGGACCGATCTGGCCGGGGATCGCCGAGGAGGCACGCCCGGTGCGCGCGATCACCAACGGCATCCACAAGCCGACGTGGCTCTCGAACGAGCTGGCGAAGCTGTTCGACGACTACCTGCCGGCGGACTGGCGCGAGCGCCACGACGATCCGGCGGTGTGGACCGCCGTCCACAATATCCCCGACGAAGCGCTCTGGGCGGCCCGCGGCGCGCTGCGTGAATACCTCTTCACGTTCATCCGCGAGCGCTCGCGCAGCCGCTGGCGCGAACAGCAAGTGAGCGCCGCGCGCGTCGTCGCATCCGGCACGCTGCTCGATCCGAACGCGCTGACGATCGGCTTCGCGCGCCGGTTCACCGGCTACAAGCGCCCGGAGCTGGTCTTCCACAATCCGGATCGGCTGCGCGCGATCCTCAACGCCGCGCGCCGGCCGGTCCAGCTCGTGTTCGCCGGCAAGGCGCATCCGGCGGATGAAACCGGCAAGCACCACCTCCAGCAGGTCTACCGCCATGCGATCGATCCGTCGTACGGCGGGCGCATCGCCTTCATCGACGACTACGATCTGCACGTCGCGCACTTCCTCGTGCAGGGCTGCGACGTCTGGTTGAACAACCCGCGCAAGCCGCTCGAAGCCAGCGGCACGAGCGGCATGAAGGCGTCGGTCAACGGCGTGCCGCACCTCTCGATCGGCGACGGCTGGTGGGCGGAGGGCTATACCGGGGAGAACGGCTGGGTGATCGAAGGACACGCGCCGGTCGACGATCACGACGCGACCGACACGGCCGACGCGGCCGCGCTCTACGAGCTGCTCGAACGGCACGTGGTGCCGGCCTTCTACGATCGCGACGCAAACGGGATCCCACGGCGATGGCTCTCGATCGTGCGTCAGGCGATCGCGACGGTCGCGCCGCGCTTCAGCGCCCGCCGCATGGTGAAGGAGTACGCGAGCAACCTCTACGCGCCGGCGCTCAGCACCGAAAAGGTGAGCCGCTAGGGCGCGCTCGCGGTCTGGTAGAATTCATTCATGCCTCGAAAGTCGGTAGCGCAGTCGCGCTGCGCCCTGTGCGGTGCCAAGGAGATTTCGGAACCGCGCGGTGAGGAGAAGTACTGTCGCGACTGCTGGGACAAGAAAATTGCCGTCGAAGAGATCGTCGCGCGCGAGTTCGCGCTGAAGCGCTACATCCGCGCGCACAGCGCCGAGAAGTACCTCATTTACCACTCGACGCTGAAGCGCCCGTGCGGCCAGTTGATCGTCGTCGACGACGGCTACGATCTGTTCCTGACGATGATGCTCTACCCGACGTTTGCGTGGGACGAGGCCGCCTATCACCTCGAAGGCGATCCTGAAGGGCGCACCTTCGCGGAAATCCTCGTCGACGTCGTCGCCGCGGAAGTGATCGAGCCGTGGGGCGGCGGCAAGTGGCACCTCGAGATCTTCCGATCGACGAACCCTGAGCCGGAAGACTGGAACGGCGAAATGTAGGATTGCTGTGGCAAGGGGTGGGGGAGAGGTCTATAATCGGCGCGGTCCTCGGCACAATTCAGGTTAGTCCCCCGGGAGGTCGCACATGATCCGCATCCCGCTCGTCGCGTCTGCCGCGCTCGTCTGCGCGCTGGCCGCCGCTCCGGTCGCCTTCGCTCAGTCCCAGGCGCAAGCTTCGAAGGCGACGCCCGCGACGCCAACCGCAGCCCCCGGAGCACCCGCGAAAGCGAAGTTCGCTCCGGTCGTCAAAGGGTTGGCATCCATCGAGCTGATCCAGGCAAAGTCCAATAAAGTCGGCTCTGATATCGTCACCGTCCTCAAGGTCAAGAACATGTCGTCGGGGGCGATCGGGCTGCTCCGTGTCGACGAGCTGTGGTACGACAAGAAGCTCCAGCAGGTCACCGGCGACAGCCAGAAGCTCCTGAAGCCGCTTCAGCCGGGCGAGGTCGCCGATATCACGATGAAGTCCCCTTGGAAGCCGGACCTCTACAGAAGCCAGTACGCGTTCAGCCACGCGAACGGCAAGGTGGACGTGAAGGCGGTCAAGAAATTCACCGAGTAGGCGGCGCCTGGCGCGCCGGCGTCGGACGTGCGCTGGTTGCGAGCCGTTCTGCGTAATCACCCGCAAGCGGCAGCTTCCAGCGCTCGCCCGAGAGAGCCTTCCACAGACAAATCATCCAGACGAACAGCAGCGCCACCCAGATCGCGGTCGACACCCGCACCATCAACGACACCCCGGTCGCCGACACGAAGATCGCCGCAAACGCGAGCACGTAGCTGGCGATCAACGCAGTCCCCAGTCCCCCAAGCGCGATGATCGATTGCCAGGCGTGAAACCGCACGTCGGTGTTCGAGGATTCGGCAAACAGCATCAGCGCGCCGGAGATCGGACCGGCAAGATACGCGAGGACGGACGCGGCGATCGGATTCATGCCGGTGTCGGTGGCTGCGGCGGCGGGGCGCGCGTCGGCCTCGATCGCCGACGCCCGCGGTTGGACGCGGCCGTCCGCGCTCGTCGAGGGTCGCGGCTCGACCGCCGCGCGCGTGTCGGTGGTGAGAGCGCCCTCCGTTGCCGCCGTCGCGCCCGCTCCTTCCCACCGCACGTAGCCGTCGATGCGGCGGAAGCCGACGATGTGGAAGGGAGACGTGAGCATCTGCGCGGCCATCATGCCGGGCCCGGGCGAGTGCTCCTCCACCACCAGCCGCACGCCGCCCGGATCCGCGATCGCATCGGCAACCTCGATGGTCTGACCAGCGCTCGGCTTCTCGCCCGCGAACGCCGCAGCGACGATCGTCGACGTGAAATCGACGACCGGGGCGTCGGCGTCGGGGCCGGCGTGCAGCGCCCACAGCATGCGCCATTCCTCGGGGGTGCGCACGACGACCCGGCGCGGGTCTGCGATGCGGCTCGCGTCGCCGCGCGCGATCGTGGTCAGCGTGATCACTTGATGCGGAACTCCACCTCGCGAGTCACCGCCGGCTCCTTGCCGATCGTGCCCTTCGCCTCGACGCGCAGCACGTAGCGCCCCGCCGCCATGCCCGAGAGCGGAATCTGCGTCTGGTAGCCGTAGCCGCCCGACGCGCCCTGGAGTTCCTCGCTGCGCCGTTCGTCCGACGTCGTGAACGCGGTCTTCCCCTCGTCGGTCAACACGGTGGCGGTCAGCTGCACGCGGTGCGGCGTCTTCCCGAGGTTGTCGTACACCTCGGTGAAGATCGCAAGCGTGTCGCCCTGCGGAAAGTCGCGCGTCGCGGTGGGGGGCGACGGCAGTACGTCCTTGAACTCGTTCACGTTCTTGTCGGCGCTGGTCGTGGGCACACGGCTCGCCGAGGCGGACGTGATCGCAATCCCGCTCATCGTCAGCGGCGCCTTCGAGAAGTCAGGCGCGTCGAGCTCGTAGATGAGCGACCCGACGAGCCCGCCATTGGCGTCGCGCGCGCCGATGCGCAGCGAATAGCGGCCGGGCGGCACCTGCAGGCGCTTGACGATGCGGATCATGTTTTTCGAGACGACCGCGTGCGTCTGCGGCTGCAGGTTCAACGACAGCACGTCGCGCGCGCCGTCCTTGATCTTGCCCGACGCATCCGCGGCGTAGAGCGAGATCTCGATGTTGTTCTGGAACCGTCCGTCGGGCGTCGGGTTGAACTTCATCCGCGCGCCGTCGATCTCGATGGCCAGCGCAATCGCATCGTTCGGCGCCGCCCCGCGGAACGGCGTCGCCGCCGCCGCCATGGTCAAGCCGCTGATCGGAATCGGGCTCGAGAGCGCTTCGCGGAGCTCCGGCGACGTCCCTTCCTTGTTCGCCTTCGGCTCCTCGGCCTTGCCCTTCGGCGCGTAGTAGCCGCGACGGGCGCGGACGCGCAGGCCCGGCTTGACCATCCCCACCTGCACTTTCCTGAACCGGCCGTCGCGCTTGTCGTTCGTCGGGTAGTAGCCGAGCACGTAGTAGCTGCTGTTCTCCTCGAGGATGCGCGAGAACCCGGTGCGGAAGTCGTTGGTGTTCAGGACCGCGATGCCGCCGGTTTCGTTCGCCATCACGCGCAGGCTGTCCTGCTGAATCCGCAGCTCGTCCTGCATCTGGGTGAGGCTGATCGAGTTGTCGGTCGGCAGCGACCCGATGTCGATCGAGTCTTCCGTGCCCGACGTGAGGCCGCGCGGATCGACCGCGTAGATGCTCGCATTGGCGCGGGTCGCGGCCGCAATCAGATCGTTGAGACCCTGCTGGACGTCGGTCGCGTAGCGATTCTGAATCGGGTTCGTGGTGTCGTAGTTGATGCCTTCGCTGAACAGCACGAGCGCCTTGCGGCGGCCGCGCATGCCCGACACGAAGTCGGAGAGACTCTTGATCGTGCTCAGCGAGTTGCGCGCGTTGTAGTAGCGTTCGAGCTCGTTGAAATCGCGGTTGACGCGCGTGTCCTGCCCGGGCACGCCCTGATTCATCTGGTAATCCTGCAGCGCGGCTTTCACGCCGGACTCCGCGCCCTGCCCCATCGCGCGATCGACGGCGGCGAGCGCGAGCTGGCGATTGCTCGTGAAGTCCTGCATCGCGTCGCTGCGCCCGCGCGTGTTCACGACCGCGACCAGGTCGTTGGCGCCGACGTAGCGCTCGACGAACTGGCGCGCGGCGGTCCGCACGCGCGGCGTGCGCGACAAGCCGATGTGCAGGTCGTCGATCACGATCACGAACACGCGCCCCTCGAACGGCGTGCGGTTGGTCGCGACGTCGGGCGGCAGCGCGGCTTTCGCGAAGAGCGGCGGGTCGGCGCGCTCGATCGGGATGTCGACTTTCGAGAACACCGACAGCGTTTGCGGCTTGCCGTCCTCGACGATCTGAAAGTCGTCTTTCGACAGGTTCCGGACGAAGTTGCCCTGCTCGTCGGTGACGACCGCGTCGATCTCGACGTAGTTCACCTCGACCTTGAACGTGAGCGGCGAGGGCGGCTGCGCAGGTGGCGGCGGCGCCTGCTGTGCGGAGAGAACCGCGGCAACGAGCCCGCAGGCGAGCAGCACGGCGAAAAATCTGGTCTTCATAGTCGTTTCTACGTTCGGCAGGTGCCGTCGATTTTAGCGGAAAGACGGGACGCCGGGGGGAGCCGGCGATCGCTACCCCTTGATCACGCCGATCGGACGAAGCTGCACCACGCGCGTCGCAATGCCCGCGCCGTGGACGACGTGCACGACATCGGAGACGTCCTTGTAGGCTTCGGGCATTTCCTCCGCGACCGTCGCGACGCCCGCGGCCATGACGTGCACGCCGCGCGCCTTCATTTCATCGAAGACCGATCGTCCCTTCACCGCGCGCTTCGCTTCGCCGCGGCTCATGAGACGCCCCGCGCCGTGGCACGCCGAGCCGAAGGTCTCGTCCATGGCGCGCGGCGTGCCCGCCATCACGTACGAGTAGCGTCCCATGTCGCCGGGAATGAGGACCGGCTGCCCGACGTCGCGATACGCCGCCGGCGTGCCCGGATGGTGCGGCGGATACGCGCGCGTCGCCCCCTTGCGATGGACGCACAGTCGACGAGACCGTCCGTCGACCGTGAAGGTCTCGAACTTCGCGATGTTGTGACAGACGTCGTAGACCGTGCCGATGCCGGTGCGGTCGGGCGCCAGGCCGAGCGCGTCCGCGATGCTTTCGCGCACCCAGTGCGCCATCACCTGGCGGTTCGCGAACGCGAAGTTCGCGGCCGCCGCCATCGCACCGAGATAGTCGCGTCCCTCGCGCGAGTCGATCGGCGCGCACGCGAGCTGACGATCCGGCAGCGTGATGCCGTAGCGGCGGCTCGCCTCCCCCATCACGCGCAGGTGATCGGTGCAGACCTGATGCCCGAGCCCGCGCGAGCCGCTGTGGATCATGACCGTAATCTGATCCTTGAACAGCCCGAACGCGTCCGCGATCCGAGCGTCGTAGACCTCGGCGACGTACTGGATCTCGGCGAAGTGGTTGCCGGATCCCAGCGTCCCGAGCTGCGTGCGTCCGCGCTCTTCCGCGCGGTCCGACACCAGATCCGGGTTCGCGCCCGCGATACAGCCGCGTTCTTCGACGGTGTCGAGATCCTCCGCGCGTCCGAGACCCTGCGACACCGCCCATGCCGCCCCCTTCTCGAGGACATGCCGCAGATCCTTGCCCGAGAGGCGCAGGTCGCGGCGATGCGCGCCCACGCCGGTCGGCACGTTGCGATACATCGCGGTGACGATCGCTTCGAGATGCGGCGCAATCTCGTCGCGACTCAGCGTCGATCGCAGCAGCCGCACGCCGCAGTTGATGTCGTACCCGACCCCGCCGGGCGAGACGACGCCCTGGTCGGCGTCCATCGCGGCGACGCCGCCAATCGGGAAGCCGTAGCCCCAGTGGATGTCGGGCATCGCGATCGACGCGCGCACGATCCCCGGCAGATGCGCGACGTTGCGCACCTGCTGGAGGCTTTCGTCTTTCTGGATGTCGCGCATCATGCGCTCGTCGGCGTAGACGATGCCATCGACGAGCATGCCGTCGGCCTTCGGCAGCCGATAGCGATACGCGTCGATCTGCTCGGGTCGGGTCAGGCGTTCAGATGTCGAAGACAATGCGCGCGCTCCAGTGGCCGTCGCGTTCGACGATATGCAGTGAGTGGTACGTAGCGCTCTTGACCAGCACGCGCATCGGATGCCGCGCGGGATCGAACGCCTCACCGCGAACCGTCGCGTCGAGCTGCCATCGATCCCCGTCCGGTGTCAGCGCGACCTCCGCGTCTCTGACCAGCAGGTTCCGTACCTCGAACCGATAGAGCAGCTCGTTGAGCCAGTCGACCAGCAGGTCCTCGAGCGAACCGCTCTCGACCTGGACGCGCTCCGCGGTCTCTGCCGACACGAGCGTGCGGTCGGTGATCGTGTCGGTCAGCGCGTGCGCCGCCGATGCGAAGAGCTCGGCCGGACTGCGCCCGGTCAGGTCGGCCGCCACGTCCGCCGTGTGATCAATGAAGGTATAGGGGCTCATAACGCGGCGAACTGAGTTCCACGTAGGCCGGGTCTTCAGACCCTGCGAGTTCGGCGGCTCTATTAAACAGGCGCGACTGCGCGGTAGGGCGCACCTTTAGGTGCGCCTCCACAACGGCGCCTCTAAAGAGGCGCCCTACCATGAGGCGCAAGACCCGCCCTGCGGCCGACGAGACGAGAGACGGCGGCCTCAGCCCTGAGCCCTGAGCCCTGAGTCCCCCACCGTTCCGGCTATACTCGAAGGCATGCCGCTGTCGATCCCGGCCGTCCAGCGCGCCCTTGCTGAAGATGGGCTCGACGGCTGGCTGCTGTACGACTTTCACGGCTCGAATCCCATCGCGCGCCGTCTCACCGGGCTCGACGCCGCGGCCAAAATGACGACGCGCCGCTGGTTTTATGTCATTCCCGCGAACGGTGAGCCGCAAAAGCTCGTCCACGCCATCGAAGCGTTCAACCTCGATCATCTGCCGGGCGCCAAAACGACGTATTCACAACGCGAGAAGCTCCGCGACGGACTGCGACATGTGCTCGCCGGGCTCAAGCGGGTCGCGATGGAGTACTCGCCCGAGAACGCCATTCCGTATGTGTCGCGAGTCGACGCCGGCACCGTCGAGGCGGTCCGCCAGCTCGGGGTCGACGTGGCCTCGTCGGGCGATCTCATTCAGCGCTTCGAGGCAGTCTGGTCAGATGAGGCGCTCCAGACACATCGCGCGGCGTCCGAACGGCTGTATCGGATCAAAGATCGCGCCTTCGATCTCGTGCGCCAGAGCCGGCGCGATGGGCGGCGGCTTACCGAAGTGGACGTGCAGCGCGCGATGGTGCAATGGTTCGCGGAAGAAGGGCTTGTCACGGACGCGCCGCCGGTCGTGGCCGCGCAGGAACATGCCGGCAACCCGCATTACATGCCGAGCTCCGACAAGCCGCGGGAAATCCGCGACAATGAGGTCGTGCTGCTCGACCTCTGGGGCAAACTGGAAACTCCCGGCGCGGTGTTTGCTGACATTACCTGGGTCGGCTTCACAGGGACGAACGTCCCCGGCGAGATCGACCGTGCGTTCAACGTCGCGCGCGACGGACGCGACGCGGCCGTGGCGCTCGTCAAGGACGCCGCCGCCCACGGCCGCGCATTACAGGGATACGAAGTCGATCGCGCCTGCCGACGCGTGATCGAGCAGGCCGGGCTCGGCGAGTACTTCATCCACCGCACGGGCCACAGCCTGGGGACCGACGTCCACGGCAACGGCGTCCACATGGACGACTTCGAGACGCACGACGAGCGCCGGCTGATTCCGGGGACCGGGTTTACGATAGAACCAGGGGTTTACACCAGCTCGTTCGGCGTTCGCACCGAGATCAATATGTTCGTCGGCGAGCGCGAGGCGACCGTGACGGGTCCCGCGCAGACCGAATTCGTGCTGTTATAAATCAGCTGCCCCCCACCAGCCACCAGCTTCCAGCAAGCAGCTGGCCGCTGGCGGCTGGTAGCTGGTAGCTGGTAGCTGGTAACTGTATTCGCGGAGCTCGAACCAATGTCCACGCGCAAGATCTCGCTCTTCTACGTTGTTCTGATCGCGCTGGCGACCATGGCCGTCACGGTCGTAATCACGTCGCGGCTGGATCTGACGCCGTCCTCGTCGGCGCAGACCGTCTCGGTGCCGCAGACCAACAGCGCGCCGCTCAGTGGGCCCATCGATGCGACGACCTTCCGGAACATCGCAAAGATCAATGCGCCGGCCGTCGTCAACATCCAGACGGAAGCGCACGCGCGCGGACGGGAGCTGACGGAATACTTCGGCGGGCAGGGAGATGACCTGTTCCGGCGCTTCTTCGGCGGCGGCGACGACGCGCAGCCGGCGCCGCGTGGGCAAGCACCGCGCAATCGCGGTCGGGGCGACGAGGGTCCCATCATGTCCGGCGCGGGCACGGGCTTCGTCATCGACAAGGCCGGTTTCATCCTCACCAACAATCACGTCGTCGAAGGGGCGGAGAAGATCAAGGTGACGCTCTACGGCGCGGAGCGCGGCGTCTCGTACGCGGCAAAGGTGATCGGGCGCGACACGCTCACCGACAGCGCGCTGATTCAGCTCACCGAAATGCCGTCGCAGCCGCTCTCGGAAGTGAAGTTCGGCGACTCCGAGCAGATGCAGCCGGGCGACTGGGTCATGGCGATCGGCAACCCGTTCCAGCTCGGACACACCGTGACCGTCGGCGTGATCAGCGCGCTCGGCCGGCCGCTCGGCGGCGTGCCGGGACGCACGCAGAACATGCTGCAGACCGACGCGGCCATCAATCCCGGCAACTCCGGCGGTCCGCTGCTGAACGTCCGCGGTGAAGTGGTCGGCATGAACACGGCGATCTACACGGACCAGCGCTCGGCAAACATCGGCATCGGCTTCGCGACCCCGATCAACGCCCTGCGCGACCTGCTGCCGCAGCTCCGCAACGGCAAGGTGATTCGCGGCGTCATCGGCGTCAACGTCTCGGTCAACCACCTCACGGCGGAAGAAGCAAAGGCGCTGGGCCTGCCGAACACCAACGGCGCGATCGTCAGCCAGGTCAATCCGAACGGCCCCGCAGACAAGGGCGGCCTGCGCCCCGGCGACGTGGTCGTCGATTTCAACGGACGGCCGGTGAAGGACAGCGACGCGCTCGTCGCGATGGTCGTCAGCACCAAGCCCGGGACGACCGTGCCGTTGACGGTCTTCCGCGACAACCAGCGCAAGACGCTGAACGTCACGGTCGACGAGCTCGATCTCGACGCCGAACAGGGTCGCCTGGCGCGGCGCGGCGGCGACTCGCCGCAGGCGGAGGAACCGACGAACACCGGCCTCGGCATCACGCTCGAGCCGATCACGCCGGAGCTCGCGCGCCGCATGGACCTGCCCCGCAATGAAGGCGGCGCGGTCGTGAGCGATATCGAGCGCGACAGTCCGGCGGCGGGGACGATTGCCCCGGGCGACGTGATCCTCGAAGTGAACCGCCAGAAGGTCAGCACGGTCAGCCAGGTCACGCGCGAGCTGCAGAAGGTGCAGGCCGGGCAGCCGGTGTTCCTGCTCGTGCTCCGCGACGGCGCCCGCTACTTCGTGAACTTCACGAAGCGCTAACCAGACATGAGGCCGCCGCGAAGCGGCGGCAAGCCCAAGGGGCGTCGCGCGAAGCGCGTACAGCGCGTGGGGGTGGGGCCCCACGCGCATTGAGAAATGCAGACAGAGACAGGAGAACGCGGGCTGGCTTTCGGCCCGCGCTTTTGTGTACGGATGGCGCACACGTGAATCGCAGGCTACCCTGGTATGCGTGGATCGGGGTCGCGATCATGGCGGGCTCCGAAGCCGCGATGCTCGCGAAGGTCGAGCCGTTCTGGTCGTGGCACACGCCAATCGCGTGGACCGGCTACATCCTGTTCGTCGACGGTCTGGTGTGGCGCCGCCGTGGATCGTCGCTGCTGCGCAACGATCGGGCGGAAGCGTTGTTCATCGCGATGATGGGCGTCCCGCTGTGGGTCGTCTTCGAGATGTACAACAAATACACGCTGCACAACTGGTATTACGTCGGTCTGCCCGACGTGCTGATCGTGCGCTACGCGGGTTATGCGTGGGCGTTCGCGACGATCACGCTGGCGATCATCGAGACCGCCGAACTGGTCGGCGCGCTGCGCGATCGGCGCGCGCCTGACTACCGCCGCGCGACGCCGACGCGGGTGCCGCTCGACGCGCGCGGCTGGGCGAGCGTGATCGCTGGCGCGATCATGCTGCTCATCCCGATCGTGTATCCGTCGACGTGGCTCGCCGCGCCGGTCTGGCTTGGCTTCATTTTTCTCCTCGACCCGCTGAACGCAGCGGTCGGGGCGGAATCGATCCGCGGGGACCTCGTCGATAAGCATCGCGGGCGTCTCCTCAACCTGCTCGCCGCCGGGCTTATCTGCGGGTTCGTGTGGGAGTTCTGGAATTATTGGGCGCACACGAAGTGGATCTACAACGTGCCGGTGCCGCCCCACGTGAAACTGTTCGAGATGCCGGTGGCCGGTTTCGCCGGCTTTCCGCCCTTCGCGGTGGAATGTTTCGTGATGTACGTCTTCGCACGCCATTGGATCTGGCGTGGAGCATGGCGGCGGATCGCACTATAATCCTCTGTTTTCGTGGCTCGTCAAGGAGAGGTGGATGACGTCGACGACGATGCTTGAACGGGAAATCAAGCTGCGCTTCAACTCGGTCGACGAAGCACGCGAGGCCGTGCTCGCCACCGGCGCCTCGCCGCTGCACGGCCGCAGGCTGCAGGAAGACTCGCTGCTCGATACCGACGACGAGACGCTGCGCCGCCGCCGCTGCGTGCTGCGCGTGCGCGTCGAGAACGGCAAGAGCCGCATCACCTTCAAAGGGCCCGTGCAACCCTCGATCGTCAAAGTCCGCGAAGAGCACGAGACGCTGGTCGGCGATGGCGTCGTGCTGCTGCGCATCCTCGAGGAGCTCGGGCTGCACGTCTGGTTCACCTACGAGAAGTACCGCGAGGAGTTCTCGCACGAGGACGTCATCGTCGCGATCGACGAGACGCCGGTCGGCGTGTTCATCGAGATCGAAGGCAGCGAGCAGGGGATCGTGTCGATGGCCGAAGCGCTCGGGCGTCAGCCGAACGACTTCATCCTCGATTCCTACCGCGGGCTGTTCCTGAAATACCGCGAGGAGCTGGGGCTGACCGGCACCGACATGGTGTTCGACGATCCCTCTTGAGCGCCCCGCCCTTCGGCCGGGCCCTGGTACTCACCGCGGGGCTCGGCACGCGGCTGCGGCCGCTCACCGATGTGCGCGCGAAGGCGGCCGTGCCGGTCGACGGCGAGCCGCTCGCGCGCCGCGTGATTCGCTGGCTGGTCTCGCACGGCATCACCGATCTCGTCCTGAACCTCCATCATCGTCCCGATACGATCGCGGCGCTGGTCGGCGATGGCCGCGATCTCGGCGCGCGCGTCCGCTATTCATGGGAAGCGCCGGTCCTGGGATCGGCGGGCGGTCCGCGGCGCGCACTGCCGCTCCTCACCGAGGCAGCCCGCGGCGATCGCCGGGCGCAACAGACGCTGCTGCTCGTCAACGGCGACACGATGACCAACGTCGACGTCGCGGCGCTCGGCGCGCGGCACCGCCAGAGCGGCGCCCGCGTGACGATGGCGCTGATTGAAAATCCCCGTCCTGACAAGTACGGCGGCGTCGTGCTCGATGGCGACGGCCGCGTCACGGGATTCACCAGGCGCGGCACCTCCACGCCGTCCTTTCACTTCATCGGCGTGCAGGCGGTCGAGGCCGACGTGTTTGCGCCGCTCGAGGACGGCGTGCCCATGGAATCGGTCGGCGGCGTGTACCCGCGCCTGATCGCGGAGAACCCCGGGTCGGTGGCCGGCTTCGTCAGCGACGCGACCTTCCAGGACATCGGCACGCCGGCGGATTTGCTCGATACGTCGTTGGCGCTCGCGGCCGCGGCGGGCCGCGACGGACAACCGGCTCGCGGCGCGCGCGTCGAGGTTCATCCGTCGGCGCGCGTCACGCGCTCGTGTCTGTGGGATGATGTCAGGATCGGAGCGCACGCTGAGCTCGACCGGTGCATCGTCGCCGACGGTGTCGCGATCGCCGACGGCGCGCGCTACAGCCGATGCGCGATCGTGGACGGCGGCGACGGACTGATTGTCCACTCCCTGGACCGCTGACTATGGAACGACAGACCATGGAAGCCTCCCCCGCGCGCGAGCGCGTCGACGGATACCTCGAACGGAGCGGCCTGGCGGCGCAGAATCCGCGCGTCGTGCCGCTGACGGGTGACGCGTCCGATCGCCGGTACTTCCGGGTGCTGATCCCCGACGCGCCGTCGATCGTGCTGTCGCTCTATGCGACACCGTTCGACGTGCGGACGCTGCCCTTCGTCAACGTCGCGACGCTGCTCGCAAAGATGCCGGTGCCGATCCCCGCCGTGCTCGGGCACGCGGAAGATCTCGGCGTGATCGCGCTCGAGGATCTCGGGGACGTCACGCTGCAGGCGCACCTCGGGGCGGCGAGTCCGACCGAGCACGCCGCCCTCTATCGCCAGGCGGTTGCGTTGATCGCGATGATGCAGCGCCGCGGGACGGAGCTCGCCTCGTCGGAGTATCTGCCCTACGGGATCGCGTTCGACGTCGAGAAGCTGACGTGGGAGCTCGACTTCTTCACGAAGCACTTCCTCGAGGCCTACCGCGGCGTGACGCTGACCGCGGACGAGCGTGACGCGCTGCGCGACGAATTCGCGGTGCTGGTGCGCGAGCTGGCCGGGGAGCCGCGAGTGCTCTGCCACCGCGATTACCACAGTCGCAACCTGATGCTGCACGAATCGCAGCTGTACATCATCGACTTCCAGGACGCGCGCATGGGGCCGGACACCTACGACCTCGTGTCGCTGCTGCGCGACTCCTACGTCGATCTGCCCGACCACACCGTGGAGGAGCTGATCGCGTACTTCCTCGCGCTCAAAGGTCTCACCGGGACCGAGCGCGAGTTCCACGAGCGCTTCGATCTCATGGCGCTGCAACGCAACCTCAAAGCGCTCGGGACGTTCGGCTACCAGACCACGGGCCGCCGCAATCCGGTTTACATCCAGTACATCCCACGCACCCTGAAGTACGTGCGCGACAACCTGGCCCACCAGCCACGGTTCGAGCGCATGAGAGATTTGCTGGCGACGTATGTCGAGGAGTTCCGCTGACCCGCTCCAGCATCTAGCGCGGGACAGCCACAGAACGAACGGCCACCGAACAACATTAAAAAAGGGCCACAGAAAAACACAAACAAACACCGAACGCCGGAGAACGCTCAAACAAGCGACAGCCAGCGAATGGAGGGCCACAGAAAAACACCAACAACACAGTACGCCGCAGAACGCTCAAACAAGCGACAGGGCGCCGAATGGAGGGCCACAGAAAAACACAAACACACACAGAACGCCGGAGAATGCCCAAACAAGCGACAGCCTCGGAACAAAGGCCACAGAAGAACACAGACAAACACAGAAACCCGCACAAGGCTTAAACAGCGACAGCCACAAAGTGGAGGGCACACACACGCGCTGGGACTGGTCGCCAGAGGCGATGCGCATCTTGAGTACGCGAAAAGCGCACGCCGGTTTCTACGGGTTCGATTGACAAACTGCGCACTTGTGCGCGGCGCCGCCTGTAAGTCGTTGATAACCGGCGGGAGCACTCCTTGCGATGCCGCGCCGGCATGCCGCACTATCCGCACGTCGAACTAACCAATCTGATCATCAACGCTGCCTACTGCGTATTCCGAGAGCTTGGTCATGGGTTCGCGGAGATCGTGTATCGTCGCGCGCTCGCGATCGTGCTGCGCGAAAGCGGTCTCGAGGCGCGCGAGGAGTGTCCCGTGAACGTCCATTTCCACGGCGCGCTCATCGGCACCTTCAAGGCCGACATCGTCGTTGCCGATGTCGTGATGGTGGAGGTGAAGGCGACGAAGGAAATTGAGAATCGTCACGAAGCGCAGCTGCTGAATTATTTGAAGTCCGCCGGCGGCGGAGTCGGGATGCTGATCAACTTTGGCGACCGCCTGGAATACAAGCGGCGGGTCATGGGCGATCCTGAAGCGAACCTCCCGAACCTGGTCCGCGCCGCGAAGCAGGTCTGAACGCTTGCTTTCGTAGCCGTCTTTTGTGTTTGGTTGTGTTTTTCTGTGGCCGTCCATGTGTTTGTCTGTGTTTTTCTGTGGCCGTCCATGTGTTTGGTCTGTGTTTTTCTGTGGCCGTTTGTCTGTGTTTTTCTGTGGCTTTCATTGCCTTCGTCTGTGTTTTTCTGTCGCCCGTTTTTGGTGTTCTTCTGTGGCCATCCCGCCGTCTGGTAAGATCAGTGGTTTCATGCAGTTCGGAATATCCACACACCTGTACCACGATCGACGCCTCAGCCGCGAGCATCTCGCCGAGATCGCCTCGTACGGCTTTACGGCCGTGGAGGTGTTTGCCACGCGCAGCCACTTCGATTACCACGACCCCGCGGCCATTGACGCGCTCGGGCAGTGGTTGAAGGAGACCGGCCTGACGCTGCACGGGATCCACGCGCCGATTACCGATCGGTTGACCCCGCCGGATCAGTGGGGGGACGTGCTCTCGAACGCGGTCTCCGACAACGCGAAGCGGCAGGCGGCGGTCCGCGAGACTGATGCGGCCCTGAACATTGCGCGGAAGATTCCGACCACCGTCCTCGTGGTGCATCTCGGCACGCCTACGGTGCAGGGCGGCGAGAACAACAGGACGGCGGCGTTCCGCAGCGTGGAGGAGATCTGCAAGATAGCGGCGCCGATTGGCATTCGCGTGGCGCTCGAGGTGATCCCGAACGACCTCTCCGATCCGCAGTCGCTCGTCACCATGATTGAACGTGATCTCGACGCGCCGCATGCCGGCATCTGCCTCGACTTCGGCCACGCGTTCCTCATGGCCGACGTGCCGGACGTCGTCGAAACCGTCGCGGAGCATCTCATCGCCACGCACGTGCACGACAACAAGCGCAAGACCGACGATCACCTGGTCCCGTTCGAGGGAAAGATCGCCTGGGACGCGGCGCTGATGTCGATGCAGAAGGTCGGCTACGACGGCACCTATTTGATGGAAGTGCGCAACACGAGCGACCCGGCGGCGGTGCTGGCGCGCGCGCGCGACGCCCGGGCGCGTTTCGAGAAACTGCTGGCTTATTGATGGATACGGTCTACATCGAAGACATCGCCCGGCACGAAGGTCAGCCCGTTCGCCTCCGCGGCTGGCTGCACAACCGGCGATCGAGCGGCAAGATCCACTTTCTCACCGTCCGCGACGGCTCCGGCTTCATCCAGGCGGTGATGTCGAAGAAAGCCGTCGGCGACGAGATGTTCACGAAGGCGGATCACCTCGCGCAGGAAAGCGCGATCATGGTCGACGGTACCGTTCGCGCCGACTCGCGCGCGCCCGGCGGCTATGAAGTCGACGTCACGTCGCTCGAGATCGTGTCGGAAGCGAAGGACTATCCAATCACGCCGAAGGAACACGGCGTCGATTACCTGATGGACCGCCGCCACTTGTGGATCCGCTCGCAGCGACAGCAGGCGATCCTGCGCGTCCGTCACGAAGTGATCAACGCGGTCCGCGACTTCTTCAACGGCCGCGGCTTCATCCTTGCCGACACGCCGATCTTCACGCCCGCGGCCTGCGAAGGCACGACGACGCTCTTCCCCGTGCAGTACTTCGAGGACAACACCGCGTATCTGACGCAGAGCGGACAGCTGTACAACGAAGCCAACGCGATGGCGCTCGGCCGCGTGTATGCGTTCGGCCCGACCTTCCGCGCGGAGAAGTCGAAGACGCGCCGCCATCTCACCGAGTTCTGGATGGTCGAGCCCGAGATGGCCTACGCCACGCTCGACGACGTGATGCAGCTCGCAGAGGATCTCGTCGTCTACGTCGTCGGCCGCGCGCTCGAGAAGCGGAAGCGCGAGCTGCAGGCGCTCGAGCGCGACACGTCGAAGCTCGAGAAGGTGCAGTCGCCGTTCCCGCGGCTCTCGTACGACGACGCCGCCGAGATCCTGAAGAAGAAAGGCCTGCCGTTCGAGTGGGGCGGCGACTTCGGCGCGCCGGACGAGACCGCGCTGTCAGAGGAATACGATCGACCGATCTGCGTGCACCGCTATCCGGCGGCGGTCAAGGCGTTCTACATGAAGCCGGATCCCGACCGGCCCGAAGTCGCGCTCGGCGTCGACGTCCTCGCGCCCGAGGGCTACGGCGAGATCATCGGCGGCGGTGAGCGTCTCGCGGACTACGACCTGCTGCTCGAGCGCATCAAGGAGCACAATCTGCCGCAGGAGGCCTTCGAGTGGTATCTCGACTTGCGGCGCTACGGCACCGTTCCGCACGGCGGCTTCGGCATGGGCATCGAACGCGTCGTCAGCTGGATCTGCGGACTCGAACATCTGCGTGAGGCGATCCCGTATCCCCGCATGCTTTACCGGCTCTATCCCTGATGAAGATTGGTTTCGTTTCGCTCGGCTGTCCCAAGAATCTCGTCGACGGCGAGGTCATGCTCGGCCTCGCCCAGCAGGCGGGGCACGAGATCACGCCGGCCGCCGACGACGCGGACGTGCTCGTCGTCAACACGTGCGCGTTCATCGACAACGCCAAGCAGGAGTCGATCGACGCGATTCTCGAGATGGCGCAGAAGAAGCGCGACGGCCGCTGCTCGCGCCTCGTGGTCACGGGGTGTCTGGCGGAACGGTATCGCCACGAGCTGAAGAAAGAGATTCCCGAGATCGACGCCGTCCTCGGCACCGGCGAAGTGCCCGAGATCCTTGGCGCGATCGCGCCTGCGACGGCGCCGGTGACGTTCTTCAAGAAGGCGCCCGGAACGCTGCCAACCTACATCTACGATGCGGACACGCCGCGCGTGCAGACGACGCCGCGTCACTTCGCCTACGTGAAGGTCGCGGAGGGCTGCGACTACACCTGCGCCTTCTGCATCATCCCGACGCTCCGCGGGAAATACCGCAGCCGGACGGCCGAGTCGATCGTGCGTGAGGCGCGCGCCTTGGCCGAACGCGGCGTGAAGGAGCTGCTCCTCATCTCGCAGGACACGACGTTCTACGGCATCGATCGCGCCGAGCGCGGCGCCCTCGCGCGGCTGCTGCGCGAGCTGAACGCGGTCGACGGGATCGAGTGGATTCGACTCCTCTACCTGTACCCGACCACGATCACCGACGAGGTGCTCGCGGCGATGGCGGACTGCGAGAAGGTCTGCCGCTACGTCGACCTGCCGCTGCAGCACGCGTCGGCCGCGGTGCTGAAGCGGATGCGGCGTCCCGGCAATCGCAAGAGTTATGACGCGCTCCTCTCGCGGATCCGCGCGCGCGTTCCCGGCGTCACACTCAGGACGACGTTCATCGTCGGGTTCCCTGGAGAAACTGAAGAGGAATTCGCCGAGCTCGAGGCGTTTGTCGAGGACACGCGCTTCGATCACCTCGGGGTATTCACCTACTCGCACGAAGAA
>JBKPRU010000253.1:0-8382 GCA_046734675.1 Acidobacteriota bacterium
GCGACAGATCCGTCGACGCGAACCCGGGCCCACGAATCGTGTTGCGGCCGGCGTTGCCGGGCCGCTCGCCGGTCGCGGCAAGCGGACGGGACACGAAGCAGGCGGTGTTGAACCATTGATCCGTGGTGTGCGGCGCGCCGTCGTTTGGATCGCACGTCGCGTCGGGACGGTTGGTCAGAAAGCGGATGTCGAGACCGTTGTTGTTCGCGTCGGTCGCCGACAGCGGGAAGCCAGTCTGCTTCTGGACGATCCCGTTCAACTGCCAGCCGCCCACGACATGTTCGACGATCGACCCCATCGACCGCGGCGTCGGCAGCTCGGCGCCGAAGCTGAAGACGAAGCGATGGCGCACGTCGAACAGCGCGTCGCCCCACTCGAACTCGAGCGCGCGGTCGAACGTCGACGGCTCGCCGATGGTGACCGGCAGGACCGGGCGCGGCTCGCCGCCGATGTTCAGGCCGGAGACGTGGTCCTGGGCGTGCCCGAGGGTGTACGACGCGAGGAAGTTGATGCCGTGGGTCGGGCGCATCCGAACGCTCGCCTGCATCGAGTCGTACTGCGAGCGGGCCGCCGAGAACGTCGGGCGCACCAGCGCGAACGCCGGGAAGATGCGCGCGCCGCGCGTCGTCTGTCCGGGCGTGAAGACGCCGGGATTCACTTCCATGAAGATCGGCAGGTGCCGGCCTCGCGATCCGACGTAGCCGATCTCGGTGCCGATGTTCGAGCCGATCTGGTGTTGCACGGTCGCGTTGAAGTGATGCGCGTACGGGGTCTGGAAGTCCTCGCCCCAGCCGATGATGGTGAGCGCCGGCGGAAAGCGCGTCGGTCCGCCGGTCACCGCCGACAGCGGGTCCTCGAGGGTGATTTGCGCAGGCGGCGCGTTCAGTTCGACGAGCGGCGTGAACGGCGGCGCGAGCACGCCGTTCTGGAAGAAGTCGCCCTGGCCCGCGAGCGCGTCGTAGAAGATCCCCCACGCCGCGCGCACCGTGGTGCGGCCCGACCCGGTGAGGTCGTAGACGGCGCCGACCCGCGGCGCGAAGTTGTTCTTGTCGGTCGCGTAGGTGCCGCGCGACACGCCGGGATCGCCCGGATACACGAGGCCGGCCGGCGCGTCCGGGAAGCGCTGCGACTGCACGCCCGGATGAAACGCGTTCAGTGCGTCGTTCTTGTCGACGAAGGGCAGCGCGAGCTCGTAGCGCAATCCGGCGCTGAGCGTCAGGTTCCTGGAGGTGCGCCACTCGTCCTGCGCGTAGAACGAATAGAGCCAGCCAACGCCGTCCTGTGCCTGGTTGGTGGTCGTGCGCCGGAACTGCGAGGGCAGGCCGAGCAGGAAATCTGCGGCCGCGTTGCCGGTGAACGTGTTGGCGAACGTGTAGTCGCCGTTCGGCCGGTTGATGAACGCGATCACCATGTGCTCTTTGCGGATGTCCGTGCCGAATTTCAAGCCGTGGCTGTTCCGCGTCCACGTGAAGTCGTCGCTGAACTGGAACACTTCGTTGACCCGCTTCACGAACGGCTGCTGCGCGTCGCCGAGGGTGAAGAACCCGGTGATGCCAATCGACGCGAGCCCCGGAGCGAGCGCGTTCGTGTTCGGCACGTTGATGCCGAAGTCTTCGTTCTTCAGCCCGCTGGTCACCGCCGGATGCGCGTCGATGCGGTTGTACGAAAAGCGCGCCACGTTGATTGAGTGCGGCGAGAACATGAAGGTGTCCGACCCCATGTAGTCGCTGAGCGTGGCGGTCGACGTGTTGCCAATCGCCTGGGTGATCGGCGGCGTCTCCGCATTGGTCTTCGTCTGCAGGTAGCGGCCGAGCACGGAGTGCCGCTGCGACAGCTGGTAGTCGAAGCGCATGCCGAGCGAATCGCGATCGTCCACGGTGTTGGGCGACGCGACGTAGCGGTTGGCGCCGGAGTTGGCCCGCGGCACGAACTCGTCGATCAGCTTGGTGGCCGCGGCGCTGATCCGGTTGGCGGGAATCGTGTTGTTCGGGAAGGGCAGCCCGGTCTGCGGATCGCGAATCGTCGTCGATCCGAAGTTTCCGGTGCGCTGCGCGTCCGAGAGAACGACCACGTTGGTCGTGTTGCCGCGCGTCTGGCGATAGCCTTCGTAGTAGCCGAACGCAAACACGCGGTTCTTCACGATCGGACCGCCGACGCTGCCGCCGAACTGGTTCTGCTGCAGCTTCGGCTTCGGCTGGTTCGCCGGCGCGAAGAAGTTCCTGGCCTGCAGCGCATCGTCGCGGTTGAACTCCCACGCTGCGCCGTGGAGCGCGTTGGTGCCCGACTTCGTCACGACGTTCACGACCGATCCCGCGTTGCGCCCGAACTCGGCGCTGTACGAGTGCGTCTGGATCTTGAACTCCTGGATCGCGTCGGGCGGCGGCCGCAGCACGAAGCCGGTGTTGAAGGTGTCGTTGTTGCTGGCGCCGTCGAGCAGGAAGTTGTTCGACTGGTTCCGCATCCCGTTGACGCTGAAGCCCGCGGTCACGGCGCCGAACCCACCCGGCGTTGCGTCGCCGGCGGCGCCGCCCAGGCCGGTCGGCGGCGCGACCACACCGGGGATGAGCGTGCCGAGCTGCGTGAAGTTGCGGCCGTTGAGCGGCAGCTCGACGACCTTCTGTTGATCGATCGTGATGCCCAGCGTCGCATGCGTCGTCTCGACGAGCGGCGATTCTCCCGACACCGTGACGCTTTCCTCGAGCCCGCCCACCGACAGCTTCATATCGACGCGCGCCGTGTCGCCGACCGTGACGACCGTCCCGGTGTGCAGCACCGGTTTGAAGCCGCTGAGCGTCGCCTTCACGTCGTACGCACCCGGCTGCAGGAGCGGCACCGTATAGAAGCCGTCCTGCCCGGTGACGGCGGTGCGCACCTGTCCGGTTGCGGTGTTGGTTGCCTCGACGCTGACGCCTGGCATCACGGCGCCGGACTCATCGCTGATGACGCCGGCGATCGTGCCGGTCGCCTGCGCGTGGGCCGCAGCTGGGACGAACGCCAGCAGCGCCGCGCATAAAAGGATGGCCGCCATGCTTTTGATCATCAGCTCCTCCGCTGATTAACTGCGCTGCTTCTATCGGAATTGATCGAGAGTGTCAATGAAGCGCCGCCGTGCCGGTGAGCTCGAGCACCGCGAGCGCGATCACCTTCGTCGCGTTGACGAGGTCGGCGACGTCGCAGTACTCGTCCGGCTGGTGCGCCAGGTCGAGAATGCCGGGGCCGTACGCGACGCAGTGCGGCACCCCGGCAATGCGGGCGACGTGCTTCTGGTCGTAGGTGCCGGGACTGGCGACCAGCCCGCCGCTCCGTCCGAGCACGCGGTGCAGCGCCCGATCGAGCGCGCCGATGACCGGCGATCCGTCCGGCGTTCGCGTCGGGTGCACGACCATCAGGTCCTTCACCTCGTAGGCGAAGTCCGGCACATCCTTCCCGATCGCGTCGAGCAGCTCGAGGATCTCCTGCTTCGTCGCATCGAAGCCTTCCTCGATCAGGAAGCGCCGATCGAACACCGCGCGACAGCGATCGGCGACGCACGGCGTCTGAATGCCCTCGACCGGCTGGCCGCCGCTGATGCCGTTGATGTTGAGCGTCGCGTGGCGCGCCCCGGCGGGGACGACCGGCACCTCGGTCGTCCGCAAGGCGAGCTTCGGCTGCAGCTCGCCCCGCAGGCGATCGAGGACGATGCCCATGTGATCGACGGCGTTGATGCCGTGAAACGGCATGCTGCCGTGCGCGATGCGGCCGCGTGTCTCGACTTCGAACCAGTAGACGCCGCGGTGGCCGATGCAGATGCGATCGACGTAGAGCGGTTCGGGGATGATGACGAAGTCGGTGCGTTCGGCGCTGAGGCGTTTCTGCTCCGCGAGCCAGGCGACGCCGGCGAACCCGCCGCTTTCTTCGTCGACCGTACCGCTGATTTCGACCGTCCCCTTCAGCTCGATGCCGGCGCGGCGAATGGCCTCGGCGGCAAATACCGCGGCGGCGAGCCCCGCCTTCATGTCGCACGACCCACGACCCCAGATGCGTCCGTCGCGCACCTCACCGCCGAACGGATCCATCGTCCAGCCGCTGCCGGCGGGCACCACATCGAAGTGGCCGTTCAAGTGGACGAGCGGATGCGGCGCGGCGCCAGGCCGCGTGCCGACGACGTTGATGCGGGGATGCGCGCGGGTGTGCTCGGGCCGGCCGTCCGCCGCGTGGTATTCGACGTCGAAGCCGCAGGCCTGGAGCGTCCGGCCGATGAGGCGCGCGCAGTCGTCGTACAGCTCGCCCGGCGGATTGACCGTGGGAATGCGAATCAGCTCGGAGGTGAAGGCGACGGCTTCATCCGCCGCGGCATCCACGACGGCAAGGACCTGATCGACGGCGTTGGGCATGCGGGCGTGCGGCGCGAGGCGTTGCGTCGTTTTCTACCGGAATGATGTAACGTTGTCAAAACCTCGCGGAATCACGATCGCCGCGATGGTCACGAGCCCGTGGCGTACCTCGTCATCATCATCGTGTACTCGGTCGCGCAAATCGCGCTGGGCGTGTGGGTGGCGCGGCGCCTGCAGGGAGCGCGCGACTTCTTCGTCGCCGGCCGCAGCCTGGGACCAGGGCTGTTGTTTGCGACCTTTCTTGCCGCCAACATCGGCGGCGGCTCCACGATCGGCGCAACCGGCCTGGGATATCGCGACGGGCTGGCCGCGTGGTGGTGGGTCGGCTCGGCCGCGATTGGATCGGTGATTCTTGCCGCGTGGGTCGGGCCGCGCATGTGGCGGATCGCGGCGACGCACGACCTGCGCACGGTCGGCGATTTTCTCGAGTGGCGCTACGACCAGCGGGTCCGCGCGACGATCGCGCTGCTGCTGTGGATTGGCACCATTGCGATTCTCGCGGGGCAGTTGATCGGCATCGCGTGGGTGCTGAACGTCGTCATCGGACTGCCCAAGATCGCCGGCTGCATCATCGGCGCCGGCGTTGTCACCGCCTACTTCGGCGCGGGCGGACTGAAATCGTCCGCGGTGGTAAACGTCGTCCAACTGACGGTGAAGGTCCTCGGCTTCGTCATTGCGCTGCCGCTGGCGCTGTCGATGGTCGGCGGCCTTGACGGCCTGCACGCGGCCATTCCAGATCCGTCGTCATGGAGTCCGTGGCAGAGCGGACGCTCCGGATGGATGTACGTCGCGATGCTCACGCCCGCGTTCGTCGTCTCCCCGGGGTTGCTGCAGAAATTGTACGGCGCGCGGGACGCACGCACGGTGCGGATCGGTGTCGGTCTCAACGCGCTGGGGCTGTTCTTGTATGCCTTGATGCCGACGCTCCTCGGCATGAGCGCGCGAGTCCTTCATCCCGGGCTCGAGAACCACGAGCTCGCGCTGCCGATGCTGTTCATGCACGACGTCCCGTTCTGGGTTGGCGCGCTCGGCCTTGCCGCCGTGTTCTCCGCAGAAGTCAGCGCTGCAGACGCGATCCTGTTCATGCTCGCGACGTCGCTGTCGCAGGATCTTTATAAGCGGTTCGTGAACCCCGGTGCCGGCGATCGCCAGGTGCTCATCGTCGCGCGGCTGGCATCGGTGGCGGGCGGCGCGCTCGCGGTGTTCGTCGCGCTTCTCTCGAAGACGATCGTCGGTGCGCTCAGCATCTTCTACACGCTGCTCGGCGTGAGCCTGTTCGTGCCGATCGTGGCCGGATTGTTCATGCGGCGTCCGCGAGCCGCCGATGCGCTCGCGGCGATTGCCGGCGGCGTTCTGGTCGTCGTCGCCGCCCAGGTCTGGAACGAGGGACGCCCCATCGGCGTCTTCACGCCCGCGATGTGCGGCCTGGCCGCGGCGGCCGTGGCGTTCGCGGTGACGTTCCTCGCGGGGGGGCGTCCTCCTTCAACCACGCCGGCGCCGGCCGGCAGTTAACGGAGCATCGTTTGGGCACAGGAAAAGGGTTGTTCGATCTGACGGGCAGGACGGCGGCGGTCATCGGCGCCGGATCCGGAATCGGCGAAGCGGTCGCGCTCGGCTGCGCGCGCCACGGTGCGCGCGTGTTCGTGCTCGACGTGAACGAAGACGCCGCGCGCCGCGTCGCCGACAGCGGCGTGCGCGAAGGTCTGATGTGCGACGCCGGTGTGCTCGATATCCGCGACTCCGCGGCCGTGGATGCGTCGTTCGGTGAAATCGACGCCGCGCATGGACTCGACATCGCGATCTGCACGCCGGCCATCAACGTGCGCAAGCCGATCCTCAAGTACGCCGACGACGAGTTGTCGCGCGTGCTCGACGTCAACATCAAAGGCAACTTCCACGTGCTGCGCGCGGCCGGGCGCCTGATGACGGCACGCCGCAAGGGGAGCATCATCCTGTTCTCGTCGATTCGTTCGCAGGTCGTCGAGCCGGGACAGAGCGTCTATGCGGCAACCAAGGCGGCGATCGTCCAGATGGTCAAGACCGCGGCCGCGGAGTTCGGTCCGTCGGGTGTGCGCGTGAATGCGATTGGCCCGGGCGTGATCGAGACGCCGCTGACCGCGCCAATCAAGGCGAACAAGGATTGGTACGACGCCTACGCGGGGAAGAGCGTGTTCAATCGATGGGGCCGGCCCGACGAGCTGATCGGGCCGTCGGTGTTCCTCGCCTCGGATGCGGCCAGCTACGTGACCGGCACGGTACTCTTCGCCGATGGCGGCTGGCTCGCGGCCGACGGCCGCTTCATGCCGCCGGGGATGTAGCGCCTGCGGCCGCGGCGAGCGAGCGTAGCGAGTCGAGCCGCAGCGCGTGGGGGTGGGGCCCCACGCGCATTGAGAGAAGAGGCGTGAAGGTCGTGGGGAACTCTTATGACGATCGCAGATTCGACGACGACGCTCGACGGCCAGACGATTGTGGATCTCACGAAGCGCCACACGCTGTTCGAGTGGTCCGCGCAGGGTGCCATCGATCCGATTCCGGTCGCCGGCGCGAAGGGGTGCTGGTTCTGGACGCCCGATGGCAAGCGCTTTCTCGACTTCAACAGCCAGTTGATGTGCGTGAACATCGGCCACGGCGACGAGCGCGTCATCCGCGCGATTCAGCAGCAGGCGGAAACGCTCGCCTACGCGAACCCGTTCATGGCCACCGAGCCGCGCGCGCGCCTGGGCCGCAAGCTCGCCGACATTACGCCCGGCGACATCGACACGTTCTTCTTCACCAATGGCGGCGCCGAAGCAAACGAGAACGCGATCAAGCTGGCGCGCCAGTTCACCGGCCGCCACAAGATCCTGTCGTTCTACCGCTCGTATCACGGCGCGACCGCGGGCGTGATGATGCTGACCGGCGATCCGCGCCGCTGGGCCAACGAACCGGGGATGCCGGGCGTCGTCCACGTGCTCAACCCGTATCACGGGATTCAGCGCGGGTGGGACACGACGGAGAAGGCGCTGGCCGACCTCGAGGAAACGATCCAGCTCGAAGGGGCGCAGACGATTGCGGCGTTCATCCTCGAGCCGGTGGTCGGCACCAACGGCGTGCTCGTGCCGCCGGACGGCTATATCCAGGGCGTCCGCGAGCTGTGCACGAAGTACGGCATCGTCATGATCGCGGACGAAGTGATGTCGGGATTCGGCCGCACCGGCGAGTGGTTCGCGGTGGACAACTGGCGCGTCGTGCCCGATCTGATGACGATGGCCAAGGGGCTGACCAGCGCCTACATACCGCTCGGCGCGGTCGGCATGCGCCGCGCGATCGCCGACCACTTCCGTGAGAAGGTGTTCTACGGCGGGCTCACCTACAACAGCCATCCGCTCGCGTGCGCGACCGCGCTCGCCACGCTGCAGGTCTATGAAGAGGACCGGCTGATCGAGAATGCGCGCCGCATGGGCGCGGTGATGAAGCAGTTGATGACCGACCTCGCGTCGCGCCACCCGATCGTCGGCGCCGCACGTTCGCTCGGTCTGTTCGGGATCGTCGAGCTGGTGAAAGATCGATCGTCGATGGAGCCGCTCGCGCCGTTCAACGGCACGTCCGAGCCGATGAAACGGCTCGGCAAGTTCTTCCGCGACGAAGGGCTTTACACGTTCGTCCGCTGGCACACGTTCTTCACCAACCCGCCGCTGTCGATCAGCGAGAACGAACTGCGCCACGGATTCGACATCATCGACCGCGGACTGACGCAGATCGCGGCGTCGTGATCGCCGCCACAGAAAACACACGAAGACAGGTGTAGGCGGGCGTCTTCAGACCCGGCGCACTCGTCGCAGCGTGACAGAGATCGCGACGGTGTGATCGCCACAGAAAAACACAGACGAACACAAAGACAGGTGTAGGGTGGGTCTTCAGACCCGCCGAACTCGCCGCCGGTGTGATTGCGATGGCGGAATCGATCCACCACGGATGGACACGGATGGACACGGATTCCGTCACGCTGCGCTGCCGCTCGCGTGAGCAC
>JBKPRU010000254.1:0-12341 GCA_046734675.1 Acidobacteriota bacterium
GTCACGACCGACGTCATCGTCCGCAACAACGACGGGCAGTTCGTGGCCGATCTGACGAAAGGGGATTTCGACGTCTACGAGGACGGCGTCAAGCAGGATCTCGTCACGTTCGTGCTGACGCACGGCGGCCGCATCCTGAACGACGTCGCCGCGCCGCCGCCGCCGGTGCAGGAAGGCATTCTGCTGCCGCCGCCGCGGCCGACCAACGACGCGTCGGGACGCATCTTCCTGATTTTCGTCGACGACCTGCATCTCGACTTCCGCAACACCGGGCGCATCCGCGACCTGTTCAAGAAAATCGGCAAGGAGCTGATTCACGAAGGCGACATGTTCGGGATCGTGTCCTCGGGGCCCTCGTCGATCGCGATCGACATGACCTACGACCGGAAGCGGATCGACGAAGCGGCGAACAAGATCGCGGGCAACGGGCTGAAGCCGTCGGACATCATCGACGTGCCGGAAGGGCAGCAGGGGCCGCCCGAGGTCCGCTACCGCGCGCACGTCGCGTTCTCGACGGTCTACGACACGCTGAAGAGCCTCGAGCAGGTGCACAACCGCCGCAAGGCGTTCATCTACGTCAGTAACGGTTACGACTTCAACCCGTTCGCGACGTCGCGCGAGCGGTCGTCGGCCGAGCGTATGGGCATGAGCTGCGACAACTCGGTGCCGGGGCAGGCGAACTGCAGCGCGCCCGGCGGCGACGACAACAACTCGAACTACAACCCGTTCGATCGCACCAGCAACGAGTTCGCGGCCGCCGATCTCGCGTCGGAGCTCGCCGAGCTCACGCGTCAGGCGAATCGCGCGAACGCGACCATCTACACGATCGATCCGCGCGGCCTGGTCGGCGGCCCGGACCTCGACGAGAAGGTCGACATGGTCGAGTGGCAGAACTACATTCGCGAGACGCAGACCAGCCTGCGCGTGCTTGCGGATCTGACCGGCGGCATCGCCGTCATCAATCAGAACGATTTCGACAAGGCGCTGAAGCGTATCGACGCGGAGACGAGCGACTACTACGTTTTGGGTTACTACTCCAGCAATCCGGATCCCACGAAGAAGCGCCGCAACATAGAGATCCGTGTGAAGCGGGACGGCAAGTACGATCTGAAATACAGAACGTCGTATACGCTCAAGCCGCCACCACGCACCAACACGCGCTGACGTCTGCTGCGCGACTTTCGTCGGCGTGACGAGCTCGAACGGCCGCCTCTGGCGGCCGTTCTTTTTACGGAGCAGTCGTACCTTCCTTGTTATACTTTTTTCGCATTATTCCAAGCGTCGCTTCACTACAAGAAGTCGGGAGAAACAACGAATGAGATTGCGGACCAAGGCGGTTTGGAGCCTGCCGCTGGTGCTCTGTCTCCTTCTGCTGGGCGCGGTGTCGGCCGCGGCGCAGACGGTGACTACGGGCAGCATCGCGGGCGTGATTACTGATGCGCAGGGAGGTGTTCTTCCCGGCGCGACCGTCACAGCGGTGCACACGCCGACCGGCACGAGCTACGAGGCGGTGTCGGCAGCGGATGGCCGTTTCAGCATCCTCAACGTTCGCGTCGGACCCTACACGATCAGCGCGAACATGAGCGGGTTCAAATCGGAGACGCAGGAGAACGTCACCATCGCGCTCGGCGAGCAGAAGCAGGCGGACTTCAAGCTGCAGCTCGCCAGCGTGACCGAAACGGTGGAAGTCGTCGGTCAGAGCGCGGCCATCGACACCTCACGCGCGGGCACGGCGGACAACATTTCTGCCCAGGCCGTGCAGAACCTTCCAACCATCTCGCGCAGCATCGTCGACATCGCGCGCACCTCACCGTATTTCAATCCAACCGGTTTGAATGACGACCCGCTCGCGCTGTCGGTCGCGGGACGCAACAACCGTTACAACAACGTGCAGATCGACGGCGCGGTCTACAACGACGTGTTCGGCATTGCGGCGTCCGGCACGCCCGGCGGCCAGACCGAAACACAGCCGATCAGCCTCGATGCGATCCAGGAGCTGCAGCTCGTCGTGTCGCCGTACGACGTCCGCCAGGGCGGCTTCTCGGGCGGCGGCATCAACGCGATCACGAAGAGCGGCACGAACAACCTGCGCGGGACCGGTTACTACTTCGGCCGCAACCAGCAGTGGGTGGGCGAGGCGCCGAACGGCACGAAGGTCGGCAAGTTCAAGGATCAGCAGATCGGCGCCAGCGTCGGCGGCCCGATCGCACAGAACCGCGCCTTCTTCTTCGGCAATATCGACTTCGGCCGCCGCGACAATCCGTCGGGCGTGTCGGTCAACGGGTCGGGCCAGCAGTTCGGACGCTCCGACGAAATCAATCGCTTCGTCAACATCCTCCAGAACAAGTACGGCTACGACCCGGGCAGCACCGACGAGTTCATTCGAACGGTCGACAGCGACAAGGTGTTCGTGCGTACCGACTTCAACGTGGCGAGCCGCCATCAGCTCACGGTGCGTCACAACTATCTCGACGCGCTGAACGACGTCGGCCGCCCGGACCTTCAGAGCTATTTCATGCCCGATGCGTTCTATCGCATCACGGACAACACGAACTCGACGGTCGCGCAGTTGAACAGCACGCTGGGCCGTGCGGTCAACGAGCTGCGATTTACCTACACCCGCATTCGCGACCGCCGCACCGGCCAGCCGGGTGTCGAGCCGTTCCCGTTCGTCCGCGTCAATCTGAGCTCCGGCTCGGTGCGGGCGGGCACGGAGAACTTCTCGACGGCGAACGAACTCGATCAGGACGTGTACGAGATCACGGACGACTACACGCTGCTGAAGGGCCGCCACACGTTCACGTTCGGCAGCCACAACGAGTTCTTCAAGTTCCGCAACCTGTTCATCCGGGACAATTTTGGCAACTACCAGTTCAACAGCCTCGACCTGTTCGACCAGGGGCTGGCGCAGTCGTTCGATTACAGCTTCTCGACGACCGGCGATCCGCGGCAGTCGGCACGCTTCCGGGTGCGCCAGTTCGGCGCGTACGCCGGCGATCAGTGGCGCGCGTCGAGCAACTTCACCGTGACGCTCGGTCTTCGCATGGACGCGCCGACGTTCCCGGACAAGCCGACGGCCAATCCGCTCTCAGAATCCTCGTTCGGCCTCAAGACGGACGAAGTGCCGAGCAGCATCATGTGGTCGCCGCGCGCCGGCTTCAACTACGCGCTCTCGAGCAACGGCCGCGAGCAGATTCGCGGCGGCATCGGCCTGTTCTCCGGCCGCACGCCCTACGTGTGGCTCTCGAACCAGTACGGCAACACCGGCAACGAATTCCGTCGTCTGAGCATCGGGTTTAACGCGAACACCCGCGTGCCGTTTGTGCCCGATCCGAACGCGCAGCCGACCAGCGTCGGAAGCGCCGCCACCAACGAGATCGATCTGATCGATCCGGACTACAAGTACCCGTCGCTCATCCGGACCAACATCGCCTACGACCGCGAGCTGTTCTTCGGGTTCGTCGGCACGGGCGAGTTCCTCTATTCGAACAACGTGAACGACGTGAAGTACCAGAACCTGAATCTGGTGCAGACCGGTTCGCGTCCGGACGGCCGTCCGGTGTACCGCCGCGGCCTCGTCCCGTCGCTGAGCGACGTGATCCTGCTGACGAACACCGACCAGGGTGACTCGTGGAGCATCGTGTTCAAGGTGGATCGGCCGTATCGGAACCGGTTCTTCCTGAACGGCTCGTATCTGTATGGCCGCTCGCAATCGATCATGGACGGGACCTCGTCGCAGGCCGCCTCGAACTGGGGCAACGTCTACATCGCGGGCGATCCCAACAACCCGCCGGTCACCCGCTCGAACTTCGATCCGGGCCACCGCATCACGGCGTCCTTTGGCTACGACATCCCGGTCGGCCGCGGCTTCAGCGCGACCGCCTCGATGTTCTACAGCGGCCAGTCGGGCCGTCCCTGGTCGGCGCTCTACAGCAGCGACTACAACGGCGACGCGCGCACGACCAACGACCTGCTCTACATTCCGGCCTCGGCGAGCGAAGTGTCGTTCATCGGCGGCACGTTCAACGACTTCACGACCTTCATCAACTCGGACAAGTGCCTGTCCGACTACACCGGCCGGATCCACGAGCGCAACGCGTGCCGGTCGCCGTGGATGAACACGCTCGACGCGCGGCTGAACGTCGGCCTGCCGTTCAAGCGCGTGAAGGCGGAGATCACGTGGGACGTGCTGAACCTGCTGAACCTGTTCGATCGGGACGCGGGGCTGGTGAAGTGGGCGAACTTCAATGACCTGCTGCTCGTCCGGCCGGTGTTCAACACGGACGGGAGCATTACCTACAACATCGCGAGCATGTTCGCGAACGGGCAGCTCCAGACGCCCGAGGACCTCTACGTCCGCGACGACCTGCGTTCGCGGTGGCAGATGCAGTTGGGCGGACGCATCCGCTTCTAGCGGCGAGGGAATCCCGAATCGCGACGCCTGATCGCGAAACGCAAAAAAGCCCGGCCTCATACGAAGCCGGGCTTTTTCATTCTGCGATTGAGAATCCCTGATCACGATCAGGGATTGGGGTCCGTGCGGGCTACGACGCGCGACTCTCTGGCAACGGAGCACGCGCACCAAAGCGCGCGGGCGCGAGCGTCTGGTTGCGGCGGTGTCCAGCGTCGGCGCAGCCGTGACCTTTCTCTTCCACGTAGGTGACTTCACGATGCGTCGCCACCTCGCGGTAGCGACCCGTCACGCAACCACACGCGAGCGTGGTGAACCCGAGCAGCCGAACCAGACTCATCATGGCGACTCCCCCCGACGTGATGACCGACGCAGAGCAACTTCTGTACCGATGAGGTCAATTCTGTAGTCACCGCGAACGTTGAAGAATTTGACGATCACCGTATTGGTCTGTTTCAAATCGTGAGCGCGTGTTGAATTGATGAACACGGTCAGTTGGATCTGTCGGGTGAGGAGGACGGAGGTGGATGACGGAGGACGGACGATCACGCGCATCGCGGTGGTGAAAGACGGAGTACGAAAGTTTTGATCGGTGCTCCTGACGCGAAGCGGTGGCGGACCGTCCTCCGTCCTCCGTGCCCCGTCGTCCTCACGAATTCTTGATGGCGGTGAACCGCTCCAGATCAAGTAGCCGCTGCCGTGCCGCCCTCGCTCTCGCCGTCCCGATATGCACGGCAAGCAGCAAATGGAGCAGTCCCGCCACCACGAGCTCCGGCATCGCGCCGCCCAAGGCGACCGGCAGGTAGTTGAGCGCGGTGGCGATCAGAAAGATGCCGCTGAAGAGCGCGTCGCTGCCGCGGACGGGGAAGCGCTGCGCGAAGGCGAGCGCCACGTGCTCCCATCCCACGTCGGATTCGTGAAAGACCTGGATGTAGCGGCCGATGCGTTCCACGTTGACGTGTAGCGCGTAGATCGCCTCAAAGCCAGCGGCCAGCACCACCAGCGGGACCAGCGCCGCGATGGGGAGTGCGACGACCGCGGTGGTGGCGATGGCGGTGGCGGCCCAGAGTGCGATGGCGACCGGCAGCAGGATCATCCGGGCAGTGCCCCGTTCCCGGATGGTGGCCCGAAGGGCGGCGAATTCAATTTCGTGATGGGTCTGCATGCGGGCGCTGTCGGGCGGGTCGAATCGCGCCGAAAAATATCACAGGCGAAGAGGGAAGGGCGATGAGCGGGAGGCGCAAGAGCGAAGGGCGATGAGCGGGGGGCGGAACCGACGAAGGAAAGGGGACATTGCGCGACGTCGGTTGGATTGGCGCGCGACGACCGCTGCATTGGGATCGTGCAGCGGAAGGTGTTTCATTTCGATCAGCGCTCCGTCTCCTGCGGGGATAGGCCCCAGAATTCCTCGGAATCGCTCCTCGCCCCACGCCCGTCGCGCTCGCGCGCGCATACGGTTGCGCTGGCATTAGTTTTGGATGAGCCCCGGCCGGTGCGAAATTCGGCCCGGCCCGGCCGCCGACGGCGTAACTCAGATGCACAGAACTGGTTGCAACTGATGCCGCTGCTTGCTACACTTCAGAGCGTTCCAGAACATACCAATCGGTTGCTCCCAGCCGACCGCTTGGCCGATAGCTAGTACGGAGGATCCGTGCATTTGATGCGACCTCTTCTGGTCGTCCGTGTTGCCGCGGCCCTGCTGGGCGTTGCTGTTTGTCTGCCTCCTGCCACTGCAGACGCCTCAACGCAGAAGTCGAGCTCTACGCGCCGCGCTTCGACTGCCACCAAATCCAAGAAGCCGGCCTACTCGGCCGCAGCCTCCCGTTCCCGGAAGTCGCGCCTGTCGCGTGCCCGGGCTGCCGCGCGTGCGCGCGAAACCGCGCGTCTCCGCAGCCTGCGGGCGCTGCAGGAGGCGATGACCCCGCGGTACAAGACCGACGCGACCGGCGCCCAGGTGCCGGACGTTCGCGCCGCGGCCGCAATCATCTTCAATCCCGTCACCGGCCAGGTCCTCTACGAGGAGAACTCGCAGGACAAGCGATCCATCGCCAGCATCACCAAGGTGATGACCGCGCTCGTGTTCATGGAGGACAACCCCGACCTGAACACGGAGATCACGATCGAGCGGAGCGACGTCTACGCCGCCTCGACGACGTATCTCAAGGCGAACGATCAGATCACGGCGGGCGAGCTCCTGCATCTCTTGCTGATCGCGTCCGACAACGGCGCGGCCCGCGCGCTGGCGCGCTCGTCGCACGGTGGCAGCACCCAGTTCGTCGAGCGCATGAACGAGAAGGCGATCGAGCTCGGCCTGCAGAACACCAGCTTCGCCGATCCGTCGGGCCTGAACCCGGACAACGTCTCGTCCGCGTTCGACCTGTCGCACCTCATTACCTTCGCGGCGAGCGACGATCGCATCGCCTCCGTCATGCGGACGCCGACCTACACGGTCGTCACCAACCGGCGGACGATTCCCATCCACAGCACCAACCACCTGCTGATGCGCGGGGACGTCGACGTCATGGGCGGCAAGACCGGCTTCATCAGCAAGGCCGGCTACTGCCTGGCGACGCTGCTGCGCCTGCCTCAGGGCAATCCGGTCGCGGTCGTGGTGCTGGGCGCGCGCTCCAACAACGGGCGCTTCTGGGAAACGCGGCACCTGTTCAACTGGCTGAACGAGAAGGCCGGCGACCTGCTCGGCAAGGAAGCCGGCGTGAAGGAGTAGGGCTCAGGGCTCAGGGCTCACGGTACTTTCTCAAAGGGCGGCCCCGCGGCCGCCCTTTTTATTTTTATATTTAGCAAGCCCCTGAGCATGAGCCATGAGTCGTGAGCCGCGCGTCCTCGCGCGTCAGCGATAGCCGCGCTGCACGGCCGCCGCGTCGAGCGTCAGCGTCGCGATGGCGTCGACGGCGGGCATGACGGGGCGCGGCGCGTGGCGGCCGTCGAATGCCTTCAAATAGCGCTGGCACACGTCGCAGCCGTACAGGCGATAGAGACCGTCGCGGGTTGCGAACGAGGTGATCTTCGATCGATCGCCGTTGCGGCAGAACGGGCAGGCGAGCTGGTGGAAGCGCCAGCGCGACGCGCACCGGCCGCAGATCAGCATCCGCTCGGCGGCTGGCGTGATCAGCGAGAAGTCCGGCTCCCCGCCGCAGAGCGGACACGTTCCTTCCGTCCATCCCTGAAACAGCGTCCGCGCCATCACCGCGTCGGCACACCGCGAGAGAAAGGGCCGCATCGCCAGCAGCAGCAGCGGTTCGAGTCCGGCAATCCCGGGCGCGACGTCGCCGCCGCCGGCGGACGCCGGACGCGCCGCTTCGTACCAGTTGCGGATCGCGGCGGGCAGCTGGTCGGCGTCGCGCGCCAGCACATCGACGCGGCGGAAGTCTTCGGCCTCGATCGCGTCGTGCGTGCGCATCGCTTCGGCGGTCGAGCGCACCAGGAACCGCAGATCGCTCCAGTCGATCGGAATCTGTTCGAAGGCGAGGATTGGCTTGCCGCCGGTGAGCGCCTTTTCGAGCTGCGTGGTCTCGAGATTCATTTTCGGCAGCGGCACGCGCGATTGCACGCGGCGCTGCAGCAGCAGCAGCTGGATCTGCAGGTCCGCCGCCGACCCCAGGTCCGGTTGCTCCTCTTTGAGGCGGCGAAGCTCCTGGACTTCGCGCGGCTCACTGCGTTGCTGAGATGTGCGCTCCACGTCGCGATTTTATGTCAGAGACGGGAGAAAGGCGGAAGGCGGAAGACGGAAGACGCAAGCGGAAGACGGAAACAATGAGACGTGGAGAGAAGACGGGAATGAAAAAACGGCGGTGCCGCCGAAGCAGCACCGCCGTTCTGACATTCCGTCTTCGGACTTCGTTCCGTCTTCCGTCTTCCGCCTTCTGGTCTTCTTCCTAGAAGCTCCAGCGTGCGCCGATGCGGACCTGGCGAGGATTCATCAGCCCGCCTGGCGTGTTGAACGGCAGGTCGAACGATTCGCCGGTCGGCAGTGTCACGGCAGTCGGCCTCGTGACCACGCTGGTCACCGTGCCGCGGTTCGTCAGGTTCTCGATGTCGACATACACGCCGAACCGGTTCGTGCCCGCGTTGACGTTCTTTTCGAGCCGGAGGTCGAGTTGCGACCGGGTCGGCAGGTGATACGTGGCGCGCGGCTCGATGGTGATCCGGCGGTACGTCGAACTCAGCCCCGTGGTGTTCAAGAGCGAGTTCGTGAACTGCTCGATCCGGCCATACGGGAGACCGCTGGTCGCGCGCCAGTACGCGTTGACCGACGCTTCGACCTTTGGAATCTGGTAGCTCCCGAGCAGCTTGAACTCGTGCTTCGGCGTGAAGCTGAGTTCACCCTGCGGGTTCACCAGCGCCAGGTTTGGCGTCTCGAACTGACGTGTCGAGACCTGCGCGGCACTCGTGTTGTCGACGTTCCCGTCCGCCTTGGCGAAGACGTACGACACCTGCGCTTGCCAGCGGTTCGTATACCGCTTGTTCAACACCGCCATGAACGCCCGGTACTTGCGGAATGGATCGACGGTCCCGATCACGCCGCCATTCGGGTCGAGGTACTGGAACCCTTCGACGTTTCGAATGAGGTAATCGGTGTTGGACACCGTGCGGTTCTGCCACTGATACAGGGTGATCGGCTGGTCGGTTTCCGTGGTGGTTTGGATTGGCGACCACCGGGCTGACGGAGCCACCGAGTTCACGAAGTTCTTGTTGTCGCGCCAGATACCCGTCAGCGACAAGCGCATGGTCCCGCTCACCGCCCGCTCGAAGCCGAGCGTGACCTCGTCGACGCGCGGGTGTTTGATGTCGTCCGCGACCTTGTACAGGATCGACGGCACGCGGTCGATCTCCTCGAGGTTGTTGACGTCACCGTCGATCACGAGATAGGTGACCGCGTCGCTCACGCCGGGCAGCGCCCGATTGAACAACTGTGTCTGCGGCCCTTCGTAATACCAGCCGTACGAGCCCTTGACGACCGTGCGGTTGTCGCCGGCCACGTCGAAGGCGAGGCCGACGCGGGGCGCCCAGTTGCTGCTCGAATACACGTTGCCGCCACTCTCGCCCTTCCCCTGGACGTAATCGCCGCGCACGCCGAGGTTCGCGGTCAGGCGGTTGGTGAGATGCCACGCGTCCTGCGCGAACACCGACTGCCGCGTGTTGACCGCCGAGAGATCGTAGCTGTAGCTGTACGCGTAGTACGGCACGCCGCCGTAGTCGTAGAAGTACAGGTTGTTGTTGTACCCGTACCGGTCGCGCGTCGTGCTGTGCTCGATTTCAGCGCCGAACTTCAGCTCGTGGCGTCCGAACTTTTCGGCATAGTGCGTGATGTTGGCGTTCACCTGGTCGCGTGTGCGATCGGCGTAGTAGAACCAGCCCTGTGAGTCCGTCACCAGCCCGAGCTCGTTGCCGTGGGCGGATGCGGTCGACTCCGGGTTCAAATCGTAGAACCCCCACCAGCCCGTGTACTTCACCTCGGCGAACGTGTTCGAGTTGAAGAGATGCCGGAACTGGGTCATCCAGACGTACTCAGGGGCGTCCTCGCGATTGGTCAGCAGGTCGTTGGCAATCAACGCCGACACACCCGCCCGGCCGATGATGTTGTAGGCGTCGTACTGCAGATGGCCGGTGATGTTGTTGTTCGGGTTCGGCTGCCACGTCAGCTTCAGATTCAGGCGCGGGCTCACTTCGTGACGCTTGGTCACGCCGCCTGTGGGATCCGTTTCGAGCAGGAAGCGCTGCGCGCTCGCGAAGAAGAACAGCTTGTTCTGCTTGATTGGACCGCCGAACTGCGTGGTGATGTCCGCGTACTTCTTCGTCTTGGCGGGATCCGCGAGCGAGGGATTCTGCGCCGCGATCTCGTCCGACACGTTGTTGCTGCCCATGCTGCCGTTCGATCCGAAGAAGTCGAACAGGCCGGAGAACCGGTTGCCGCCAGACTTGGTGATCGTGTTGACCACCGCGCCGGTGAAGCCGCCGTACTCCGCCGGAGCGCCAAGCCCCTGGAACTGGTACTCCTCGACGACGTTGTAGTTGTAGAACGTCCACGCGGTGCCGCCGGAGGGGTCACGCGTGTCGACGCCGTCGATCAGCAGCGCGTTGCCCGAGTCGGCGCCGCCGCCGTAGGCCGAGCCGTTGCTGATGCCCGGCGCATAGTTCAGCACGTTGATCGCCGTGCGGGTGATCGGCGCGCTGAACAGCAGCGACTGCGAGATCGTCGTCTCGGTCGCGCTGCTCTTGACGTCGACGACCGGCGATTCGCCGGTGACCGTGACGTTTTCCGACAGGCCCCCCACCTTCATCGCGAGATCGATCGCCAGTTCCCGTCCTGGTGAGATCTGGATGTTTTGCTGACTGGCTTTCTGAAAGCCGCTCAGTTCCGCCGACACCGCATACGTGCCGACTTCCAGCGCCGGGAAGCGATAGGTGCCACTCGCGTCGGTGACCTGCGTGGTCGTGCCCTGCTTGCCCGTCAGCGTCACGGTGACGCCGGGCAGGACGGCGCCCTGTTCGTCCTTGATCGACCCGGTGATCGAGCCGGTCAAGGTCTGCGACAGGACTGGCGCCGCAGTCAGTGCGGC
The DNA here is from genome assembly GCA_046734675.1 of Acidobacteriota bacterium. Lineage (GTDB taxonomy): Bacteria > Acidobacteriota > Vicinamibacteria > Vicinamibacterales > 2-12-FULL-66-21 > QHWT01. The sequence goes on from JBKPRU010000254.1 coordinate 10,990, forward strand.
CAGCAGCAGCACTGCGGCAATCCTGATAACTCTGTGCATGTCTGGTTCTGCCTCCTCAGTGCTCAACGGACCGGAGATTTCACCGGCTTGCGATCGTGATTGATCGACCAGATCGTGAAACCGACGCCGGCGCCCATCAAGGCGAGGGTGACCGCGCCCTTCTTCGTCTTGAAGAACGACTGTGAGCTGCCGGTCGCGCCCGGTTGATCCTGGGCGGAAGCCGCGGGACCGCTCGTGCGCGCGAGCACTGCACGGCTCGCCGGAGACAAGCGGGTCAGCGCGGTGGAGCTCCCGTTCGTGCCCGGCGTGTCAGCCGCAGCACAGGGCACCGCGGCAGCACCGAGCGCGAGCGTGATGCTCAACGCGCAGGCCGCAGTGCGGGTCAAGGATGGTGTCAAAGTAGATCCTCCTCCTTCGGCGGTAATCGCGGCGGTGCAGCAAGCGGAATGCCGCGTGCGATCCCGTTCTCGATTTGGGCGTAAGTTCTAATGCTAAAATGGTTAACCGTCAAGCGCGGACGCTCGTTGATCACCAGAAGTTCGAACTTCATCACCGCGCAATCCAACCCCTTGAATCGTGCCTAAGCGCAGCTCCGCCGCCGGGTCCCGGCCGTCGAAGTCGGCGTCACCTCATCCTGAGCTCCCGCGGCCGCGCTCCGTCACGCCGCGATGGCTGTTCATCACCATTGCTGCACTGTTGGTCACTGGGGCAGCTGCCGTATTCCTCGTTCGTCCGCGGCACGTCGTGTCCGGCGAAGCCGACTTCGGCACGCTCCCGCGCGGAGTAAATCGCTCCGCGCTGAATCTCGTCGTCGTCACGCTGGACACCACGCGCGCCGACCGGATCGGCGCCTACGGGCGCGCGAACGCGGGCACGCCTCAGCTCGACGCGCTGGCCGGGGAGGGCGTCCTCTTCGATCACGCGAGCACGGCGGCGCCGATCACGTTGCCGGCCCACTCGTCGCTGTTCACCGGCCGCTTCCCACCGCAGCACGGCGTCCGCGACAACGGCGGCTATTTCCTCAACGAGAAGGAGCAGACGCTTGCGGAGGTCCTCAAAGCACGCGGCTACGCGACCGGGGGCTTCATCGCCGCGTATGTCCTCGACTCGAAGTGGGGCATCTCGCAGGGCTTCGACACCTACTTCGATGATTTCGATCTGTCGAAGTACCGCGTGTTCTCGATGGGGAACATCCAGCGTCCCGGCAACGAGGTGGTCGATCACGCACTGCCGTGGATCGATCAGCATCGCGGCTCTCCGTTCTTCGCGTGGGTGCATTTGTACGATCCCCACACGCCCTATGCGCCGCCGGAGCCGTTCAAGAGCCAGTTCGCCGCCGACCCGTATCAGGG